>OMVI01000119.1 GCA_900314455.1 uncultured Prevotella sp. | reverse complement strand
ACAACAGCAATGCCACCCACCGCAGGGGCGTCCCTCGTGGACGCCCCTGCGGGCTGAAAGACCGAATAGATTTAGGACATAATGACATAAAGACATATATGTGTATCGGTACTTTATATTAGTAGTTATAATGAAATGACATAATCATTCGCCTTTTCAAGGCGATCGGGCAGCCACAAGGGCCGCCGCTGCATTGGATGTTTGTGGAGGGTCAAATAATAAGTGCTGTAACCTTTGTGTAGGTACGATTAAGCCGATGTTAAGATAATAATCACGTAGAGATAGTTAGTAGTAGTTTTGATGTAGGATTTTGGTGTGGCGTTATACCAGTCCGTCGAGCTGCTTTTTCAGTTCCTTGAGTTGGTCGCGGACAGAGATGAGGCTGTCGATGACCTCCTGGCTCTTGTTGGCACCGGCACGGTTCGCCTGTATCATCTTGCGGGCAGCGGCGAGTTTGAAGCCACGCACCTTCACCAGATTGTAGATAATCTTAATCTGGTTGATGTCTTTCTGAGTGTACTGGCGCACACGGTTGCCCGTCGTCTTCGGACGAAGATGCGGGAACTCGCTCTCCCAGTATCGCAGAAGACTCTCCGATACGTTCATCATCTCAGCAACCTCCTTGATGGAGTAGTATATCTTAGTCGGTTTCTCCGTGTTTTCAGCCATAATCTGTACGTTTTTATGTGTCGTGTAGCCAAATCTTTGGCAAAGTTAATAAAAAGTTTTTGGTCTGTAAACTTTAGTCACCTATTTTTTGTACCTTTGCGTCCGAATATTCAATAAAATTACAATAAAACAATGATGACAGCAAACGAAATCCGCGAATCATACCTTAAGTTCTTCGAGTCGAAAGGACATGTCATAGTGCCGTCAGCCCCTATTGTCGTCAAGGACGACCCAACGCTGATGTTCACCAATGCCGGTATGAACCAGTGGAAGGACATTATACTCGGAACCAAAGAGCCAGAGCCACGCCGCCGCACCGACTCGCAGAAGTGCCTTCGCGTCAGCGGCAAGCACAACGACCTTGAGGAAGTGGGCCGCGATTCAGCCCTTAGCCACCACACGATGTTCGAAATGCTCGGCAACTGGAGCTTCGGCGACTACTTCAAAGAAGGCGCTATCGACTACGCCTACGAGTATCTTGTCGACGTTTTGCACCTCGACCCAAAGGATTTGTACGTCACCGTGTTCGAAGGAGACCCTTCTGAGAACATCAGCCGCGATGATGAGGCTGCCGGATACTGGCGCAAGCATTTCCCGGAAAACCACATCGTCAACGGCAACAAGCACGACAACTTCTGGGAAATGGGTGACACCGGACCTTGCGGACCATGCTCTGAGATACATATCGACTTCCGTTCAGAGGAAGAAAAGGCTAAGGTGCCGGGCGAAACACTCGTCAACAAGGACCACCCGCAGGTCATCGAGATATGGAACATCGTCTTCATGCAGTACAACCGCAAGGCTGACGGAAGCCTGGAGCCGCTGAAGATGCACGTCATCGATACCGGTCTCGGCTTCGAGCGCCTAGTTCGTCTGCTTCAGAATAAAAACTCCAATTACGACACCGACATCTTCACGCCTGTCATTTCGGAGATAGAGCGCCTGTCGGGCAAGAAGTATAACCATACATTCCCTGAAGGACCTAACGGTGAGGGTGTTACTCCGGAGGAGAAAGTCGACATCGCCATCCGTGTCGTTGCCGACCACCTGCGTGCTGTTGCCTTCGCCATCGCCGACGGGCAGCTGCCCGGCAATGCCAAGGCTGGCTACGTTATCCGCCGTATCCTTCGCCGTGCCGTACGTTACGCATACACCTTCCTCGACCAGAAGAAGGCATTCATGTACAAGCTTCTGCCGGTTCTCGTCCACGAGATGGGCGACGCCTATCCAGAGCTCCGTGCACAGCAAGAGCTTATCGGTCGCGTCATGAAGCAGGAAGAGGAGAGCTTCCTCCGTACACTTGAGAATGGAATCGAACTCCTTTCTGCCGATATGGACGAGATGAAGGCTGACGGAACGAAGCAGCTCGAAGGCACGAAGGCATTCCGTCTGTTCGATACCTACGGCTTCCCTCTCGACTTGACCGAACTGATACTTGGTGAGAACGGATACAGTGTCGACGAGAAAGGCTTCGACGAGGAGATGGCCAAGCAGAAGGCACGTGCCCGCAACGCTGCCGCCGTCGAAAATGGCGACTGGGTGGTACTGCGTGATGGCGAACAGCAGTTTGTCGGCTACGACTACGACGAGTACGAGTGCCACATCCTCCGCTACCGTAAGGTTGTCCAGAAAAAGAAGTCCTTCTACGAAGTAGTGCTCGACTATACCCCGTTCTATGGTGAAATGGGTGGTCAGGTAGGAGACAAGGGAGTTCTCGAGTCAGCTAATGAGACCGTACAGGTCATCGACACCAAGAGAGAAAACAACCAGAGCATACATATTATCAAGCAATTGCCTGAGAATCCGAATGCCGACTTCGTGGCAAAGGTCGACAGCGAGAAACGTGAGGGCAGCGCTTGCAACCACACCGCAACCCACCTGCTCGACTATGCACTGAAGCAGGTTCTCGGAGATCAGGTCGAACAGCGCGGCTCATACGTCGATGACAAGATTCTTCGCTTCGATTTCAATTACTTCGAGAAGGTCAGCGACGACAAGTTGCGCGAGGTTGAGCGCATCGTCAACAAGATGATACGTCAGGATTTGCCACTCGACGAACACCGCGACACACCTATCGACGAGGCACGCAAGCTCGGCGCCATCGCCCTCTTTGGCGAGAAGTATGGCGATAAGGTACGCGTCGTCCGCTTCGGACCGTCTGTCGAGTTCTGTGGCGGTATCCATGTCAAAAGCACGGGTCACATAGGCTTCTTCAAGATAATCTCAGAAAGTAGTGTCGCAGCAGGTATCCGCCGTGTAGAGGCTGTCACCGGCAAGGCTGCCGAAGAGGCTTTGTATACCGTTGAGGATACTTTGCGCGAAATCCGCGACCTCTTCAACAACGCCAAGGACTTGCAGGCAGCTATCCGCAAGTCGATTGACGAGAACAGCAACTTGAAGAAGGAAGTCGAAGCGTTCCGCCAGCAGAAGGTAGAACAGTTGAAGAAGAAACTCGTTGAGAGTGCTACTGATGTCAACGGGGTAAGTGTTGTCAAGGCTATACTGCCCGTTGAGGCTAACTCCGCCAAGGATTTGGTCTTCAAGGTGCGTGAGGCAATACCGGAGCATCTGGTTTGCGTCATCGGCTCGGTCAGCAATGACAAGCCAATGCTCAGCGTTATGTTCTCTGAAGATATGGTGAAAGAGCACAATTTGAATGCCGGCAAGATTGTCCGGGAGGCTGCCAAGCTCATAAAGGGTGGCGGTGGCGGTCAGCCACACTATGCCCAGGCAGGCGGCAAGGACAAGGACGGCTTGCAGGCAGCTGTCGACAAGGTTGTCGCATTGTGCGAGCTTTAAGGATAATACAAAAACTAGTGAACGGTGACAGGCTAACAGCTTGCCACCGTTCTTTTTAGGGATATTCCTTGACAGAATAGGGATATTCCTTTGTAAATTGTTAGAAAAAATGCAAAATTTGTAACCGTGAAATTACTATTCGCTATACATTAATATATAATACGATTATGAGAATGCTATTTACTGCCCTTATGCTATTAGCCGCTGTTAGTGGCTTCTCGGCTGCCACTACCACATTTTCAGTTGAAAAAGACACTGTTGCTACTCAGAAAGACAGTACCTGCGACGCAATGACGGTACTGATGGATGTCTCTAAGTTTCTTACGCCGATGAATTACGGTAGGATCCAGAGTCTGCAACGCAATCCGTCGAACACCGAAGCTTGGAGTACGATAGAATATACCACGGAGAAGAAAGTGCTGAACATGGTCTGCGACGGTTTCGCATGGCAGTACAAGTGCGTCACTCCGGTGCATAAGGTAGAAGAGGCGGGCGAACTAAAGGAGACATATCTGCACGAGTTCAACAACCACACGTACACCATCGTCATCACACGGCTCAGTACCGGTCACGATAGTGGTTTCATTTATGTTGAAGTCAAGGGTTAACGACAAGGCTGCCGACCTTGCTTTCGAACACAGCTTTTGTCACACGGCGCCCGCGGAGGGAACGTACGCGCGGGAAGTTGCGGAAGTATTCGTCGGTTGTCTCTATCCATCTGTGGCTCTCAACCTCACGAAGTCGGCTTATTTGCAGTTCCAATCGTCCTGCAAATGAGCGGTTGACCGATGAGAGAAAGTATTCGCCCGTGCGCATGTGAAGCCCGAGGACAAGGAACCTCACCGGCTTTGGTGCCACACGCGGTTGCCAACCCTTCGTCGTTGTCATGACGCTGATGTGGCGACCGTACTTCCTGTTTATTGCATCCATCATCCCGCGGAAAACCACTCCGTGGGGTGCTGTGTCGCGCAGTCCCGTGTATGCTATGCTGTAGTGTATCATTTCGTGTATCATAATGTCCTCACGCTGTTCGTCGGTCATTATGTAGTAGTCAGAAATGCTTATCTGAAAGTCGGTGAAAGTCATGTGCATCGACTTGCTCTTACCGGTCATCCATGCCATTATCCCACTGTTTTTCTTCATTGTCCGCTTGCACGACATGGTGCCGAGGCGTGTCTTTGCGTGTGAGATACGCAGCTTCGGCACGGGCAGCTTGCCGTCGAAGTATTTGTTGTTGCAGTGTATAAAGAGCTGTTCCAGTTGCTTTTCCTCTTCTTTCATTCCTTCATTTTTTCAATATTTCAATATCACATGAGTGGCGAAAGGAGTCTGACAAGACTTTCGAGGAGTCGTATCAGGAACGAGCGATGTTCCACTTCCTTGATCTGTTCGAGAGGGATGCACTGCGCTTCGTCGTCCTCGAAGACCTGCTTAAGGCGTGCCGTCATGTCAGCATCGTAGAAGAACGCATTGCATTCGAAGTCGTGCTCGAAGCTACGGAAGTCGATATTCAGTGAGCCGCAGGTAGATACCGTATCATCGCAGACGAGCAGTTTGCTGTGGTTGAAGCCCTTTTCGTAAAGCAGAATTTTCACTCCCGCCTCCACAGTCTCCATGACGTATGACGTCGAAGCCCACTCGACGAGTTTCGAGTCACCATGTAACGGCAGCATGAGGCGTACGTCCACGCCCGACAGTGCTGCCGTCCGCATTGCGAAGAGTATCGGCTCCGTCGGCATGAAGTACGGCGTCTCCATGTAGACATACCTCTCGGCATTCGTCAGAATTTTCACGTAGCCTTGCTCAATGGTAGGCCACGGGTCAGTAGGGTTGCTCGATACAATTTGTGTCAGGCATATTCCCGGCATCGCTATGTTGGCGGGGTAGTACGTGCGGTTCGTTATCAGTGTGCTGTCGACGAAGTACCAGTCGACAAGGAATGTGCGCTGCAAGGCGTATACGGCTGTTCCACGGATGCGCATGTGCGTGTCGCGCCACGGCTGATAATGGCTTCCCTTTCCTATTCCTTTCACGTAGCGAAGCGCGATGTTCATTCCGCCGATGAAGCCTACACGTCCGTCGATGACGATTACCTTGCGGTGGTTGCGGTAGTTGGCCTTGCTCGTGAAGGCTGGAAACTTCACCGGCATGAAGGGATGTACCTCGATGCCTTCCTCACGCATACGCTCATAGAAGCGGTTTGGGACTTTCCAGCATGCTACGTCGTCGTAGATGACACGCACTTCAACACCCTGGCGAGCCTTGTCGATGAGTGCGTCGGCGATGAGACGTCCCAATGGGTCGTCGTCGAAGATAAAAACGTCAATGTGGATGTGGTGCCTGGCGGCGGCTATCTCTTTCAACAAAGCGGGAAAGAACTGGTAGCCGTCGGTGTAGATGTCGGCTTCATTGCCTTGGAACGGCAGCGCCCACTGCTGGTCGGTGAAGAGGTCGATTAGCTTACGGTGCTTCTCGGGCAACTGAAGGTTCTTTTGCTCGACGAATTCGAGCATCGAGCGCTTCGTCAGTTGGTCGAGACTCTTCTTCGAAATAGTCCTCTCGCGCCGTATGTTCTGCCCGAAGAAGAAGTAAAGCACAATGCCCAGCAACGGTATGAACCACAGAACTAGCAGCCATGCCATTGTCTTTGCCGGCTGACGGTTGTCCATAAGGATTGCTATCATCGTTCCGACAACGATGAAGAAGTATATGACGAGTATCAGCCAGTGGATGTATAGCATTGTTCTTGGGTGTTGGATGGAAATGTACAGGGTGTCGGGCGGTGGTTTCTCTTTTAGTTATAAAACGATGTTCGAGCCTACCTTCTGGGCGAGAATGTTGCGTATCTGCTGCATCTTCTGGAACTCCGACATCAGCTGCATCATCTTTTCGTTGTCCTTTGTTTGCATCAGTTGCTTGCGGATTTCCTCCAGATGCGTCTCGACATAGTTCAGACGAAAGTCGAGTATCATGTGAAGTACGCCGTCGCGTATGTCCTTCTCGTCGTAGTTTATCTTGAGACTGTCCGACAGTTGGAACTTGTCGACGCTCATGCGGGACGCTATCGTCGCGATGTTTATGTTCGGATGGTGGGAGAAATAAGTGACTGGCTCAAAGTCGGGGTTGCCGCTCTGCTCCACAGCCTCTTGCAGAATCTTGTTGTAAGTTGGGCTGGAGAACGACAGTCCGTCAAGTCTAAGGTCATAGGCAACGTACTGCGCCACGGTGAGGTTGGTCTTTTCGCCCGTCGTTTCGTTCTCGACGTTGTGGAATATGATTTTGTTGCCGTAGCGGATGATAGCTTCCATGAGCAAGTCCTCGACCTTTGAGGTCTGCTCCTCTGCCGTTGCGCGGGTGAAAGTGGCAGGTTGCGGGATGGGGGAGGACGCTGCCGCAGTGGTTGCCGTGGCGTCCTGCTGCGGTACCTGCTGCTGTTGCTGGAAGTTCTCGCGTGCCTCTTCGCGCTCCTTTTGCTTGCGGCGCTCGTCGATGTTGTGGCGAATGACGCGGTTCATCTGCTGTATCAGCGTCTCCTCGGGGACTCCGGTGCGTTGCGAGCATTCCCTTACGTAGGTGTCGCGGAGTATCGGGTCGCGGACGATGGCGATGCTCTGGACGACGGCATTGATGGCCGTCGAACGCTTAATGGGGTCGGTCACGCCCTTGAGGGTGTGCTCGATGCGGAACAAAATGGAGTCGGTCGAGTTGTCGTCGATGAACTTGCGCAGCTCTTCAGGTGTGTGGCTCTTCGAGAAATCATCAGGGTCCTGACCGTCGGGAAGGAACAGTACCTTCACATTCATGCCTTCGGTGTGGATGAGGTCACTGTTCTTGAGGGCTGCGTTGACGCCGGCGTCGTCGCCATCGTATATGAGTGTGATGTTGTCGGTGAAGCGGTGGAGCTTGCGTATCTGCTGTTGCGTGAGCGCGGTGCCTGAGCCTGCCACGACATTCTCTACTGAACTCTGCGACATACTGATAACGTCAGCCTGACCTTCAACGAGTATCACGCTGTCAGCCTTTCGTATGCTCTGCTTTGCCTGGTTAAGTCCGAAAAGCTCTTCGCCTTTATGGTATATCTCGGAATCCGGTGAATTGACATATTTCTGGCTGACTCCGTGTGTGCGGGAGTCGAGTACGCGTCCGTTGAAGCCTACTACCTTGCCGCTCAAACTGAACCATGGGAAGATGACTCTGCCTGCGAAACGGTCGACAAGTTCGCCGTTGTCGCGTTGGTAGCACAGTCCTGTCTTGATGAGAAACTCCTTCTTGTAGCCTTCCTTCAAAGCTGCCGTCGACATTGCGCGGCGGTCCATGAGGGAGTAGCCGAGGTGGAACTTGGCAATGGTATCATCGCGGAAGCCGCGGCTTCGGAAGTACTGGAGTCCTATTGCCTTACCGTCGGGGTCGTTGTGGAGGATGTTTTCAAAATATTTCAATGCCCACTCGTTCACAAGGAACATCGATTCGCGTTCGGTTTCCTGCTTTTTCTCCTCGGCGGTGAGTTCCTTCTCGCGTATTTCAATATTGTATTTGCGCGCCAACCAGCGTAAAGCGTCAGGGTAGGACAGGTTTTCGAGCTGCATGAGGAAGTTTACTGCGTTGCCACCTTTGCCGCACGTGAAGCAGTGACATATTCCTCGGGATGGCGAAACGGAAAATGACGGGTGGGTGTCGTCGTGGAACGGGCACAGACCGATGTAGTTGGCACCGCGTTTCTTCAGTGTCACGAAGTCTGAAACGACGTCAACAATGTTGGTCGCGTCCATTATCCGGTCTATTGTAGCCCTGTCAATCATTTTCTTTTCCTTACTTCTTACGTCATGCAAAGATAGTGATTATAATCCATAACACAAAATCATATACCTTCAAAATAATATCGCAAAAGCGTCGTTTGTATTGCACAAAACTTTCATTGTGTGCACAAAGAAGTTGGTTTTGTGCACTTTTAAGATGTTTTATTTTGTTGAGGAGTAAAAACTTAGTACCTTTGCGCCGATAAATTAGAAACTAAGCATAACATATTAATATTTCGTATGAAATTAAACATTGTAGTACTTGCCAAGCAAGTACCAGACACACGAAATGTGGGTAAGGATGCTATGACAGCTGAAGGCACCGTTAACCGTGCCGCTTTACCCGCCATTTTCAATCCAGAAGACTTGAACGCTCTCGAGCAGGCACTGCGTCTTAAGGACCAGTTCCCTGGCTCTACAGTAACAATGCTTACCATGGGCCCTCCCCGTGCAGGTGAGATTATCCGCCAGGGACTGTACCGTGGTGCCGACTATGGCTATCTGCTCACCGACAGAAAGAGTGCCGGTGCCGATACATTGGCAACTTCCTACTTCCTCTCTAAGGGTATTGAGAAGATTGCTTCGGTAACAGGTCCTATCGATTTGGTTGTCGGTGGTCGCCAGGCTATCGATGGTGATACCGCACAGGTTGGTCCGCAGGTCGCTCAGAAGCTGGGATTGAACCAGGTAACGTACGCTGAGGAAATCCTCAAGGTTGAGGATGGCAAGGCTACAATACGCCGCCACATCGACGGTGGTGTTGAGACTGTTGTCGCTCCGCTGCCTGTTCTCGTTACCGTTAACGGCACGGCTGCACCTGCACGTCCTTGCAACGCAAAGCTGGTGATGAAGTACAAGTATGCAACTTGCCCAATGGAGCGCAAAGGCGATGAACCTTGGGCTTCGCTGTATGAAACCCGTCCGTATCTCACGCTTGGCCAGTGGAGTATCGCTGATTGTGGTGCCGACTACGACCAGTGTGGTCTTGCAGGCTCACCGACGAAGGTTAAGACTGTAAAGAACATCGTCTTCCAGGCTAAGGAGAGCAAGACGCTGACTTCAAACGATGCCGACATTGAGGGACTTGTAAAGGAATTGTTGGACGAAAAAATTATAGGATGAGTTGTTTAGTTTGTTAGTTTTTAAGTTCTTTAGTTCTTAAGCGGGTTTAATGTAGCGACAAGTACAAATTGATTTTTAACTTACAAGCTCATAAATCTTTCTCAGGAACACGGTACTCAAAAACTCACAAACTCACGAACTCACAAACTTAATTATATGAATAACGTTTTTGTATATTGCGAAATAGAGAAGACCACAGTTGCAGAGGTCTCTCAGGAATTGCTGACAAAGGGACGCAAGCTTGCCAATGAACTTGGTGTTGACCTAGAGGCTGTTGTCGCTGGCACCGGTATAAAGGGCAAGGTGGAAGACCAGATTCTGCCTTATGGCGTCGACAAGTTGTATGTTTTCGACGGTGAAGGACTCTTCCCGTACACGTCTGCACCACATACCGACATCCTCGTGAACCTCTTCAAGGAGGAAAAACCGCAGATTGCGCTCCTCGGCGCTACCGTTATCGGTCGTGACCTTGGTCCTCGTGTGTCGTCATCGCTTACCAGCGGACTGACAGCGGACTGCACTCAGCTCGAAATAGGTGACTACGACGATAGGAAAAACAACAAACACTACGACCATCTGTTATATCAGATTCGCCCGGCGTTCGGTGGCAACATCGTTGCTACTATCGTTAACCCTGACCATCGTCCACAGATGGCAACCGTTCGTAGCGGTGTTATGCAGAAGGCTTTGTATGAAGGAAAGGCTAAGGGAGAAGTCGTTTACCCTGATGTAACGAAGTATGTCGACCCGGCATCATACGCTGTGCAGGTCATCGACCGCCATGTTGAGGCTGCAAAGAATAATCTTAAGGGTGCAGCTATCGTCGTTTCCGGTGGATACGGTATGGGTTCGAAGGAAGGTTTCGATATGCTCTTCCAGCTTGCAAAGGAACTTCACGCTGAGGTTGGTGCAAGTCGCGCAGCCGTAGACGCAGGTTGGGTAGACCACGACAGGCAGATTGGACAGACTGGTGTTACCGTTCACCCGAAGGTTTACATTGCTTGCGGCATCAGCGGACAGATACAGCACATCGCCGGAATGCAGGATGCAGGTATCATTATCTCTATAAACAGCGACCCGGATGCGCCAATCAACAAGATTGCCGACTACGTCATCAACGGCACTGTGGAAGATGTCATACCGAAGTTAATAAAGTATTATAAACAAAACAGTAAATAAAACGAGGTCTGAAGAGTCAAGAACGATGAATCAACTTCACTATTTAATTCTTCGTTCGTCACTCTTCGTTCTTCACATAATATAATTATGGCAAATTACTATACAGACCATCCAGAGATTGCATTCCACCTGAACAATCCTCTGATGAAGCGCATTGTCGAGCTGAAGGAGCGCGACTATGCCGATAAGGATACGTATGCTGATGCACCAGTCAACTACGACGATGCCATCGAGAACTATAAGCGCTTGCTGGAGATTACCGGTGACGTTGCCGCTAACATCATAGAGCCTAACTCTGAGGACGTTGACCTCGAGGGACCGCACCTCGTTGACGGTCGCATGAAGTACGCAAGCAAGACCTACGAGAACCTTGACGCTACGCGTAAGGCAGGACTTTGGGGCATATCTATGCCTCGCCGTTTCGGTGGACTTAACATTCCGAACACTGTTTTCTCAATGTTGTCGGAGGTTATCAGTGCTGCTGATGCTGGTTTCCAGAACGTTTGGTCGCTTCAGAGCTGTATCGATACTCTCTACGAGTTCGGTTCCAAGGAGCAGCAGGAGAAGTATATTCCTCGCATCAGTAAGGGTGAGACGATGTCAATGGACCTCACTGAGCCTGATGCAGGTTCCGACTTGCAGCACGTTATGTTGAAAGCCACGCAGGACGAAGATGGTACATGGCGTTTGAACGGCGTTAAGCGTTTCATAACAAATGGTGATTCCGACATCCATCTCGTACTGGCACGCTCTGAGGAAGGAACTCACGACGGCCGCGGACTGTCGATGTTCATCTACGACAAGCGCGATGGCGGCGTAACAGTTCGTCACATAGAGAACAAACTTGGTATCCACGGCTCTCCAACCTGTGAGCTCGTATTCAAGAACGCTAAGTGCGAGCTTTGCGGTGAGCGTCGTCTCGGACTTATCAAGTACGTCATGAGCCTTATGAACGGTGCCCGTCTCGGTATTGCCGCACAGAGTGTCGGTGTCGAGCAGGAAGCTTATAACGAGGGATTGGCGTACGCCCGTGAGCGCGAGCAATTCGGCAAGAAGATTATCACATTCCCGGCAGTTTACGATATGCTCTCTCGCATGAAGGCAAAGATGGACGCCGGTCGCAGTCTTCTTTATCAGACAGCTCGCTACGTTGATATTTATAAGGCATTGGAGGATATCTCACGTGACCGCAAGCTTACTCCTGAGGAGCGCAAGGAGATGAAGACATACAGCCGTTTGGCAGATGCTTTCACCCCGTTGGCCAAGGGAATGAACTCCGAATATGCCAACCAGAACGCCTACGACGCCATTTCAATCCACGGCGGTTCAGGTTTCATAATGGAGTACAAGAGCCAGCGCCTCTATCGCGATGCCCGTATATTCTCCATCTACGAAGGAACAACACAGCTACAG
The DNA here is from genome assembly GCA_900314455.1 of uncultured Prevotella sp. Taxonomy (GTDB): domain Bacteria; phylum Bacteroidota; class Bacteroidia; order Bacteroidales; family Bacteroidaceae; genus Prevotella. The sequence continues at coordinate 7,611 of OMVI01000119.1, read as the reverse complement.
GTTGTTGCTGCAATCCGCTACATCACCAACGGCACATACCTTAACATCATTAAGGAAATGCTCGGTGAAGAAGTCAGCGACGACATGAAGGCTCTTCTTGCTCGTGTTGAGAAGCTCGTGCCTCTCTATGAGGAAGGAATTCAGAAGGTTAAGGACGATGCTAATCAGGAGGAACACGACTTCCTCGCACGCCGTCTCTACGATATCACAGCCGACATCATCATGTCCCTGCTTATCATCAAGGACGCCAGCGTCGCTCCGGAACTCTTCGCCAAGTCGGCAAATGTATATGTACGCGCAGCCGAAGAAGAAGTCCTCGGTCATGCAGCTTACATCAAGGCATTCAACGCCGATGACCTCAAGAACTTCGAAGCAGAGTAAAAGTTAGATATTTGTTATTGGGTGATAATGAGAGGTTCGACAAATGGAACCGGCGTTATCACCCAATATTGTTATTATACATATTATAATATATAGTAATGAAGAAGATAACGCTCTTCTCTTTGTTGCTGATGGCAATGGCTTTCGTTGCTTGTGGAGGCAATCAAGGTAAACCTGTGGACGACAACGAGCCAAAGCCGGAAAGCACAGAGGACTCTATGAAGGGTAAATGGATAACCGTTAAGGATGATAACAGCGGCGAATTGTCCGACACTATGGGCGTGGAACTATTGTCAGGCGGTGTTGCCAAGTCGATAAATATGCCTTCCTACCAGTATCGCAAGTGGAAAGTCAAGGGAGATACCGTAGTGATTAGTGTTGTAAGCTCTGTCGATGGAGTCGTCGACAGCACCCTTGCTGACTCCGGAATTGTCGATTTAGGCAAAGGCACTATAACCCTTTTCGACGGCGATATAGTCTACCGCAAGCAAGAATAATGTAGAAATCAGAGTTTCAATCCTAGCGTTTGGGTGAGCAATCCGACCGCAGGATTGTCCTTTTCCATCTTCTCCAGTTGCTCGGCGGGAGTCAATATCTTCTTTATCTCATCCTGCTTGGCAGCGCGTATGTTCAGTTTTATATTTCCGTTGTGCAAGTATAAGCACATCGTTACGCGCAGACGGTTCTTTATTGGCAGTACGTCCTGCCTCATGAAAGCCTCGTTGCTGACCACAGCCTCGATGTTCGGGTAGTCGGTGATTGTCACTTTCACGTTCTTCAGGCGCATACCGAGTGACATATCCTTCTTAGATATGCGGTCACACATTCTCAGCCATTCAAGGTCGAGGTCGTCTTTCGTGAAGCGACTTTCCTCGCCTTTGTTCTTTACTTCAACTTCATCCTCCTTATTCTCTTTCTTTTCGTTTCCACCCATGAGGTTATGAAACGACATTCCGAGATTTCCGAAGGTCAGCTTAGGCTTCTGGGCAATTTTGTCTGCCGTCATAATATTCTCGTTGGCGGCACCTGACGGGACAGTTTCCGGCGTCTTTTCCTTCACCGTTGTCTGCCTCGACAATTTGTTCTCAGCCCCAGCCACCTGCATAGCCAGTTTTGGTTGAGAGTGTGCTACCAAATGCTTTAACAGGGATTTCAGTCTCTTGGGGCTGCGCCCCGCGGCTGGCACGTCGTCATCGGGCTGCGTTATCTGCGCAATTTCTATCAATGTGAGTTCGACGAGAAGACGTTTGTTGCTCGACTGACGGTATTCCGTGTCACAGCGGTTCATAATCTTCAGTGCACTATACAGGAACTTCGTAGGGCATTTCTTAGCCTGCTCCTGATAGCGGTTGCGCTGCCGTTCGCTCACTTCCAGCAAAGGCAGAGTCTGCGCGTCCTTTGCCATGAGCACATTGCGAACGTGCGATGCAAGACCATTTATGAGATTGCCTGCATCGAAGCCCTTGTTTATGACATTGTTGAGCAACACCATGATGTCGCTGACTTTGTTTTCAAGCGACAAGTCAATGATATTGAAATAGTTGTCGGAGTCGAGTACGTTCAAGTCCTGTATGACTTTCTCGTACGTTATATTGCCTTGCGAGAAGCTTGCAGCCTGGTCGAAGATAGACAAAGCATCCCTCATGCCACCGTCGGCCTTCTCGGCAATGACCTCAAGGGCTGCATCCTCGTACTTTATGCCTTCCTTCTCAGCCACCATCTTCAAGTGGTTGATTGTGTTGGGTACAGTCATTCGCTCGAAGTCGTATATCTGACAGCGCGACAGAATTGTAGGCAGGACCTTGTTCTTCTCAGTCGTTGCGAGGATGAAGATGACATGTGCTGGTGGCTCCTCAAGTGTTTTGAGGAACGCGTTGAAAGCCGCAGTCGACAGCATGTGCACCTCGTCAATGATGAAAACCTTGTACCTGCCAACCTGCGGCGGTATCCTCGTTTGCTCCATGAGGTTTCGTATGTTGTCGACGGAGTTGTTCGATGCTGCATCAAGTTCGAAAACATTGTACGAACGACCCTCGTTGAACGCCTTGCAACTCTCGCATTCGTTGCACGCTTCGCCGTCCGGTGTCGGGTGCTCGCAGTTTATCGCCTTTGCGAAGATACGTGCACACGTCGTCTTTCCCACCCCTCGCGGTCCGCAGAACAGATAGGCATGCGCCAGTTTTCCGCTCTTGACGGCGTTCTTCAGCGTCGTTGTCAGCGCGGTCTGTCCCACTACGGAGTCGAAAGTCATAGGACGGTACTTCCGTGCGGATACAATATAATTGTCCATAAAAATGTCTTGTTAGTCAATTTGCATACAAAGATAATGCAATCCGCAGACAATACAAAATAAAAGGAGAGTTTATTTTTCCGTCAACATTTACACAATACCGAATTGTCGTCCTTGTTTTATCTTGTTGCTTTGCGTTTGAGAAAATTTAATATCATCTTGTTTTCGGATAAAGAATTATTTTGTACTTTTGTGCACAATAATAAACAAAGCTATACTTAAGACATGGATATAACAGAAAGATTTATCAACTACACCAAATTCGATACCCAATCGGCTGAGGATTCCGACACCGTCCCGAGTACGTCGAAGCAGCTTACCTTCGCCAAATACCTCAAGGAGGAGCTCGAACACGAAGGTCTTGACGACATTGAGATGGACGACATGGGCTACATCTACGCCACACTGCCTGCCAACACTAAGAAGAAAGTACCTGCTATAGGCTTTATCTCACACTACGACACTGCCCTCGACGCCAGCGGAGCTAACATAAAGGCACGCATCGTACGCAACTACGACGGTGGCGACATAGAGCTTTCGCCTGGAATTATATCGAGTCCGAAGAAGTTCCCAGAGCTTCTGGAACATAAGGGAGAAGACATCATCGTCACAGACGGTACCACCCTGCTCGGTGCTGACGACAAAGCCGGCATCGCCGAGATAGTCCAGGCTATGTGCTACCTGCGTGACCACGACGAGATTAAGCATGGAAAGATACGCGTCGGCTTCAATCCTGACGAGGAAATCGGTATGGGCGCCCACCACTTTGACGTCGATAAGTTCGGTTGCGAGTGGGCTTACACTATGGACGGCGGCGATATTGGCGATTTGGAGTATGAGAACTTCAATGCTGCCGCTGCAAAGGTAACAATCCATGGAGTAAGTGTCCACACCGGTTATGCCAAGGGCAAGATGATAAACGCTGCCCGCATCGCTACCGAATTCAACAGTATGATACCAACAACGGACATCCCTGAGACCACCGAAGGCTACCAAGGCTTCTACCATTTGCTGAGTATCGAGGGCAATTGCGAAAAGGCTAAGTTGAGTTACATTATCCGCGACCACGACCGAGACAAGTTCAACGACCGCAAGCGCTTCATGGAAAGCATCGCGAAGAAGCTCAACGAGAAATATGGCGACGGCGTTGTGGAGATTAAACTCAACGACCAGTACTACAACATGAAGGAAAAGATAGACCCGAACATGCATGTCATCGACCTCGTTGTCAAGGCAATGGAGCAGAGCGGCGTTCGTCCGAAGGTTGAGCCGATACGTGGCGGTACGGACGGAGCCCAACTGTCGTTCCGCGGTCTGCCGTGTCCTAACATCTTCGCGGGCGGTGTCAACTTCCACGGACCTTACGAGTTCGTATCCATCCAGGTAATGGAGAAGGCAATGCAGGTCATCGTCAACATTTGCAAACTCACTGCCGAGTACAACGACTAAAAAGCATATACGTTCGTATCCACTATAGACACATTTATAAAGGAAAGCGCGTTGCAGAGCCAATGGTTTTGCAATGCGCTTTATTTTTTCAGCCTTTATTTTACCAAAAGCAGAGATTTCGGATAAAAATGTGTATCTTTGCAAAGTAGAAATCGATGTAACAACGACACTGCCAGGTAACTAGGAGACGATACCGTATACCACCCGCACCATCAATGACTGGAAAATAGAAGAATAAACCAACAAGGCAGACAGCCCATTAAAACCACAAACGCACATTGAACTCAATCCCACCACTCATAGCCGACCTCGCCCTGATACTCGTCGTAGCAGGAGCAGTAACGTTGCTGTTCAAGAAACTCAAGCAACCGCTCGTCCTCGGGTACATCGTCGCAGGCTTCCTCGTTTCGCCGAACATGCCCCTGACGATGTCCGTCGTCGACAAGGCAGACATCCATACATGGGCTGACATAGGCGTGATATTCCTCCTTTTCTCCCTCGGACTTGACTTCTCGGTGAAGAAAATACTGAAGATGGGAGCCGCTCCGGTCATCGCCGCCGTGTCAATCATCATCGCCATGATGGTGCTGGGCAACATTGCCGGCCACGCTTTCGGCTGGTCGCACATGGACTGCATATTCCTTGGCGGAATGCTGGCTATGAGTTCCACCACAATAATATATAAGGCATACAACGACATGGGACTTTCGCAGCAAGGATTTTCCCAAAGTGTGATGAGCGTACTTATCCTTGAGGACATCCTTGCCATTGTTATGATGGTCATGCTGAGTGCCATTGCCGGCGGAAGCGGTCTCAACGGCGGGCAGATGTTGCAAAGCGTGTTGAAGATAGTGTTCTTCCTTGTCCTTTGGTTTGTCGTCGGACTGTACCTCGTGCCAACATTCCTGCGCCTCGTCCGCCGGCTTATCAGCGACGAGACGTTGCTCATCGTGTCGCTTGGACTGTGCTGCCTCATGGCTGTCGTCTCAACGAAGGTGGGCTTCTCGGCAGCCTTTGGCGCATTCGTTATGGGCAGTATACTTGCTGAGACGATAGAAGCTGAACGCATAATCAAACTCGTTGAACCGGTGAAGAACCTCTTCGGCGCCATCTTCTTCGTGTCGGTAGGCATGCTCGTAGAGCCAAAGATACTCGTCAGCTATGCCCTTCCAATCCTCATCCTTGTCCTTACAATACTCATCGGACAGGCAATCTTCGGCTCGTTGGGCTTCCTTCTGAGCGGACAGGGACTGAAAAACGCCATGCGATGCGGCTTCTCAATGGCACAGATTGGAGAGTTCGCCTTCATCATAGCATCGCTCGGACTGTCGCTCCATGTCATCAGCGAATTCCTCTATCCTGTAGTCGTTGCCGTTTCCGTAGTAACGACATTCCTCACGCCATACATGATACGTGCCGCCGTGCCTTGTTACAATGGGCTCGTGCGTGTGTTGCCGAAGAGGTGGATACAGCGCGTGGAGCATACCGCTGCCGATTCCGCCCAGACAGAGACAACGATGTCGAATTGGAAGAAGCTCGTCCGCGCCCTTGTCTTGAACACATTGATTTACGGAATACTGTCGGCTGCCGTCATAGCTATAATGTTCAACCTCGCCCTTGCTCCTCTCCGTGTCCTCAGTACCAGTCTGACAGGAACCCACTGGGCAGGCAACGCCGTCTGCGGTGTGCTCACTATACTGCTGATATCGCCTTTCCTGCGCTCCATCGTTATGAAGAAGAACCACAGCGAGGAGTTCACGGCATTGTGGTCGGAGAACCACATCAATCGTTTCCCGCTCATCTTCACTATCCTTCTGCGCATTCTCATAGCGGCAGCGTTCGTGTTCTACATCCTCACTTACCTCACCCGCTTCGCCAATGCCTTGATAATCACCATTGCCCTCATAGCCGTGGTCATCATGATGTTGTCGCGCGTGCTCAAGAAACAGAGCATTTCGCTGGAGCGAAGGTTCGTAAACAATCTCCGTTCGCGCGATGTTGCCGCCCGGGTGCATGGCGACAAGCGTCCGTTGTTCGAAGGAAGACTGCTCGACAGGGATATCCATATCGGCATGTTCACGATACCCGAGGACTCGAAATGGGCGGGAAAGACACTCAAGAACCTAAAGTTCCGCAATCGTTTCGGCGTCCACGTCAGCGGTATTATACGTGGCGTGCAACACATAAACATACCTACGGGAAGCAGCATCCTGTTTCCTAACGACAAGATACAGGTCATCGGCGATGACGAACAGCTCGCCAACTTCGGTAAGACGATGAAAGTGGAAGTGTATCAGGAGGACCCTGATATAGAGAGACACGACATGAAGATGCGCCAACTGGTACTCCGTCCCGGCAGCGAGTTCATCGGCAAGACCCTCAGCGAGTCCGGTATCCGCGACAAATACAACTGTATGGTCGTCGGAGTGGAAGAAGGTCAGGAGAAGCTGACGATGATTAACCCCGCCCGAAAGCTCGAGGAGGGTGACATTCTGTGGGTCGTCGGTGAGGACGAGTCGCTCCGCAACCTTACCGAAAAATCATAATTTCAGTTTGTCGGCAACCATATTCGTGAGTCCGACAAACTGTTCTATACTCAATTGCTCCGGCCGTTTGGTCATGATATCTTGCTGGAAGAACTCCGGCGATGGCATCGTCTCCTTGTTGAACAGTTGCTTCAGGCTTACCCGAAGCATCTTACGGCGTTGGCCGAACACCGATTTCACGACACGGCGGAACATCTGCCAGTCGCAGCCCAAGTCCGTTGTCGTGTTGCGAGTCATGCGTATGACAGCGCTCTTCACCTTTGGAGGCGGGTTGAAGACATTCTCGTCGACGGTGAAAAGATACTCTACATTGTACCAAGCCTGAATGAGTATCGACAGAATCCCGTATGTCTTATTGCCCGGCTGTGCCGCTATGCGCTGTGCCACCTCACGTTGTATCATGCCGGTGCAGCACGGTATCAAGTCCTTATAGTCCAACATCTTGAAGAAAATCTGACTTGAGATGTCGTATGGGTAGTTGCCCGTGAGAACAAACTGCCGTCCGTCGAATATCTTTGTCAAGTCCATGCGAAGGAAATCCTCGCCGATGATGTTGTCGCGGAGTTCCGGATACGTTTCGTTAAGGTAGCGGACGCTCTCGCTGTCGATTTCAACGGCTTTCACTTCGCGTGACTTCCGCACGAGATATTGTGTCAGAACGCCCATGCCCGGTCCTATTTCGAGAATCGGAATGTCAGGACATGCGTCGACGGTATCGGCTATGCGGCGCGCTATATCTAAGTCGGTCAGGAAGTGCTGGCCGAGGTTCTTCTTGGGTCTTACTCTTTTCACCATAATGATTTACGCTGCAAAATTAGTGCAAACGAAAGACATTTCAAAATAAAAGGCAATGTTTTTCGACTCTTGTGAAATCTTACCACCATACACATGAGGGTGTATCATAATTAAGTTTTATGGTGTATCCTCTTTTCTTTTGCAATGATT
>OMVI01000008.1 GCA_900314455.1 uncultured Prevotella sp. | reverse complement strand
TCTTCATTTTCTTTGCTTTTTAAATCTGTAAAACAATCATTTGTTTATTAAAACCGATGCAAAGGTAAATACTTTTTTTATACAACGATAACTTTTTTCGAGTTTTTTTTCGCCCGTTTTGTAACTTTTCTGCAACTCGTTGATTATTAATAGATTGCAAATTGTAAACAAACGTTAAAGTTTTCTGTGTACCCAAACAGAGGTTCAAAATCGCCCTCAAAAGCACTTTTGCGACCCTTCGCTGGCGCCCCGGATACCCACGGATGTGCATTGGCAGCTACTGGCGCTTCGCCCACTGCGCAGGAGTCATACCGGTGTGGGCACGGAAGTAGCGTGAGAAGAACGACATGTCCGTGAAATGAAACTGTGCGGCAATCTGCTTCATCGTCATCGTTTGCGAGCGCAGTCGCAGCTTCAACTGCAATACGATGTATTCGTCAATCAGCCGCTTAGGCGTCAGTTCCGTCTTCTTAGCCACTATTAGTCCGAGATACTTCCGTGTGATATTCATTGCATCAGCGTAGTCGCTCACCTCGTGCCACTCGAGGTAATGGTCTTCGATGAGCTCCATGAACTCCCGGAACAGCTCTTCTTCATGGGACTGACCATAGCGGGCTTCATCCGCAACGGTGTTGTCGATACGATATGCACGGGAGTTTATTCTTATCTGCTGCGCTACCACGTTGCCGACAACCTCGCGCGTGCTTTACCGTTCGATGCTACACAAAGTACGATGATGGGAATAAAGCAACTGTACGGTGTTACATGCATCGGTGGCTGCGCCTTCCTTCTGCTTCTGATGTTGTGGCATGTTCAACCTGTCCACAGTACGCTGAAGCATCTACCTTACTGGAATGTCATCGGGCGCCGGATGCGTAAGGAGCTGAAGGCGAACCAATAACATGAAATGGTATCTCCATGAGATGTTCCCTTACTTAGAAAATCCGTGTGAGAATATTCTGTATGCTTACGGAGATTCGATTTATTTACCAAGGAATTCTTTTAGGCCGATAACGTTGAGACCGATACCCTTTGCCTTTATCTGCAAACCATTGTCGGAGGTAAGGAGTGTCGGCGACTCAGCCTTATGACGAAGCAAGACAGAGAGGATGTTATTGTCCGGATTGTGGCGGTCGAAATCCCTCGGCAACAGCCGAACGTCCGACATCTCCATCTTCACATTACCCTTATCAAGAGCCTGATTGATGTTTTTCAGGGCCTTCTGCACGTTCCGCAAGTCCTCATCCTCCATCTTATACTTGAGGTTATCGAGCTCGTCAACGACCTTGGCGGAGAGAATAACGGTGTCATTGCTTCCCATTTTCGAGATTATATCAGGACAGTTGACAAAGATATTGGTATCAATGACGTAGACCTTCCCTGGCTTTGAAGAACTATTGGAAGGCTTTGCAGTTGGAGCGTCGGCGACAGTCTTGTCAGCAGAAGGCGCCGCAGTCTCCTGCTTTGTCTCGTCAGCAGACTTCTTCTCGTCGGTTTCCTTCAGTATCATAGCCTTGAAACCGGTTTGGAATTGCTCTATCAACGCCTTCTCATCCGGGTGCTGCTCAATGCATTCGTCATACTTTGGTACAATTCCATATATCGACTTCGATGTATATTCAGCCTTCAGCGACAGCTCCGTAATCCACTTTGCGAACAGCCTGCCTGCCACCTCAGCGTAAGCCTTGTTCCACGAATCCTTACGGCTGACGGCAAAGTTGGTCTTGTTGATGTGTATGTCGCATTGCATCAGGAAGCTGAAACCAAGCGACGTAGCTGTCGGCATAAGACAGAAAACGGGTGCTTCCTCTTCACCGACAAGTTTATTTCCCTTATGGCGGCACGCAAACATGACTGAAGTATGCTTCTTTTCGCCATACTTCAGGCGCAGTTCCTTAGGAATGAAGGTCTGGTACTCCTTCGAGACAACCCAGTCGCTCCTGTCGAGGGTCTTCGTCTTTCCACCCTTAATTTTTACCGCCACCTTGCCGATATTTGAGTAGAAAGCAATGTTCTGCTCGTCCTCAAAGACGCAGTGCAGCCCTACCTTGTAGTTCTTGGCTATCGAGCTGTCGTCCTTGTCGAACTCCAGGATAACCGATTCGGTGAAGCGTTTGTTGCGCGCAAGAGATATTTTAAGTTCCCTCGACAAGTCAGAATACTCAAGCCAGACAGCCTTTAGCCGTCCATCCACATTGTCGAAGCGAATGAAGAAACCATTGGAAATAACCGTAGTGTGACTGTTGGCAAGCAGGAACTCGCGCAGTCCTTTACAATGATACGCAATATCCGTTTGCCTGCTGCGGTCGTTTGTACCGCTGACGCCGCATAGCTCAAGAATCGTCTCAGCACTTAGCGGGCGTCCGGTATGCTGGAACGAGAGATATTTGTCGGTCAGACTGAACTGCACATCTACCGGCGTGCCGGTGTATTTGTTAGCATCATAGAGCAAATCGTAGAGCAGCACGCACACGTCGGTCTGCTTTTCCTCCTGCTCCGAAGGCTCCACCGTCTGCGAGTCTGCCACATTATTAATATCTGTAATGAAGTCCTTCGGACTTATCGGCACAATCGGCTTATCCTCATCGACAGCAATCTCGCATGGATTAACCTTTACATTGAACGTGAACTTCCAGTTGAAGAGGCAGTACTGACTCTCCGTCAGTCCTTCGACAGGCTTAGACAGGGGCAGAGGACCGACCCGGAAAGTCGTCTTTGGATACTTCCACAATTTCGTCATGTTACTCTTGCGAATATCGTCAATGCAATATTCGCCGTCCTTGCCTTTGCGGTAGATACCCATAAGCTGCTGGATGTCACTACCCCACCCCGTCTCTTCGTCGTTCAGCGACACATAGCGGCGGGCAAGCGGCGAGAGAGTCCTTTCACCATCTTCGTCATTCTTAGCATAGCTACTTCGGTATGGCAGCGCCTTGGGCTTCGTCTCCCATGTCTTCGGCTTGTAGGCTGAAGGCTGGTAGCTCGGTTTCCCGGCAACGAAATCGTATGTACGGGCATCGATTTCCTGAAGCGTGTTGAGAAGAATCTGCAACTGACAGCGATTGGCGGGCGTCGGCAGCAGATGGCAGGTAAACTTATAGTAGCCTCCGGCAAGCTTCTTGTTGCCCGGCACCTTAAAGGACACATATCCCGACTTTATCAGCGGATATTTCAGCCACATCTTACTTCCCGGCACTTTAACCTTTGTTATAACCCCGCTATAGTTTTCCGGGGTCTCTGTGTTAGGTTCAAAAACACCATAGAACGTCAGTTCGTCTGTTTTCCAGTACCGTTTGAGGAAATCCTCCACTTCATTATTGGAGAGATTTCTCAAATCTTCCATTGATCCGTATTTCATCTTTCGCTTTAAAAGTTATAGCTATATCCTTATTAGTCAGGATATATATTCGGCAAGTCCGGCCATCTCCTTAGTCTGTATTTGCACACAATGACTATCGCTAAGGCTTGCTTCGGTTATGCTTATTGCTATGTTACATTTCTAAATTAAATGCAAATTTAACGATTTTAGGTCAACATACCAAACAATAACGGGTTTATCTTTAATCTATTATCTCCTTATTTCCGCCTTTAACCTGTTATTGTTTGACTTGTGCGTTAGTTGTTCTTAGTTTATTTGGGTCATCCGACAATTAAAGTGATGACACCCACAAAACTCGAAGAGGTTTAATTCTCGGTAACCCCATTCAAGTCATTCTTTCACATCAAATGTCGGACAAAACGCAATTTTATTGCCAAATGAGAGCGGGAACAGCGTCATAATCAGTACCTTTGCACCCTGAAAACGAAGTAAAAGACAGACATGAACACTGGCAAGTCGGACATCATATACCACATAACGGCAATAATCGTAGTACTAATTTGGGGCTGCACGTTCGTCAACAGCAAGATGCTGATACTCAACGGCATGACTCCGGAGGAGATATTCACCGTCCGTTTCCTGATAGCATACATTTGTATATGGTTCATCTCACCACGCAGGCTCTTTGCCGACAGCTGGCGCGACGAGCTGCGGATGGTGTTGCTTGGCATCACCGGCGGTTCAGTGTACTTCGTGGCTGAAAATACCGCACTGCAATACTCCTTCGCCAACAACGTCTCCTTCATTGTCTGCACGGCTCCGCTCATAACGACACTGCTCGCAATAGCGCTGTTCCACGACGTCCATGCCACGTGGAAGATAGTGACAGGCTCTGCGCTCGCCATCGTCGGAATGGCAATGGTGATATTCAACGGCCACTTCGTGCTGCACCTAAGTCCCAAAGGAGATTTGCTGGCACTTGCCGCCGCGGTGTGCTGGGCAGTCTACAGTCTGCTGCTCCGTGGTTTCAGCCAACGCTACGGGGCGGTGTTCATAACGCGGAAAGTGTTCTTCTACGGTCTCGTCACCATGCTGCCGTTCTTCGCCATAAAGCCATGGACTTTCCCGCTGGCAGGTTTCGCCAATCCTACGATATGGGGCAACCTGCTGTTCCTCGGCTTCGTGGCTTCGTTCCTGTGCTTCTTCCTGTGGAGCTGGGTAACAAAGAACATCGGAGCACTGAAGACAGCCAACTACGTTTACATAAATCCTATTTCAACGGTTGTCGTCAGTGCCATATTCCTCAATGAGCCAATGACTCCGATTGCCGTAGCGGGTTCATTCCTTATCCTCACCGGCGTCTTCATAGCAAACAAGCAAAAGTCGTTCTGAAAAAGTAGAAGCACCTCTCGACAACGTTGTCGTTACGGGAGCGAGGACTGTAATGGACGGCTGAGCGTCTACGACAACTTCGGACGCCACAAGATAAACGACGTTTCATCAAACCTTTAGACTGAAGACTGCCACAAGCCTCGAAGAGACTATATTTTCGGTAACCCCTTTCAAGGGAGTGCAACGACGGCAGAATGGGGACATTGCGCTATCGCTTAAGCGGGGTTACCGAACTTTAACCTCTTCGAGGTTATTGCTGATGTGTAAGTTTCACTCCAAAAGTCTGATGAACCTTACTTCTCCTCTATCTTCATGCCTATATCGTTGATGAGCTTTATGGCATCGACATACTGGGCGATACCGACGGCGACATCCTTGGCAGCCTTCATGGCCATAACGACAGTCTGCGGACGATGGACAACATCACCAGCAGCGAAGACACCCGAGCGCGTCGTCATTCCGTAAGGACGGTCCTTCACTATCACGTAGCCGTTCTCGTCGACGTCAATGCCGTTCGTTGTCGACACGATACGGCTTGCAGGACGCGAGCCAATGGCAAGGAACACACGGTCGAACGGCTCCACCGTCTCACCATCGGGACCGACGAGGCGTGCCGCCTTCAGGTTTCCGTTCTCGTCACCAAGGAACTCCACGGCGTTGGTTTGCCATACGAACTTGACGCCTTCCTTAACTGCATCGTCGTATTCGCTCTGTATTGCCGGCATGTCCTCCTGCGTCTTACGATATATTACGGTAGTGTCGGCACCGAGGCGGATAGCCGTGCGCGCCGCGTCCATAGCGACATTGCCACCTCCGATGACAGCGACTTTCTCCCCGGCGTTGACAGGTACCATGTCACGACCTATGGCGCCTTCGTTGAAAGCGTTGACGTTGTGAAGGAGATACACCGACTGGCTGACACCGCGGAGCTTCGAGCCGGGAACTTTCATTTGTCGTGGGAGTGCCGTTCCGGTAGCCATGAAGATTGCATCGAAGCCTTCTGCGAAGATACTGTCAATCGTTACGCCGTTCTTACCTACCAGGACGTTCAGCCGAAAGTCGACACCGAGAGCTGCAATCTTGTCAATCTCCTTGCGGACGACATCCTTTGGCAGACGATACTCCGGTATTCCATACATCAGAACACCACCCGGCTCTTCCTGTCCCTCAAAGATGGTGACGGCAAAGCCCTGACGCGAGAGGTCACCGGCAACGGTAAGACCCGCAGGACCTGAGCCAATGACAGCGACTTTGCCACGAGTCTTTTGCAGCATGGGCTCACGTGTGAGCTTCATGTTTGTATCGAAGTCGGCTACGAAAGCCTCAAGGCGACCTATCTGGATAGGTTTGCCCTTACGGTTCATGACGCAATGACCCTGACATTGTTTCTCATGCGGACACACACGGCCACAGATGGCTGGAAGGTTACTGGTTTCGTTGATTATCTTCATTGCCGAACCCATATTGCCTTTCGAAAGTTCATGAACGAAATCGGGGATATGATTGCCTATAGGACAGCCTTTGACGCACTGCGGAACTTTGCAGCGCAGGCAGCGTTTTGCTTCGGTTATGGCTTCTAAAGGGGTGAAGGGGTGATGAACTACCTTAAACTTGTTATCCATGAATTTTTCAAATTAGAGTGCAAAAGTACGATAATTTTTCCATTATACCAACATTTTACACGTCCAGGCAACGGCAAGCAGACGAACGGAAAGACCTTTATCGGCTGTTCACTTCTTATTTTCGATTTAATATTGTACCTTTGTATCATTGAACGAATAACAATATGCCTCTACAAATCTATAAGATATCCAATTACAACCATGCATCCGAAGAGCGGCAGTTCTTCGCCGTTATCGATATGCTTGTACGCCACTATGCCAACAGCAGTGAACCTTGCATACTGATAGGAAACTTCAATATTGAGGGTGTTGAGCTCGACGCGCTGCTGATAACCACAGGTGGCGTCCGCATTCTGGAGTTCAAGAATTGGGGCGGAAAGATACTGGCACGCGAGAACGGTACGTGGACATCGAACGGATTGATAATAGCCGGAGGGGCAAGGAACAAGTCGCCATACGAGCAAATCAGGTTAAACAAGGCTCGGGTGAGCCGTGGCATTGCTGAGACGCTGGGCTTGAGGCCATCGGAAAGTGCCGCTGCCGTGAGTGCCGCAATCATCTTCCAGAGCGGAGCAACTATCGACGACTCGCAGATTTCCAAGACTGTCAAGCGCTGGCTTACCATATGCAATAACGACGAACTGGAGCTAATACTACGGGATTTGGACTCGCGGAAGGTCATTTCAGCGGCTGTTATGTCCTCAATTCCGAAGCTGTTCCACATCGAGGAATTCATAACTGACGAAAAAGGAAAGAGATTGATAACGGGTGGAAAGGAGGTTTACGCTCCCGAGGCAGCCGAGAATTTCTTCGATGAGCTGAAGGCAGCGATTGCCGACGCTAGCGACATACACAAGGTTTACCGCCGTTTCCAACACACGCTGATGAAATTTCTCGACGAGCGCACGGCTCAGTCGCAGCTCACATTTGCCGGTCCGTTCGCCAAGATGGACTATCTTCTGAAGGAGAACCAGGCTCCGTGGTGGCTCATACGTAACGCCAACGATGCCCGAACACGAATTCGCAAGAGCAAGGAGACGGCAGATGGCTATCTCATAAACAGTTATCTGCTCGACTTAAAGTATTTATGCCAGTTCATTGCGTTCATCGACAAGGTTGAAATACCGGAGGATTTGCTTCGTCTTTTCCCAAAGGAGGAAGGCAATAAGCGAGAGACGAAAGTCCTCAGGGACTGCATGCGCATGATTGTAACTGCATGGGACGACGACTATGTCTATGGTCAGATAGAGGATTACTCGGAGAATGGCGACAGTAAGGTGAGCTATACCAATACATATCACACTTTCCCGACCGACTGGAGTTACCTCCGAACGATGTTCTACAGCGGTGCCCAGCTCAACCTCGTACGTCCGCACATGGCTGACGACAATACCATTCAGCCAGAGCTTATCATCTTCGAGCCCGATTATCTTATCAACGTAACTACCGTGGCACGATGTCTGACGAGCTACGCCGACTCTCCTTACGTCAACCTCATTCACAAAATAGAGCCTGCTCCGGACACTTGGTCGATTATATTGGGTAACTTTGCCGGGCAAATCCTTGATGAGGAGCTGTCGGGAATGACGTGTGTCGAGGGCGAAGGAATATCCATGAAGCAGTACGGGAAGAGTGTTCGGAAGTTCTTCAATCAAAATGCGCTGAGCATGCTGACGGCGAAAACGAATAATGTTGACTTCCATTTGGAGGCGAAAAAGCAGGCGGAGCATATACATAATGCCGTTACGGAGGCTCTGCCATCTGCCGTCGGCAAATTCAATATAGATGAGGGGATAGTCGAACCGTCGTTCTATTCGGAAGTTCTTGGTATACAAGGGCGTATGGACTATCTGCAAATGGACTACAGATTTCTTGTAGAGCAGAAGGCGGGGAAAGGGAAATTCCCTTACGGCAACTTCGAAACACCAGTTGCAACGGACGAGCATTTCGCCCAGATACAACTCTATATGCTTCTCTTCCGCTTCAATTATCGGAAGCAATTTGATGAAAACAACCACGGACTGACTCCTGTCTTGATGTACTCGAAATATGAGAATAGCCTTCTGCGAACGGGTATGATACCACAGGAGGCTTACAACGCCATCAAGATACGCAACGGAATAGCATGGATTGAGATGCTTCTTACACAGCCGGACGGCTACCGTTTCTACGACAGTCTTACTCCGGAGAAGTTGAATATGAAAGGTTTCGGCGGCAAACTGTGGGACAATTTCCAGCGACCGCAACTCTCTTCGCTGCTGGGAGCTATCCATACGGCATCTGATTTGGAAAAGGCTTACTTCTTCCGGTTCATGACTTTCATCAGCAACGAGCATGTTATGTCGAAGTTGGGCAACAAGACGAAGGAGTGCTCGGGCTTCTCCTCGACATGGCACGATACTCTTGACACGAAGCGCTTGGCAGGAAACATATACGACGACCTGACACTTGTCTACCCCGACAGCGACACGAAGGGGGAGATAAGCTTCGTAAAGCTGCGCTTCTCGGACGATATTGACAACGATATGTCGAACTTCCGGCAAGGGGATATAGTAATACTCTATCCCTACGAGAAGGACACTGAGCCCGACGCAACTGCCTCGCCCGTCATCAGGTGTACAATAAAGGAGATTACGAAGGACAACCATGTCGTCCTCACGCTGCGTCATCCGCAGTCGGACAACCGTATCTTCGCGCATGAAAGCGGAAAGGTGTGGGCCATAGAGCATGACATGATGGAGGCTTCATACAGTGGACTGTACCGTGGCATGTACTCTTTCTTGCAGGCTCCGAAGGAGAGGCGCGACCTCATTCTTTTCCAACGCGAGCCCGAAACGGACAAGAGTGTGTTGCTGAAGGGCGATTACGGTAGTTTCAACGAACTGTCGCTGAGGGTCAAACAAGCCAAGGACTTCTTCCTGATAATCGGTCCGCCGGGAACGGGAAAGACATCTTACGGACTACTGAACACGCTGAAGGAGGAGTTGCTGGAGCCAGGGACGTCAGTCATTCTCATGTCTTACACGAACCGTGCGGTGGACGAAATATGCAGTAAACTTAAGGAAGCCAGCATTGATTTCATTCGTATTGGTGGCGACATGACGGCATCTGCCGACTACCGCGACAACCTTATAAGTCAGAGGATTGCACAGACGGCGAAGTTGAAGGACGTCCGCCAGATGCTCATCGACACACGGGTCTACGTCGGAACGACGACGGCACTGAGCTCGCACATCAACCTCTTCAAACTGAAACAGTTCGATTTGGCTATCATCGACGAGGCATCGCAAATCCTGGAGCCTCATCTCATGGGCATACTGAGCGCTAAGTACAACGGCAGTCCTGCCATCCGCAAGTTCGTTATGATAGGGGACCACAAGCAGTTGCCCGCCGTCGTGCAGCAGACTGCGGAGGTTTCGCGTGTGCAGGAGTCCATCTTGCAGGACATCTGCTTGTACGATTGCCGTTACTCGCTGTTCGAACGGCTTCTGAGAAAGTACCACGACAACGGCAACGTGGTGTATATGCTGACCAAGCAGGGGCGCATGCACCCCGACATAGCGGCATTTCCGAACTACACTTTCTATAACGGAAGACTGAAACCGGTGCCCCTACCCCATCAGGAAGTCGTACTGCCATACAGCGGACAAGGCACAGACGGACTATCGGACTTGCTGAAGACTAGACGGATAGCTTTCATATCGTCGGATGCTCCTACAGATTCTCCGTCCGATAAGGTCAATCCCGTGGAGGCAGAAATGATTGCAGCCACTGTCCTCCGCATATATCAGCTGGAGCAGAACGACTTCTCCGCAAGCGAGACTGTGGGAGTTATCGTGCCTTACCGCAACCAGATTTCAGCCATAAGGAAGATATTGGACAAGAGCGGCATCGACGTTCTGCACGACATAACCATCGATACGGTGGAGCGGTTTCAAGGCAGCCAGCGCCGATACATCGTCTATGGATTTACAATACAGGAGTACTACCAACTCAATTTCCTCACGAGCAACGTCTTCGAGGACGTCGACGGTACGGTGGTCGACAGGAAACTGAACGTTGCCATGACCCGCGCCGAGGAGCATCTCATAATGATTGGCAACGCATCGCTGCTCTCGAACAACACCATATTCAGTAAACTAATCGAGTTCTGCAAAAGTCGCTACGGCTATTTCGACGTCAGCAAGGACGATTACATTAACGGACGGTTCAAGGTTTCGGACTATTCGCCGGAGCCATTGGACATGAGCAAGGTCACTTTCACGCTTTCCGGCGAGTTCAGCAAGGTGTTTAATGAGATGGTGGTGGAGCCAATTAAAGCGGCTTCCGGCAGCGAATGGCACGACAAAGTCTTTGGCAACGACATGGCAACGAACCTCGACGCGATTGCATACGGGCGCTCCGACTTCTCCAACGAACAGCAAATGTTCGGGCACGAGGGAGGCATGACACCGGAAAAGCAAGTCTACATATACTGCTACTACATCATGCGGCAGCACTATTGCAGCGCTCGCAACATCCTGACGAGCTACAAACAGTGGATTGACAACGCCCTGAAAGCAGTCAGCAACAGACTTCAAATAATCGACATTGGCTGCGGTCCCGCAACGAGCGGCATCGTCTTCGGTGAGCTTTTCAAGGATATCATGCCGTCGATGACTTACACCGGTATAGATGTATCTGTCGAGATGAAGCGGATGGGGTCAAAGATGCTGACGGCAATGTTCGCCGACAAGCTGAGGTTCAATATGCTTTCGTCATTCAACGAGCTCGACACGGCGTTCTGGAAAGACTGCTCCGAGCACCCGTCGCTTGTCGTTTTCAACTTGGCTTACTTCTTCCCGAGCGTCAATGCGCAGTTCGCCCAGCACCTCGCAAGGCTAATCACGGACATCATGGAGAAGTATCCGCTAAACAAATACGTTCTGATTGTGCAACAGTCGACAACCGACAACGGCATCAACTCATACCGGGTGTTCCGGCGTTTGATAGAAAGAGCACCGTTTACGAAAACTATTATGGGTGAATAAACGGACTTTACCACTGTTTACTGTCTGAAAGCAGATGGCGTAACGCCAAGGTTCTTCTGTACGAAGCGACTGAAATAAGCCGGAGAAGAGAACCCGAACTTATCGGAAATCTGCGTAAATGTCAAATCACGCTCACGCAGCAGTTTCCTTATATGTATAGTCGTGAAGCGGTTTATCCAATAGTTGGCGGCCTTACCACTAACACTCTTGCATACTTCCGACAAGTATTTCGACGTCACGAAGAGCTTATCGGCATACCAAGTCACCTCTCTGTGCTCCACATAGACGCTGCATGCGGACTATCATGCCGCACTGTGCCGTCAGCGTGAACGGCCTTCAGTCGAAGAGGAAGTCCATTTTGCCCTGATAACAGAGTATATGTACCACCATATCGTCAACTTCTTCAGTTGCAAGACGATTCAAATCGTGGTCGATTATCATGTTGCTCTTGTCGAATTCCATAGTCGAAGAGTGTTATATATTGTTGAGTTTTGCCCTTCTCATGTTTCATTCAACCTTCAAGATGAAAGTCTTCGGTACGAAGTTTATGCAGACTCCGCCCACGCCGTCAATCTTTATCGTGACCCGCTTGTTGCCCTTTACGCGCTTGATGACTCCCTCGACGCCTGCAAAAGGACCGGATGTTATCACGACCCTGGCGCCGTCGTGGCCCTTCAGGTCTTCTGCCGTAAGGAACGTGCGTTGCTCTTCCGGTCCCTCGGCGACCCTCATGAAGTTGTCCATCTGTCTGTCCGGCACCACGATAACCTCAGCCACAAGCTCCTTGCCGCTAACGGTTTGCCGCATCATATAGCGCAAAGGCTCAGCCTCACGCCTAGTATGCTTGAGCTCAGTGATATGATTCCGACGGTCATGAACAAAGATAAGGTTGGATATAGCAGGAACGCGCTTGTGCTTAATGCTCTTTCCCTCGCGCCACGTATGGTCGGTCATGGGCAGGAAAGCTTCTACGTTGATAGAGTCGAGAAATGATTTCACCGCCATTTCCCTACCGTATGTCACACGCATAGGATACCAAAGAATTTGTTCCGGGTTCACCACTCTGCCTCTATGTTTAGTTTAGGAAACAGGAAAAGTAAAGTGATTCAGACGGGACTCGAACCCGTAACCTACTGCTTAGAAGGCAGTTGCTCTATCCAGTTGAGCTACTGAACCATTAAACTTTTACCTCTTTGCGATGCAACAAAATCCAAAGCCCGTTGGCTTAGAGAACCTTTCGCTCTAACACTATCAAGCTATGAAATTGCATCATGCTTCAAAAAGCACTGCAAAATTAAGATATTTTGTTGATAACACCAAATAATATGCTCTGTTTTTTCCATCAACACCCACCGCAGGGGCGTCCCATGCAGTGGTTGTCATTGCTTTATGGGTGCTTGCGGACACACGTATATTATATTACAAATTATAACTTCATAATCTGATAATATTCCGGAAGCATAACTTTTTTCGACTATTTATTCGCTTTTCTTAAATATATTGCATACCTTTGCGAGCACTTTTGCAATTCAATTTTAATTTTCAAACCAAACACAATCATAACAACAAAAAGTAATGAAACGACTATTTACGCTCGTATGCATGGCGACATGCATGATGGCAGTTGCCGCAGCCGACGCTCAGGAAGCCTCAGCTCCGCAACCGCGCAATGCCAGCTACTCGCTGAACGTTCCCTTCTTCTTCGACATGACGACAGAAGGTGAATTCGGAATGCTCACAACCCTCGACGCCAACGGGGACGGAATGACATGGCACTACAACTCCTCAGCACTTCAGGCACCATGGTCGAAGAGGAAAGACGGCAAGTACACCGACTGCAACGACTGGGTATGGCTGCCGGCCATAAACTTCTTCAACGTCGACAAGCAGTATCAGCTGACGTTCAACATGTGGAGCAACATGGCGCGCAACTCCGCAACAGGAAGCTATCCGCACTCTGACCTCGACGTGTGGATAGGCACTGCGGCAACGCCGGACAGCATGAAGCAGAAGATTTTCGAAACTAAGGACTTCAGCAACTATGCCGGCCGCAACGGCGAAGACACTGTCCGCCAGAAGGCAACGTTCGGTGTTCCGGGCAAGGCGGGCACCTACTACATCGGTTTCCACTGCGGAACGAAGTACGACGACAACCAATGGCAGTACTGGATTAACCATATCGCCGTCGACGAGACCACTGGCAGCGTTGCCGCTCCAAAGAAGGTAATTGACGCCGTTATAACTCCTGGCGACAGCGGAGCGCTGAAGGCTAACGTCAAATTCACTATGCCGACCGTCGACATGGCAAACAACGCACTGCCGACGGACAAGAACCTGACCGCAACTGTAAAGTCACCGCTTGAGACCATCACACTTCAGAAGAAGCCGGGCGAGCAGTTCGACTCCGACATACGCACGCTTCAGGGCAATAACCATCTGACGATACAAGTCGACGGGGACATCGAAGGCGACACCGTAGGCTATGATGTCTACACCGGAGAGGTACGTCCGATGCGAGTCCACAACCTCAAAGGCGTCCTCACACCTGACAATATGGAGTACACTCTTACGTGGACGGCGCCTACCGAAGGACAGGACAGCGGCTATGTCGACTTCGACAACCTCAAGTACGATATCTACAAGTACAACAGCAGCACGTATGATTACGACTCGCTGACGACCGTTGGTCACGCGTTCCAGTACACCTACAAAACGACACCTGCCGACGGACTGAAGACTGTGCGCCTCGCCGTGTTCGCAAGGAGCAACGCCGGTGTCAGCCAGGACGATTTCAACTGGGCCGACAAGGACAGAATCTACGTCATGGACATGGTCGGCAAGCCTTACGAGACGCCCGTCACGGAGACATTCGACAATCAGAAGGCTCAGTACGGACCAGTTCAGGTGCAGTATCCGACTATCGACTACATGGGCCACTGGCAGTATCAGGACCCGTCGCCTATCCTCGCCGACGACAACAAGAGTGCGCTCGTAGGCTCCAACCACCTCGAAGCTGACCCGACAATCGGTCGTATTGCCATCGCAAAGTTCTCGACGGAGGATAAGGACAGCATGTTCCTCAACGTGAAGGTCCTCTCCTACGAAAGTCAGGACTCGCTGATGCGCTTCTATGTCCGCAAGTATGGCGACAACGACCCTCTCAATCTGACTAAGCTCGGTGACGTTCTGCTCGACACTATCAGCGGAACGAAGTGGATGAACGTGGAGTTCCGCATACCGGAGGCTTACCTCCACCAGCCTTGGATTCAGATTGTCGTCGACACGTGGTACCCTGCTGTCGTCAGTACGGAGACCAATTACATCTACGCAATTGACGGATACACGCTCAGCGACAAGCATCTGACAACGGGCATCAAGGCGGTCACCACACCAACCGCCATCCCTGATGACCCGTCCGCTCCGCTCTACAACCTTGCGGGGCAGCGTGTCAGCCGCTCCTACAAGGGCATCGTGGTCCGCAACGGTCGCAAATTCATAAACAAGTAACCATTCTATAGTTCCAGATATTCAACATAACACAAGACGGAAGAGGCTCGGTCGCATCGCGATTGGGCCTCTTTTGCTATGTGGATTGCCTGCCCAAGCCCTCCCCAAGGGATGGATGTTTGAAATGTTTTGTGGCTGTAATATTTGCCTCTTCGGGACAATCGGACAGCCTCAAGGGCGGTTTCTGCAGCGGATGGCAAACAATACAGGGAATAGCTGACCAACATTTTTGTTTTATTGGAAAGTCACTAATAAACAAAAAGTACAATATTCTTTGCCATTCCACTCGTTTGCTGTACCTTTGCAACAAGGAAAAGGGTGGTGAACAGCTTAAGAATCAATCGGGATAATGGAAGACTTGCAAGTGATGGTGACACTGTTCATCATCGTTATATTAGGTTATTTACTCAGGAAACTAAATTATTTTGGAGGGAACTTCGACAAAAAGCTGTCGGCACTTATCATCGACGTGACGTGTCCGTTGCTGATTCTGTCGTCAGTGATGGGCGATGAACTGCCCGACAGAAAACTGATACTGCCACTCTTAGGCGTCGGTTTCGCAACATATATATTATTGTGTGTGCTCGCCTTCACCGTTCCACGGCTCATAACCAAGGACACGATGGCACAGGGTATGATAGGCTTCGCGATGATGTTCGGCAACGTCGGCTTCATCGGATACCCCATCGTGGCAAGCATCTTCGGTCATCAGGCAATCTTCTATGCAGCCTTGCTCAATATGCCGAACACGTTCTTCATCTTCACGGCAGGCGTGATGCTCGTCAAAGGAGAACGCTCACGCAGCAGTTTCAACTGGAAGATGTTTCTAAGTCCTATGATGCTGTCGGCTTATATCGCCACGATAATCGTCGCTTTCGGCATCCACGTTCCGCATTTAATCGGCAATCCGGTCACGATGATAGGCAACATAACTGTCCCCGGCTCGCTTCTTGTCATCGGTTCGTCGCTGTCGGAAATCAAGTTTGGCAACATGCTGCGCGACTACCGCGTGTATGTCACGTCGCTGTTTCGCCTCGTCCTCATCCCGCTTGGGCTTTACGGTGTATTCCGTTTGTGCCACGTCAACGAGCTGGTCAACGAGATTAACACTGTCGTCATTGCCATGCCGGTGGCGGCTTTCGGTGTTATGTTCTGCATGAGGTACAACCGCGACGAGAAGCTTATGACCGAACTGACTTTCGTAACGACAGTGCTTTCAGTCATAACCATCCCATTGCTGCACGTGTTCATTCAATCGTTGAATTAGATTTAAACATGTCTACAATATAAAAACAAAGGATATGGAGAATATATCAGAAATCATTGACAAGGTAACACTTGCCATGATAGAATTCGACAAGGGCGATGCGAAGCGCATCCAGCACTTCCTCAAGGTCCACCGCTTTGCCCAACTCATCGCCCGCGGTGAGAAAGTCGACAGTCATACACAGTATATCACGGAGCTTGCAGCCGTCGTCCACGACATCGGCATTCACGAGGCAGAGGCGCGCTACGGCAGTTCGAACGGCAAATATCAAGAGGAGCTTGGTCCGGACATCGCCCGTGAACTGCTCAGACCTTTCGGGATTGCTGAGGACGACATAGAGCGTGTCTGCTATCTTGTAGGCCATCATCACACTTACAACAACATCAACGGCATTGATTATCAAATTCTTGTAGAGGCCGACTTCCTCGTCAACCTCTATGAGGACAGTGTCTCAGAGCATGGAATCGATGCCGCGCTCCGCAATGTCTTCAAGACCGACACCGGCAAACGGCTGCTTGAGTTGCAGTACAAGCCGTAGTGTAAGTGAAGAACGAAGAGGGAAGAGTGAAGAATTAATGTCCACACGGCATTTAAAAAATATTTACAGTTTCCCAATACCTGAGCTTTGGGCTTGCAAAACCTTAGCTTTCGCGTTGCAAGAGCTTAGGTTTGGGAGCCTGAAACCTAGGGTTTCATGACGCAAAAGCTTAGGTTTTGCAGGAGCGTTGACTGTCAATGGGTTACAGAAACTAAATCGAATAAAGTCGATTAGGAAAAATATTAACAATCCATCCAATTACCTGACATACCGACTGACGAAGGCTGTTAGGCGGCGCTCGTAGGCCTGGCGGTGGTCACAATAGCTGCGGGCATGCTTCGAACCGGGAAAGACGGCGATACAACGAAGCACCGTCTTTTTCCTAGATTTACGCATATTCCTATCCGATTTTTATGGAATTATAATTAACTTTGCACTCATGGAATACATTAACAATACTGTTCGCCGTCAGGACAGACTGATGGACGAAAAGCAAGCAAGGGACATTCTGCGCACCGCCGAGTACGGAGTACTTTCGATGGTCGATGATAACAATCAGGCTTACGGCATCCCCGTCAACTTCATTTGGGACGGCGACGAACACATCTACATACATTGCGCACCCGAGGGACGCAAGCTCCGCGCCATTGCCCGTCACCCGAAGGTTTCGCTCTGCGTTGTCGGGAGGACTCATCTGCTGCCACGCAACTTCACGACAGAGTACGAAAGCGTTGTCGTCTTTGGCACGGCACACACCGGATTGTCAGCCGACGAGCGCATGCACGCCCTTCATCTGCTCATCGACAAGCTGTCGCCGGATTTCAGGGAGATAGGCGACAAGTATGCTCATGCAAGCTTCCACCGCACGGAGATAATCCGCATCGACATCACCGAGTACTCCGGCAAGTGCAAGAAGGTAAAGGCTACTCTACCGAAGAACTGAAACCCTTTGCCAGTCCGCCCTCACTCGTCTCCTTGTACAGCGACGGCAGGTCGTGACCGGTCTGGTTCATGACACTCACGACACGGTCGAAGGACACGCGGTGGTTACCGTCGCTGATGATGGCATACAACTGTGAGTCGAGGGCACGGCATGCGGCGAAGGCGTTGCGCTCTATGCACGGTATCTGAACGAGTCCGCAAACGGGGTCGCAAGTCATGCCGAGGTGGTGCTCAAGGCCCATTTCAGCGGCATATTCTATCTGCGACGGCGTTCCGCCAAATATCTGACAGGCAGCTGCCGAAGCCATTGCGCAAGCCGTACCGACCTCACCCTGACAGCCTACCTCTGCGCCTGAGATTGACGCATTCTCCTTGATAAGGTTGCCGATGAGACCCGCCGTGGCGAGTGCATGCAGTATTCGCTCCTCGCTGAAGTCATGGGCATCGGCAAGATGGACCAACACTCCGGGCAGCACACCACTGGCTCCGCAGGTCGGCGCTGTGACGATGGTGCCACCGGAGGCATTCTCCTCGCTCACGGCAAGGGCGTAGGCATACACGATAGCACGGCTTCGGAGCTCCGGGCGGTAGGCGCGCGCCTTGATATAGTATGTCGGTGCCTTCCTCGCAAGGTTCAAAGGACCGGGCAGGGCGCCCTCGTGGTTGATGCCGCGGGCAACAGACCTGGTCATCGTAAGCCACACCTGACGCAGGTATTCCCATATTCCTTCGTCCTCATACTGCTCCACATACTCCCAGAAACCGCGTCCGTTCTCCTCACACCAGTGCTGTATGTCGGTGAGCTTCGTAAGCGGATAAATCGATTTCTCATAGAAGAAGTCGTCCTTACCCTTTCCTTCCGAGAGCGCTCCGCCGCCGATACTGTACACCGTCCATTCGTCTGTTGTCCTCTCTTTGTCGTCGATGGAGACGAACTTCATTCCGTTCGGGTGGAAAGGAAGGAACACTTCGGGCTCCCAGGCGATGTGAACGGGAGCGATTCTCTCCAGCACTTCCTCAATGGCAACGTCCGTCATGTGACCTTTTCCCGTAGCAGCAAGACTGCCATAGAGTGTCACCTTGAAGCGTTTAGCGTCGGGATGGCGAGCGGCAAATATTGTTGCGGCACGCTGTGGACCCATCGTATGACTGCTCGATGGTCCTTTTCCAATTCTGTATATATTCTTAATCGAATCCATTTGATAATAAGTTAGTTAACAAAAAGTGACTAATTCTAAGCAGAAAGAATAATGACTGATTTCCACAACCTTCCCAGCTGCTTAGCCATCCACCGCACGCCGTACCTGCAATGGATGTTTACAGATATTCCTTAATTCATCATTTCAACTTTGAGGCGGCAATATCGAAGTTGTTGCGAGCCCACGTCATGAGCGAGATTATTGACGGCATGAGCGACTGTCCACGCTCCGTGAGACTGTACTCAACGCGCGGCGGAACTTCGGCAAAGACCTTCCTGCCAACTAATTCTATCTTTTCGAGGTTCTTCAGTGTTGCCGACAGCATCTTAGGGGAGCAGTCCAGCATTTCGTCCTTTATGTCGCTGTAACGCAGTGGGTTGCCTTTGCCTTTAACATACAATGTATATAGTACGAGCAACGACCATTTGTCGCCGAACCGACTGACGACTTGCCGTATCGGACATGCCAGGTATTCGGGCCGCATCACTTTGTTTGTCATATTCCGTTAGTTGTAAAATCCCTGTTTATTGTGCAAAAGTATAAAAAAGAAACCTAATACCCAAGAATTAAAAGGACAAACATGCCATTAAAGAATGATTACAAGTCATAACCATATAAAAGATGTTTTGAGGTCCTTCTTCTATTTTACCGACTTTGTATTTTGCGGATAAACAGATTTTTTAATACCTTTGCAAGTCAAAAGTTCAGGACAATTATGAAGACAATAAGCAGGGTAACATATATCGCCGTGGCAGCTTTCGCAATCGTTGCAATGGCTGCTTGCGGCAGCAAAGGAAAAGCACCGGAAAAGAAAAAGGATATAAAGGTGGACACGGCGTTGCAGTCACGGCTGCAAAAGTTCGTTGACAAACCGCGCCCGCAAGGCGACTTCGGACTCTATGTCTATGATTTGACTGCCGGCAAGCCCGTCATCGACGTTGCAGGACACCACTCGCAGCCATCGGCTTCAAGCATAAAACTACTCACGGGAACGGCGGCGCTGAACCAGCTCGGCAACGATTTCCAATACCATAGCGGAATGTTGACAAACGCAAGGATACAAGGCGACACGCTGCGGGGTGACATTAGCTTCAAGGGAGACTTAGATCCACAGCTGCAAGCGTTTGACATTGAGCGCATGGCAAAGGAGTTCCGCAACCGCGGAGTAAAAGCGTTCACAGGCAAACTGTACGTCGACTTGCTGCTCCACGAGCCCATAACGGCTGAGGAGCATTGGTTCCCGGGCGACTTGGCTTTCTCGAAATACGGCATACTATATCGTGGACCGGAAACCGTTGTGAAGGCTTTGAAGCAGGCTTTCAGAAAGTACGGCATCAAGTTCGACGACAAACAGGTTACGATGGCGCCAACTCCAAAGGGCTTCCACTACATCTTCCGTCTCAACCGGCACCTCGATATGGTTCTGCAACGTATGTGGAACTTCAGCGCGAACACACAGGCAACATCGCTGCTCATCACCATGGGGCACCGCAGCAATCCCAAAGCGACGACCATCGGGGATATGGAGGCAGCCGGAATTGGCGTCATGAAGGCTTTCATGGACAAGCAACTGAAACCGGACGGCGACACTATCGTAATACACGACGGCTGCGGTCTGTGCCACTACAACAGCATTACGCCGTACTATCTCTGCAAGATTCTGCGCTACGGCTACAACCGTAAGCCCATCTACGATATGCTCATGAAGTGCATGTCGGTATCGGGCTATGCCGGAACGCTGCTCCACATGCCGAAGAGCATCAAGGGAAGGATACACGGAAAGACGGGTACACTGTCGCATCCGTTCGGTATCAGTTCGCTGACAGGTTTCTGCCGCGGCACCGACGGACACGTTCTTTGCTACGCATTGATGGACAGCAACATGTCGGTTCTTGACGCCCGCGTTCTGCAAAAGGAACTTTGCCTCGCGCTTCTCAACGCAAAGGAATAGCTGCGAATGTGACAACGTTGGCAGAAAGTGCTAAAATAATTATACTTTCGTGACAACGTTGGCACTCAGCATGTACAGTTTTGGCACTCAATCATATCGGGCACGCTCATTGCAATAACCTCTTTGAAATCGAAAACCAAACCGAAGGGCAACCCGAGGGACGGCGGACGGTTCAACGAAAGTTTGAAAATTAAAAATATAAATAGGAGGTTTTAGATATGAGAAGTTATTATCCAATATTGAGAAACGCTGAGAATTGGCTTGACAATGAGTTCAATGATTTGTTTGATACGTCTTGGATGCCCAGCATGAGCTTCAACTTTAACAGAACCGCACCTGCCGTCAACGTTAAGGAAGATGATAAGAAATACACCATGGACATCGCTGCTCCGGGTCTCAAGAAGGAATACGCACGTGTCGAACTGACAAACGACGGTGAGCTTCACGTAGCTATTGAGAATAAAATGGAGCACCATGAGGAAGACAACAAGGAAGAGAAGAAGGAGCACTACCTGCGCCGTGAGTTCTCTTATGGCAACTACGAGCAGGTCTTTACGTTGCCTGAGGATGTCGACCGCGACAACATTTCGGCTAAGGTTGAGAACGGTGTACTTCACATAACATTGCCCCGCACCTTCGATACGTCGAAGGACATGAAGCGCATACAGGTTGCTTAACACGACATTCGTTCATCTAAGATATTGTAAAGGGACATTCCACAAAGGGGTGTCCCTTTATTTTTTTATTAGATATTTGTATGTTTACGGACATCCGTTTTATTTTTTGCTCATCAGAAATGTAGGATGATGGCACCCACAAACTTCGAAGAAGTTTACTTCCCGATAACCCCTGGCAAGGGAGCGCAACGACCGCAGCCTGGGGAAAAGGATATAACAATATAATATTGACTCAGCGTTTCGAAGATGCGCCACAGCACAAAGTGTGCTAAAATGTAGCAGTTTTACTTCATACGCCTTTCACACTGTAGAGCATATTCTAAGCTCTGGATGTTCGTCGTTTACTTGCTTCTATCCCCAGACTGCGCTATCGCTTGTCAGGGTTACCGAACTTTAACCTCTTCGAGGTTATTGCTGATGTAT
>OMVI01000024.1 GCA_900314455.1 uncultured Prevotella sp. | reverse complement strand
CGAGTCTGTTTGATTAGAGGGGGGCTTACTTTTTGAAAGAATAAGCCCGAAGTCCAAATTTACAGGGCTTCGGGTTGGATGTTTTTGCCATTTTGAGTTTTAGCGGACAGCAATAATTTATAATATTAACGTAATAATCAGCAAAGAACTATATATCCGTCACATTCGGGAAGGTATGGTTATAAGGCAGCTTCTCTTTTAGAATGTCAAAGCTAAACAGTTGAATTGCAAAAGGATAAGTTCCTGGTGTAAAAATAAATTAAAAGCGATAAAAAATAAATTAAAAATAGAGGAAAAATAAATTAAAAATAGAGGAAAAATAAATTATTTTTCTTTCTCAAAGCTTACCTTTCGCATCGTAATACCTAACCTTTGTCATCGGAGAACATAATCTACTATAATACGAAACATGCCGGACTGCATCGCAGCCCGGCATGTTATGCATTATGATTCTTCAAATATTTGAAGTGTATATGTTGTTGTCTACAATTACTTCGAAGAAGTAAAACCGTCGAAGACCACACATAAGCGATAGCGTAATGTGGGGGATTAAAGAACCTAATGTCTACAACGACGCGCCCACAAGGGACGCCCTTGCAATGGATGGCTCAGTTGTGGAGATGTAGGGCGGATAATCTTATTATTTTAAATAACTTGTCCAAGCCCTTACTTACGTATGAACTTATGGCCATTCTGTATCACGATGCCACGGTAAGTAGATGAGACGCGCTGTCCGGCAAGGTTGTAAGCCGGTGCGTTCACATCAGTCTTATTGGTGTAAACAGCCTCGATGCCAGTGGCAGTGTTGATAGTTGTCGTCACAATCTTGCTCTTGCCAGACGTGTAGACAGCCTCAATGCCAACCGTATGCGTACCTGCCGTGATACTGTTGATGGTGAAAGTCGGCGTTGTGGATGTACCGACAAGCTTTCCATCGAGGTATATGTTATAGTGGTCGACTGCACCTACGTCAACGAAACTGCTGCCGCTCGGATTGCCAACATAGAAGTTGTCGAGCTGGGAGAAGAAGCAATCGTAGCTGACATAGTGGACACCGATGTAGACCTGCTGACCTACATAGTTCTTGAGGTCGGTCTCATAGAGCGTCCATTGTCCTGCGGTGACAGGGTTAATGGTGCTGACGGTTGTGAAATTCGATGTCTGCGGGTCGTTGCCGGAAGTGCTGACGGCAACCTCCATCTGGTCTTTGCCATACATATCAGTGTACGACTTTGCCGCGAAACGTACAACGAAGCTGTCGCGAACCGTGATGAGCGGCGAGACAAGCCACTTGTTTGCGCCGTTCTGTTGTGGCGAGAAGAAGATTATTGTCTTGTCTCCCTCAGGGGCAAGGACAGCCGCATCGCTCGTCATAGCAGGCGTTGTCGACTTCGGATTGAACACAAGTGGAGGCACAGCAGAAGGCTTATCGGTCGTGCTGGCACCCGGGAAGTTAATCACAGTGCCGTTAAGAGAAATCGGATAGCATATATGCTGGTCGAGGTCGTATGTGCGCCAGTCGCCGAAGGAGCCGGTTGCGAAGTCTGGATAGCTCTCAAAGCTGTCGTGGAAACTAAGGTTCTGGTTCCACTTCACCACAGCGTCATAGTCCTGATTGTCAGCGTCGTAAGTGACATCGGCAGTCAGATTGTACGGGTCTGTTATCTTTTCAGTCAACGGTATACTAACAGTTGTGTCTTTATTGATAGTGAACTCCGTCGTGAAGTCTTCATAGTTAGGTGCGGAAACTTCTGCAAGATAGTCGCCGTAAGGAAGCGACGCGAACGTGGCCGTGCCGTTCTTGATTGTATCCGTGAACGTCTCAGCCGATGACTTGGCAGTCACCACGAGCACATTGCCGTCCACCGACTTGTTGTTGTTTGTCAATACCTGCGCATTAACTCGTGCATACCGTCCGCTGATAGTAATGGTTGTATCGACGATGGCACTCTGCGAAGCCTTGTAAACACTCTGTACGCCAAGCTTGTAGGTACCTGCCGTAAGTCCTTTGTATGTGTATGAGTAATCCTCAGTTGTTCCGACCTGCGCATCGTTGAGGTAAACGCGGAACGACTCGTTAGGGTTCAGTGGTGAGTTCTTCGTCACACGCTTTGCAACTGGTGCTATTGGCGATGCCTTTACCTGAGAAGCCGTAAGCGGACGCTGACCAACATAGACGTTGTCGACCATCAGCATGAAAGCACCTAAATTGTTGTAGTTGCCAAGATAGCGTATTGCGAACTTTATAGGAGTACCAGCATACTGGCTTAAATCATAGGTCATGCGGTGCCATGACTTGTAATCGACCGACTCATAGTTTCCGCTTGAAATCATGGTGAAGTCCGATACGTCGGGATTATCAGTCTTTGTGGTCACGTAAACCTGGAATTTCTCGTCGTATTGGTCGGCTGCATGAGCCATGAACTGCAAGACATTGTCGTTGCCCGGAGTAATTGTCGGCGATATAAGCCAGTCGTCGTTAGGCTCATTGCTGCCCGTACGGATAAAGCCAACATACTGAAGACCACCGTAAGGACGAAGAATAGGATAATCGTACCACCATGTCGGGTCTACGTTCATAGGGCTGATGATTTGTGCATACTCAAAGACGCCGCGGTTAGGATAGCTTCCTACGAGCGGTGCTGCCGTGAGATGGTCGCGGTCGATACCCGTCCACGAGCCGAAGGTGGTAGCAAACGGTTCATAGCTCTCGAAGTCATCGAAGAAGACAGGTGCCTCGCGGTTCCATGTCAGGGTGACATCGTTGAGACCGGTCTGCGCGTTGTGCTCCACATTAGTTGAAAGCGAGTAAGGCGTCTGGAACGCTTCAACGAGCTGAGCCGTCACAGTTGTATCCTTCGAAACGCTGAACGAAGACGTGAAATCATTATAACCGCTGCGGGTTATGGTCAGTTTGTGGTTGCCGGCATAAACCTTCACCGACACCGAGCCTTTGTCGTCTAGTGTCAAAGTTCCGTAACCGAGACTGTAGTCGGTCTGTTGCAGGTCCACAGTCTGCCCCTTAAGGCTCTCGCCGGTATTCGTTGCGACATTTATTGTCAGATTTATGTTCCGCTTCTGGGCCGCCATTGGAAGTGCTACAAGAAAGAGAAGCAGTCCGAGAATCAGCTTGCCGAAGCCACAGAATACTATCTGATGAGTATTGTTTTGCATAAGCTTAATTGATAATAATTTATAATGTAGGCTGCAAAGTTACTAAAAAATTCTTATAATTCTGGCTTAAACAAAACAAAAAAGCCACTAACCCCGAAGATTAGTGGCTAAGAAACGATATTTGATTAAAGCTTATTTGATAATCCTCTTTTTACCTCCTGTGATATAAATGCCCGGCTTCAGATTTGCCGCATTCACACGTACACCATCGAGAGTGTAAACAGCCTTGTCGGCGTTTTCATCCTTTAAGCTTATTGTGCGGATGGCATCGGTCGTAACAGGCTCATCGTCGATAATTTCAAGGAAGTCGTTCCAAAGGTCGTTCGACGAGAATACGTCCTTCGTTCCCTGCGGAACATGGAGGCGGCAGAGCGATACTACGTTGTTATCAGTGTGGTTGATGTCCTTGAAGGCAGTATCGGCAAGCTCTACAGGAGCCATCGCCTTGCAGTAGATATCACGCATTGCGATATTGTTATAGAAAACTCCAGAGCCGATTTTCTTCAGAGTCTTCGGGAGGTTTACTGATGTAATGTTGTACGAGAAAGCCATTGCCGAGTCGCCAATCTCCGTCAGGTTCTCCGGAAGAGATATCGATGAGATGTTCGGAAGGAAGAAGAATGCGTAGCGTGGAAGCACGTTGTCCTTCTCAGCATATAGTGGAGCGCCACTCAGAGATACTGCATAAGAGTCGCCACCGGCAACAATGCTAGCCTCACTGAGGTCTAGATGCTTCAGCATTCCGTTCGTCTTCTTGTCGTCAATGGTCTTTCCCATAAGCTCACGGAGCGTACGGATGTCCGTGCCGTTGAGCTTTCCGGTTATCTTAAGGTCGCGAATGTCGTAGCGTCCCTCCGTCGGAAGAGCCTCAGAGAGCTTTCCCGGCTCAGCAACATTGACCTCAACGACTGCCGGACGGACACTGTCAGGGTCGGCAATGACCATTTCCTGCTGCTCAGAGAACTGATATGACGACAGTGTTCCTGGGTCGAGGACGTCGATATCATAGTATCCGTCCTGTGAACCGGACCATCCCCAGTTGACGTGAACAAAGCCCTTGGCATCGTATCCGTCAAGAACGAAGCAGTGGCCGCCGTGTCCTTTGGAATCGACAGCACCGTAAATGATAGGGTTGCCGTTGTTCAAAGCCTCATAGACTTTGTTCTTCCACCAACTGTCCTCTACCTCCATACGGAAGTAATACTCTGTGTTGTCATAGCCGAAGTACTTCCTCAGTGCGAGCGCTGCATCGGTTCCGTAGGCTCCGCTGAATGTTGTGGAGTACTGCATGTTAACCGTCATGCCGGCATTTGCCATCAATGCGGCAACAGCATTTCCCTGTTTCTTCGAGTAAGTGCCCTCTTCGTAAGTGTCGAGCATGTTCGCATAGTCGATAGTAACTCCGT
Organism: uncultured Prevotella sp.; assembly: GCA_900314455.1. Taxonomy (GTDB): domain Bacteria; phylum Bacteroidota; class Bacteroidia; order Bacteroidales; family Bacteroidaceae; genus Prevotella. The sequence goes on along the minus strand of OMVI01000024.1, from coordinate 46,356 downwards.
CGAGGTCCTTGCTGAAAGTACGGAACTCACCGTTGTCGCCCTGCTTCATGCGGTAGAAAACCTGACCGTGAATAGTGGAAGGGTACTTGTGAGAATACATAACCTGTGACATTGCCGTGGCAACGCAACCCGTCAGAGGACGTACGAACGTGCCGGTAGATGACGAGAAGAGAGGAGTCTGGTTGTTGAACGGTGTGCCCTGGTCCCACTTACTGCTGACAAGAGCGTCGACGGAAGTCTTGTAGCCGAGCTGTTCAGGTGTCGACGACGTTGCGCCAAGAGCCTGACGGGCAGCCTTGCGGGCGTTGAGGTTCTTTGTGGCGGTTGATATCCACCACATAAGACCGTCGTTTTGAGCATAGTTGTCAGACCAGTTGGTTGAATAGCCGAGCACCGGCGAGAACTCATCGTCGTTGCTTACGAGGACGAAACCGCTTGCCCTGGCTCCGACGAGGCTAATCTCTGAGGTCTTGTAGAGGACCTTCAAATCGGCGGCACCACCACGAGGGGCATGCTTGACGAGAGGCAGCGTGGCATCGGAGAAAGCCTTTGCAGCTATGATTAGTATCTGCTGAGGTGTCCGTGGAGCAGCATTTGCAACCGTGGCGGAAGCCAACAGAAAGAAGAGTAATGATTTCTTGATGTTCATATTATGATATTTAAAAAGCCTGCCCCTACTCCACTCTGACGTGAGCGGAGCGGTCGCAGGCTTTAATTAATCTTACTTAACAGCTACCTTAACGGTCTTTCCCGCTACGTTTACGAGGTAAACGCCTGCCGGAACGTTGAGGTTGACATTGCTGTCGCTGCCCTTGTAGACAACAGCACCAGCTACGTTGTAAACTACAACTGGAGCTCCGGTGATGTTGTTGAGACCGAGCGAGCCGCGACCGGTAACGATTGAACTCTGAGAAGCATTGATAACAGCTATTCCGTTAGGGTTCTTCAGATTCACCTTGTTAGACAATGCCGACTCACCGAGTGTATATACAACTGATACCTGATAGGTTGCGTCAGCCGGAACATCGTTGTCGGTGTACGTTGTCACAGTAACAGGAGTGTCGTTAAGTTTCTCGCCGTTGCGATAAACATTGTAACCACTTACTACGAGGTCCTCAGCAGTGTAGGCGGTGTAGGTAATATCGTCGACAAGGAAGACATGGTGGTTGTTCGATGTGCAACGGATTGCGAAGTAGCGAGTGCCCTCCGGAAGCTGAGCAGTGTACTGTGTCCACTCTGCCGGAGTCTTGTCTGAACCGCCAATCTTTACGAATGTAGCGGTATCGGTGCTCTCCTTAGAGTAAAGGATTTCGAATGTCTCATATCCGAATGTTGTCGTTGCGGTCTTAGCCCAGAACGAAATGGTCTGTGCTTTACCGTTGAGGCGCGGCGAAATGAGCCAGTCGTTGTTTCTGACACCATTAGCGCTGAAGGATGCGAACTCCTGTTTTCCGCTGTGAGGGCCGTAGTCTACGCTCTCAGCATCGGAGAACTTGTTGTCGCGAATCTTTGCAACAGATGGGTTGAATACCATGTATGCCATCGGCTCATGTACGTTAGGATACTTGTAGTAGTCGCCCCAGCCGTCGCCAATAGCGCTCGTTGTTGCGCCATCACCGTCGATTAGAGTCCACTCACCAAAGCCGTCGATGCTGAATGCGTCGTAGTCCTCGGCACCTTCGGTAACCTGACCCTGTACGTTAGATACGTCCGGAGTATTCCATGTCAGTACGCCCTGGTTGTTGGCGTTGAGCGAACCAACCAGTGTTACTGTTGGATAAGATGGCATTGTTACATTAGAAGTAACCGTGTCGGTAGTGTTGTTGTCGAGCTTCTGGTCATCGGCATAGTCTACATAAGCATAGAACTTAACCTGAGAGTTAGAGTTTACGCCCGGAACAACATTGAAACTGTATGTTGCGGTAGCCTCTGGAGCGAGTGCGCTGACAGCCTGTGAGCCTACGAGTTTGCTGTCCATGTAGAGGTTAACGGTAGCGTTGCCGTTCTGTGCTGTTCCCTCGTTGGTAACGGTAACAGTCACCTTGTTGTCCTTATCGGCAAAGACGGTGCCCGGAGCCTTTATAGTTGCTGAGAGATTATGCTCAAGAACGTCCTTCACAGTGATGTTGTCGATAGAGATAGCGGTGCCGTCTGTCGATGTTCCAACAAAGTTAAGAGTGATGTACGGCTTGCTGATGTAGTCGGTCAAAGGTACAGATACCTTGCGCCAACCTGCTGTTCCGCTGAGCGAAGTGTACTGCTCGAGGTCAACAGCGTCGTCAGTTGCGTCCTGGTCAGTTACCTTAGTGAGGAGAGTTGCGTTCTTTACAGGGTCTGCATAGAAGTAGAACTCAAGTACAGGGTTGATGGTTCCCTTAAGCGAAATCTTACCCGAAGAGAGTGTGGATGTCGTCACTGAGTCGTTGAGCTGCATAGAAATGTAACCCTGGTCACCATTGGCATCAGGTCCGCCGATGACCTTTACAGTGCGGCCGTTGATGAATCCAGCCCAATAAGTTGCTTTATTGCCCTGTGCGAAAGTCTCGACGAATGGCAACTTGTAAGCATCTCCGATGATGATTGGGTTCGAAACGCCGGTTGAACCTATCGACTGAGTTGATGACGATACAGCTGAAACGCCATAGTAGAGCATGCGCTGTGTGCCGGTAACGTCCGGTGTGCGGTCGGTTGATGTTCCTTCGAGGACGTCGAGCAGTGTGTAGCTGTTGTCCTGAAGCAGATATGAGAGTGCGCTAGTGTCGATATAGCCACCATTTGCGCCAATTGTAGGAGCCTTCCACGTAAGGTGTACGTGGTCGCCCTTGTCCTTCAGAGTTACCTCAGTTGGTGCACCAGGTACATCTTCACCACAATAGACTGAGTCAGAGGCAACTGCTCCCTTGCCATCAGCGTTGGTTGAGTAGACAGTATAATGGTTCATGCCTGCATCAGCGAGTGAATCAACGAGGCTGACAGCGCTTCCCGGCTGTGGATTATCGAACTTCTTGACAAGCTCACCGTCACGATATACCTCAGTAGTGGTAATCGATGAGAGTGCGTCACCTTCCAAAGTCTTGTCCGGATTGTTAAAGCTGATGGTTACCTTTGTGGCTCCCTGAGCGTCAGCGACAAGCTTCAGATTGCTTGGCTTTGCAGGAACAGCCTGAGAGACACCGCCCTCGATGCCGAGACTGTCGATGTAGAGAAAGTTAGAATTGTCGTCGCCTTCATTGTGAACGCCAAGATAATAAACGCCATCGTTGTCGACTGTTACCTCATTAGAGTAAACAGCCCATTCGCCTGACTTAACAACTGTTGTTGGAATAACAGACAAGCCGGAAGCCAAAGCTGCTGCCGTGTTGGCTGTACCTAAGCGAACGCTGAACTTCTCTGTATAGAAAGAAGCAAAGCCCTTGGCCTTTACGAACACCTTATATTTAGTATTAGCTTTCAAACGGAGTGGAGGCGTAACCAACCAGTCGTCGTTTGTGCCGCGATAGTGGTCGCAACGAGCGCAGTTCTCGTTCAGGCGGTCCCAGTAAACCCATGTTTCGTTATCGCCATTAGCATCAATGACTGACATATTTTTGAAGTCATCCTCAGTTGAGAACTCGTTCTTGTAAGGTGGTTCGAGAGCATTGCCGACGAATTCCTGCGAAGATGTGGTTGCCTCACCTTGCAGAGAGCCGTTCACAGGAGTAACGGAGTAAGCAAGAGAGCGTACTGTTCCTGTTGGGAAAGTCTCTGTATAGGTAGTGCCTTTCTGAGCCGTTGCCATGGTAGCGCCATCCGGCTGACGTACAATCTTATAAGTGAGAGCCGACGCATCAGCATATCCGCCGTGCACACCGCTCTTCGGAGCGTCCCAAGTAAGTGTTGCCTTGAGTCCGTCAACAGTAAGTTTCACGTTTGAAACAGGCTGCGGAGTGTCGAGACCAAACCAGTTGACCTGCTTCTTTGTCACACCGTTGCCGGCAGCATTGCTGACATATATGCGCAGTGTGTCGTATCCCTGAGTCTCGGAGAACGTAGAAGTGGTAACCGTAGCACCAGGTTGTACACTGCCAGTGGCTACCTGCTTGCCGTGACTAAGTACGGTATAGGTAAGTGCTCCGGTAAGTGTGGTGGTTCCGTTGTAAGCTTTGGTAGGCGCAGTGAATGTCAATGTGCCGCTGAGAGAGCCTGACGGGAAGTTCACAGATACTCCGCTGACACTGTCCGGAGCCTCGAGCGCAGCCGCCGGAGCCTGGATGCACATGCCAACGATTTCCTCGTTGTGTGGGAAACGTGAGAAGAGCGTAGCCTTTCCAGTAGTTGTGTTGACTTCATAGAGTGCTCCCGTGCCGTCAGTGAGGCTCGCTGCCCAATAGAGTTTGCCCGAAGCAGGGTCGAAGGCAGCACTCTGCAAAGCGCGCAATGGCTTCAGCCCGGTGGCGCCAACTGGCCAAACACCGCCTGTCTGCTTGTTAATCTTGCACAGCATACCGTCGCTACGGATACCGAAGATTTCGCCCTGAGGTGAAGCAGCTATACCAACGAAGAGTGAATCGAGAGTTCCGATGTTCGTACGCTTCTTCGTATTGTAGTCGACAGTTCCAAATTTGTACTTGTTGCCTATATAACCGGAGTCGTCAATCTCATAGAAACAGCCATAGACCTTGCCGTCTGTTGGGTCGAGAGACACTGCCGTAGCAGCGCATTCGGCCTTGATAAGGCCCGGAGTCTCCATCCGCTCCCATGTGTCAATGTTCCAACGGGAGAAGATAGCGAAACCAAAGCTGCTGTTGTAGTTGACGACCTTGTAGATGTCATCTTGAAGAATGGCACCGCCGTTAGCGTTAAGATTGGCGTCTTCCTTGCGGGTTGTCACCGTTGTGTTAGCCTGAAGAGGGAACGTAACGGTACCGTAGTGGTACTCCGACCAGTTATCAGCGAAGATAACCGAGCCGATAACGTTTGGTACTCCGGGGGCAACGCCGAGCGGAGCGACCTCCCTTGCTGATGAGGCGAACGCCGGAGTGCCTTTCTGGACACTAGCGAGTGGCCTTGCGCCGAGTGGCGCACGCTTGCCGGTCTGTGCTGAAGCGGCTTGCGGCAGGGCTGCAAACCAAAGCAACAAAGCTGCGGCGAGTGTTAGTAAGTTGATTTTTCTCATGTCTATCAGTAATTGATTATAATTTCGTTAGCGATAAATGAAGATTGCAAAAGTGACCTATCGTCATGCCAACTATGTTTGCAAAGTTAATTATTTTATAAGCAATGAATGGTGTTTTTAAACGTTTTGGTGTGCTTTTAAACTCAAAAGTACAAAAACAGTAAGCCAAACTAGGCTTCTTCTGCTAATTTGCGATATTCTGACGGGGGAATGCCTACAGTTCGTTTGAAGGACGCAATGAAGTTTGAACGTGACTTGAAGCCAACGCTAAGTCCGATTCCCTCAACCGTGAACTTACCATAATTGTCGAAATCGCGCAACCGACGGCACGCTTCCTTTATCCTGTAGCTATTCAACATTGCATAGAAATTGCCTTCACTGAGCTCCTTTATTGCCTGGGAGACCACCGGTCGTTTCTCACCGACGGCATCCGAGAGCTGGTCGAGCGAGAAACTGTCGCTGAAAATCACATCAGACTCCATCACCTTGCTTATCTTCTGTGCCACTTCGGCTAATTCGTCAGAGTTGTTCTGAACCGTAATGTCAGGCGACGGAGCACTCTCCTCCTTGTTAGCCTTCTTCTCGTAGCGGTCGCGTTGCTTACGAAGAGCATCCTCCTGCTCAAGACTTGCGGCACTGTTGAGGTACAACTGGCGATGGGCACGGCGCAAACGGCGGTAGTTGCGAATGATAACGGCACCTACAACTCCCACGACAACGATAACACCGGTAAGTATCAGTACGATACGAAGCAAAGTACGGCGTTTGCCGTCGATTTCGTTCATCGTGTTGCGGACGTTGTTCAGTTCCTCATGAAGTTGCGCATCGTGTATGCTGTTTAGCTTTTTCTGCTTCAAAATGGAGTCGCGGCTCTCGTAGAACATAAGACGGTAACGCTCTGAAAGACCTTTATCGGTGTGCGACAAATAGTTGCTGAGTTGATAGTAAAGCTGAGAAACAATATCAGTCTCGCCATTTTCCTCTGCTATCTTCAAAGCCTTCTGCAACGCATTGATGGCTTCCTGCCATTTGTTCAAGTGAGACAACGCGTCAGCCTGACACGTAAGACTCGTCATAACGTAAAGTTCACGTGTCTGAGGGGCATCGATATGACTCTCCATCGACTTGAAAGAAGTCAGTGCAGCAGCGTAATCGCCCTTGTTTCCTGCCTCTACACCATCGCAAAGTAGCGACACGTATGTCAGCAATGGAGTATTCTTCGGAATTTTAAGACTTCTGAATGTCTTAACATCGGGCATCACCTCGGCAATCTTATCAGTCTGACGGGCGTATTCAAGTTCGTTTATCAGACTGACAAGCAATGCGTTCCACAGCTTCGTACTTGCCGCGCTGCTGAATGCCTGACGACAATAATCGAGCGCAGAGCCGTCCATCGACGCTCCGTTCTCAAAGAAGTCGTTGCTCGTAAACAGTGAAGCAAGCGACGTCTGCGTGAGTGCAAGAGCATCTTTATATCCGTTCTTCTGGGCTATCTGCTTCGCCATTGAAAGACTTTCGTATGCCTTCTGGAAGTCAAGATACTGGTATTGGTACAGCGAACCAAGGTTGTTGAGCGCTGCAACAACCTTACGCGTCATGCTTTTGTCGAGATTTCCCTGCCTGTACCTGTCCACAAGCACAGTGAAACCAAGTATAGCACTGTCGCTATTGACAGTTATGAAACCGTAGGATTTATCAAAAAGCTTCTCAGCAGGCATCTCCGAAAGTTGCCTGTAGCGTTGAACATCAAATTTGTTTGCTGCCTCGGCGTTATCAACAAGAGCCATTGACAGCATACACATTATTATATATATAGTTATCTTACGCAATCTTCAAATATCGTTTTCAAGGTGCAAAGTTACTAAAAAGTATCTTCACTTGGGTAATTACACTGTGGATTTTTCCCAAAGAGAATTGTATTAAACATCCATTTTCTATCCTTTTCCGGCATATGGAGCCCAGACGAAAGTCAAAACTTTCTACTTTTAATTTTGCTGTATGGGCAGTTTGTAGTATCTTTGCACATAAAGCAGACAACAATTCAACAACAAACCGATATGATACTCATAGCCGATAGCGGAAGCACAAAGACCGACTGGGCTCTCGTTGACAATGACGGACAGCGCAAGGGACAGTATGCAACGAAAGGAATAAACCCGTTTCATCTTTCCGACGACGACATTCAGGGCATCATCAGCAACGAACTCGTACCTCAAATCACAAATTGCAAGGTTGACAAGATCTACTTCTATGGTGCAGGCTGCAACGAAAGCCAGCAGCAAAGAATGAAGGACTTACTCGGGAATGCGCTCAGTTGCAATGACGTCAACGTCGACAGCGACCTTATGGGGGCTGCCATCGCGTTATGCGGCGATAGCGAAGGCATTGCGTGCATACTCGGTACGGGGTCCAACAGTTGTCTGTATGATGGGCATCGGATTGTCGAGAACATTCCGCCACTTGGCTATATTCTTGGCGACGAAGGCTCCGGCGCGGTCCTCGGCCGACACTTCATGACTCTTATCTTCAAGGACAAGCGGGCTGAAAGTATAAAGGATCTGTACCTGGAGGAGACCCATCAGGCTTACAATGACATTATATATAATGTGTACTCGGCACCGGCAGCCAACCGCTACCTTGCAAGCGCGTCGAAGTTCATTGGTAAACACATCAATGACTTCCTGGAGTTGAGGACGCTGGTAAGGCAGAACTTCAACGATTTCTTTGAGCGTAACATCGACAGATACGGACGTATGGATTTGCCTGTAAGCTTCGTCGGCAGTATTGCATGGTACTTCCGCGATGACCTTTCGTTTGTAGCAGAACAGCATAAATACACCATCGGGGAAATCCTCCAGCGTCCGTTGGACGGCATGATAGAGCATTTAAAATAAGTGAAAGGCTAGACTTGTTGTATAATTACGTATAAATAAATACCTAAAAACTACATGTTTTAAAAATAAATTGCGTAAATTTGCAAAATCTAACTCACAAATAACATTTTAATATTTATGAAAACATTACTGACAGCGATATTGTCTGTTGCGGCATTCGCAACGGCTTACGCAGGTCCCGGCGACAATTTAGGCATTCGTCCGGTGTCAGCGTGGACGGGACTAACAACCACTGAGCAGTCGTCGCTGCTGATACCGTATCAGCCAACGGCGGCAAATACACTGCCACGCATTCTCCGTGAGCCATCGGCAAACGGTCTTACAGCCGACTTCAGCGTGCAGGATAGTGCATCGCAGACTGCCGTCTGGTCGGAGAACTTTGCAGGAGACCTGTCGAAATGGACACAGAATAACGGCGTGGACGGGGTCATCACCTTTGAGATTAAGGACTCAACCTACCGCTATTTCCCTAAGACTGGGGCTCCAAGTGCCACCGCCGTGCACATCGACGGTCCTCATCAGGTTTACAAGCGCTCAATCGGTCATATCACAAGTGAAGAGATTACCGTTCCCAGCAACGGCGAATTCCATTCTTACATTTGCACGGACCCGTCATGGAACGAGTACAGCTCGCTGCACGTCTATGTTTCTTCTGACAACTATACGAATGACTCTACTGAGCTTTGGAACAGCGATATGGTCTCAGGCGACAAGCGATGGGTGAAGGTTGGCGCAAGTCTCGCCTCATATATAGGTAAGAAAGTGCGCATACGCATGACCTACAGCTATGGTTCCAACGACAAAACGTTCAAGATGGGTGGCTATCTCGGCGACTACTATGCCGCCAACCTGTCAGTTTCCGGCGTGAAGACAATCGACCAGATAACGGTAAAAACGGGCGACGAGGTACACTTCGCCGATTTGTCAGCAGGTAACCCGAAATCTTGGAATTGGTCGTTCAAAGGCGGCGAACCTGCTACCTCGAATGAACAGGCGCCCACCGTCGTCTACACACGTGCAGGAAACTATGACGTTTCGCTAACTGTCACCGACAGCACCGGCAACAGCAACACCGTCACAAAGAAGGCTTTCGTCCACGTTGACGGTCAAATTCCGACTGCGGCGGTAGCCTATCCTGCTGAGTTCCGCGACCTTACGACACGCACACGCATGATTGCACCGCTCGTTCCGGTGACATACAAGGACCAGTCGGCTGGCTATCCGACTTCGTACTCATGGGCTATCTACTCTCAGTATGATATTGCCAACAACAAGAGCTTAACCTTCCAGCCTGACACAATTTACAAGACTGAGGACGTAACGATGGAGCACGACAGGCTGAACAAGTGGTACGTGACCCACATCGCGCAGAACGACAGCGGCTATACCTACTCCGACGACTCTGTGCAGGTGCAGTTCCAAGGCCTGATTACCAACTTCCGTCCGGGCGACAAGTATCAGACGAACTTCACCGATGGTAATACGACATTCCCGGGAGCCAACAATATGGGCATAACGGCATGGGCGGAGCGATTCTCCAAGCCGTCTCACCCGATGCTTCTCGATGCCGTTTATGTCAACTTCACAAAGGCTTCGGCTGAGAACATTGCTGACCAGATTGCCAATGTCAGCTTCTCGCTGTACACATCCGAGAACGGTGTGCCTGGCAAACAGGTCGATTTGCTCGACAGTTGGACAATAACGGAACTCGGCTACGCAATTCGCAACAACAGCGGAGTTGTAGAGTTGCAACTTAATCGTAAGTACGTCATCAACGACGAGTTCTTTATCGTCATCAGCGGAATACCAACCAAGAACGATTCTCTTGAATGCGCGTTCGCAATGGCTCCTATGCGCTCTGAGGGCAACACAGCTTTCATGCTCAGCAAAGGGACTTGGCGTCCACTGACGGGTTACTTCCAGGCTGCGCCAGGCGGTCAGACATCGCTCGCAGTTTTCCCGCACGTTCGCCATTCGGTAATGTTGCCGGCAAAGATTAGCAGCGAAGGTGCCGTCACACGTGACGTCGACTCTCTCGTCGTAAATCAGAAGGGCGGCAATGCAGAAAAAGTCATCTTCTCATACCTCGGCTGGAAGAAGGCTGAAGTCAACTCAAGCTGGTGCCGTCTTGCAAGTACACCAGGCGAATATCAGGCTGACACGCTGAAGTTCAACGTCGATGCCCTGCCGGAAGGCGTCGACAGCCGCGAGGCAATAGTATCGGTCACCGACAGTGTTGATACTCTCCAGCTCCGCATCATTCAAAAAGCTGGTGCCGTAACGGGCATCGACAAGATTGACGCGGGAACTATCAGCAGCAAGACAGAAGTCTACGACCTTAACGGAAGACGTGTCAATCCGGTCAACTTACCAAAGGGAATCTACATTATACGTGAGAATGGCAAGTCGCACAAGGCAACTTTGTAACTTGCTGAAATAAACATCATAACAAGAGGATGTATCATAATCGTACATGATACATCCTCTTTCTTTTTACGTAAAGTCAACTTCTATATAATCTTAAGTCGGTCTTTCATACCGATATGGCACCCAAAAGGGATGCCCCTGCTGTGGATAACTCTGTAACGACTCAGACAAGGCGGATAATCATAAAATATATTTATAGTTCATTCGAAATCTCTGATTTAATTGAAAAGTATTTACACTAAAATGAGAGTTGCCGAATGAGCCTCTAAAAGGTCAACTTTGGCGTTCCAAAACCTTAGGTTTTACAGTCTAAAAGATGACCTTTCGCAAGCCTAAACCTATGCTTTTGCAAAGACGTTGACTACCAATGGATTACAAAAACGGGAAAGAATAAATCGCAATTGGAATTTTATTGACAAGGCAACGTTTTGGACCTGGGAGGTACTACAATATTGTTCTGTCCATAGACACTAAAGCAAAGGCATAGTAAAAGTGTAATAAGCGAATCTAATCTTTTTGTAAGTCAGATTTCATCCTTCTGCTATTTTCTGTTAATTCGATTGTTTCTTTACTGCCGTCAATGTTAAGGAAAATATCTGAGAACAGCAACAGAAATCATGAAAATGCAACGACTTAAGGTGAAACATTTCAATGTGATTATGAAACTTTAACCAATGGATTCAATAAAAAAGAGGAAGATTATTTGGCAGTCTCAGTTTTTATTGCGTAATTTGCGTTGCGTAAAAAGCGCAACGGAATTATGGCAAAACTTAATAACCCTTTTGTTGTCTACGGATATAAAGGACCGGAATACTTCTGCGACCGACAGAAAGAGACTGAGAAGATAATGTCAACACTTCATGGCGAGCGCAATGTCACACTGGTCGCCCCACGTCGAATGGGTAAGACGGGGTTAATTCACCATGTGTTCAACAAAATTGAAAAGTCTGACAAAGATGTCAAGTGTTTCTATATCGACATATATGCTACCAAAAACCTTGAACAACTTGTCCAACTATTGGCACAGGAAATAATCGGTAAACTCGATACAGTGTCGCAATCGGCATTAAGACACGTGCAGACATTCTTCAGTAGTTTTCGCCCGACGGTAACTATTGACGAGATGACAGGCATTCCTACATTCTCATTAGACATAAAGCCGACAGAAAGCAAGGCAAGCCTGAAGCGCATTTTCGACTATATGAAGGTTTCGGAGAAACGCTGCTATGTCGCAATAGATGAGTTCCAGCAAATCTTGAGCTATCCGGAAACCGGCACTGAGGCATTGCTGCGCTCTTACATTCAGTTCCTGCCTAATGTTTATTTCATCTTTGCAGGAAGCCGCCAGCACATGATGGAAGAGATGTTCCTATCGGCAAACAGGCCTTTCTTTCAGAGTTCCATGATAATGTCGTTGAAAAGCATTGACAAGAAAGAATACCTGACATTTGCCAATAATTGGCTGAAAAGTGGTGGGAGAAGTATTCCTTCTGAAACATTCGATTATATATCCGATATATCCAAGGGCACTACATGGTACATTCAAGCTATTCTTCACGGGATATATGAACACGATAAAGAGGAAATAAACAACTCACTTGTAGATGTTGTTGTTGAGGAACTGATAGAGGAACAAGCTGCATCATTCGAGAATTACCTTTCGTGGCTTACCGAGAATCAACAACAATTGCTGTATGCCATAGCCTCCGAAGGACTGGTAGAATCGCCTTTAAGCCAGAAATTCATCAGCAAATACGGACTTCCCGCAACAAGTAGTGTAAGGACTGCGCTGAAGGCTTTGAGCGATAAGCAACTTATTAGCCATTCGCCAAACGGTTACTCAGTAAGTAACTTGTTCTTTGCCCGCTGGCTGAACGAAATGCCAATAGGCTAACATTATGATTCAAAAAAGGGAAGGAACCTGAAGAGTCCTTCCCCAAATATTGTTTGATAATTAAAAAACATCGGATTAAACGAATGTGACGGAAATGATTATCCGTGCTGTCCGTTTAATCCGATGTTGGCTTTATCAACTCTCCTTCATTGAAACAGGACGTCTTTATACGCAAAAATATTCAAACCTTGCTTCATTGAAAGCTGGATGCTATTTTGTCCACAAAACTATTCAACCCCCTCCCGCACGGGAGGAGGCGTGGAGGTGGGTATATTATGCTGCTGTTGCGATCCACTGGTAAACATACGAGAAGATACCGAACAGGAGGATGCCTGTTGTGCAGAGCGCAAGGGCAAGCTTAGTGTTGCAGTCTGACTTGAATGTTGGCAGTGGGTTGTCGCTGTGCTTTATGTACATTGCCTTTACAATCTTCAGATAGTAGTACAAGCTGATGACAGTGTTAAGCAATGCAATGAAGACTACTGCGTAGCCCCAAGTACCAATCGTTGTGTGGATGTCGGCTCCGTTGACACCAGACATGAAGACGAAGAACTTCGAGAACATTCCGGCGAATGGAGGAATACCACCCAGCGAGAACATTGCAAGCGTCATGAGGAACGAAAGCTTCGGATTCGTCTTGTAGAAGCCGTCGTAATCGTCGATGTCGGTCTTACCGCCATTGTTCTGCTCTACAACGCTTATTATTGAGAACACAGCCATGTTTGCTACAACATAAACAAGGATGTAATAGCTCAGTGCCGTTACTGAATTTGCCCAGTTATAACCGATAGCTGCAAGCATAATGTAGCCTGCCTGAGATATTGAGCTGAATGCCATGAATCGCTTGAGCTCACTCTGACGGATTGCGAAGAGGTTCGCAACGGTGATACTCAGGACGACAACTATCATAAGCAGTACGTGCCAGTACTTCATCATCGGTGTGAAGACATGGAACAGTATTGCAAGCAATGTGAATGCTGCGGCGCCCTTTGAGATAACGCTCAAATAACCGGTAACCGGCGTTGGAGCACCCTGATAGGTATCGGCGGTCCAGAAGTGGAACGGTACAAGTGAAATCTTGAAGCCGAGACCGCTGAAGAAGAATACGAGTCCCATGACAGGGAGAAGCATCTTCGATGTTTCACCAGCTGCAAAGATAGTCATCAGTATGTGACGTACATCGCCGAAGTAGAGTGTCCCGCAAGCGCCATAGATGAAGCTGATGCCGTAGAGCATGACACCGCTTGAGAACGTAGCGGTGAGGATGAACTTGGCTGCACCTTCAGCACTCTGGTTGCGTTTCATGTCGAAGGCTACCATTGTTGCCAAAGGTACGCTTGCCATTTCGAGCCCGAGGAAGAACATAAGGAAGTTGCCGGCGCTGACCATGACGAACATTCCGAGAAGTGTAGAGGTCAGAAGCATGTAGAACTCTCCTTCTTTCGGGTTCTCCTCAGCCCAGGAACGGCTCATGATGACAACGATAAGCGAGCCCAAAGCGAGGATTGCCTTGATGACGTTTACTGAGCTTGAGGTGACATACATACTGCCGAAGGCATTCTCAGGCTCAAGCGGCAGAAGGCAAACTATCGTAAGGGCAAAGTAGAGAACACTCACGAGTGGGTTCAGCCATTTACGCTCTGTCTGCTTAGTACTGGCAAAGTCTGCTATAAATGTAATGATAAGGATGGCAACAAGTACTGCCTCCGGTATCATCTTTAAGAAATCTAAGTAATTCATTATACCTCTTTACATATTAGCCAATGCTGAAACAGCAGGCGCGTTAGCGATTATTGTGTGGAAGATAGGTGCTACGGCATTGCTGATAATGTCCTGGAAGAACAGCGGGCAAAGACCGAGACCGGCAACGCAGAAGATAAGTCCGCCAATGGCGAGACGCTCGTCCCATGTGGCGTCGTGGAGCTGATAGAACTTCTCGTTAGGTATCTTCTGATAGAGAATCTTACCGACAACACGGAGAATGTAGACTGCCGTGATGACGATAGAAGTACAAGCGATTATGGTTGCAACACGATGGAAAATGCCGGCGTTCTGGAATGAACCGACAAAGATGGTCATCTCGGCAACGAAGCCTGAGAAACCAGGAAGCCCGAGGTTTGCAAGACCGGCTACAACGTAAGCAACTGCGAGGAAAGGAATGACTTTCATCAATCCGCCAAGCTCACGGACGTCACGTGTTCCGCAGCGGTGATAAATCATACCGATGACTGCGAAGAAGAGTGCTGTCATAAGTCCGTGTGACAACATCTGGAGAATTGCTCCGGTGATAGCAGTCTGCGTCATCATCAGAAGTGCGAAGAGCACCATGCCGCAGTGTGATACTGACGAGTAAGCGTTGATATATTTAAGGTCGGTCTGTACACATGCTGAGAGTGCACCGTAGACAACTGATATGCAGGTAAGCACGAGGAAGAGCGGTGCCCATGTAGCAAGGCCTTCCGGCATGATGAACATTGCGATGCGGAGACAGCCGTAACCACCAAGCTTCATCAGCACTCCGGCGTGAAGCATTGACACTGCTGTCGGGGCGCTGGCATGACCGTCAGGTGACCATGTGTGGAATGGGAAGAGTGCTCCAAGTACTCCGAATCCGATAAAGACGAACGGGAAGAATACCTTCTGAGCCGTCTCGTTCATGTGCATATTGGCAAGTGCTGAGACATCCATTGTCTGTGCACCCGTGAAGTAGTAAATACCAAGGATGCCGAGGATAAGGAGGGAAGAGCCTCCCATCAGCATCAGGGTCAGCTTCATTGCACTGTACTCCTTCGGTCCTGTTCCCCAAACACCAATCAAAAGGTACATTGGGATAAGAGCGACCTCATAGAACATGAACATTGTGAACATGTCGGTAGAGATGAAGAAGCCGAACACACCGGAAGCAAGGAGGACAAACCAAAGGAAGTACTCCTTCTTCATCGGCTCGAGCTGCCAGGAAGCGAATGTTCCGGTGAACACGATGATTGCACTCAGCAATATCATCACTGTCGAAATACCGTCGACACCAACAGCGAAGTCGATGTGCAGAGGTGCGAACCATGTAACACTGTTTGCCAACAGCATTGCATCGGTATTACCTGCATTGCGCTGCTGAACGAAATATACTGTCAGACAGATGGCGGAGATGAGCAACAGCGATGCGCCAACTGCCATAACACCACGTACCTGATTGTCATTGCGAGCCATCCAAAGGCCGAATAGCATCAGGAGGGGAATAATCACGAAAATTGTTAATATCCAACTCATCTTTCTAAATCATGCAAAGTAATACTAATGTTAATGCAACCGTACCGGTGATGAACCAAACGGCATACTGGCGAACATCGCCACTCTGCCAAGGCCGGATAGACTCACCAGCCTCATTGGTTCCCCATGCAAGGAAGTTGAACGTGCCGTCGATGACGTGGCGGTCGAACCATGCGATAGGAATAGAGAAGAGTCCGAAGACAATCTTGTGAGTGAAGAACTGCCAAGCATTGTCAATATAGAAACGGTTGAGGGCAGCCTTGTGAAGCTTCGGGAACTTCTTTGCAAGTGCGTCAGCAACTGGCTGGGTCTTGCCGGCATACATCCATGTAGCCAAAGCAAAGCCGATTGTTGCGACTGTCAGTGAAATCCAAGCGGTAGAACCGAACTGGAAGTGCTGCAAAGCGATTTCCTCTACATGACCATCGAGAGATACGAAGTGACCGAATGGTATCCAACCTGCTACGCAAGAGATTGCTGCGAGGAATACCAACGGGCCCCACATAACGAATGGGACCTCCTGTGGCTTGCGACGGTGCTCAGGATCCTGCTCATAATAGCTGTTGCCCCAGAAGATAACGTAGTAAAGACGGAACATATAGAATGCTGTCATTCCGCTTACGAGGGTCATAAACCAACCGAGGTAAGGAGAGAAATGGAAGCAGGCGTCAACGATTTCATCCTTTGAGAAGAAACCGGCGAGTGGCCAAAAGCCGCTGATGGCGATAGTTCCGATGAGGAAGCAGATGTTCGTGATAGGCATATACTTGTGCAGTCCTCCCATATACTCCTTGAAGTTGGAGCCGATTATGACAATGATTGCACCTGAGCAGAGGAACAGCAGAGCCTTGAACATTGCGTGGGTGAAGAGGTGGAACATGGAAGCCATGTAACCAACACTACCCTCGCCCTCCATTGATGTAACAACACCGAGTGCTACAAGCATGTAGGCAATCTGCGAAATGGTCGAGAATGCAAGTCCTCTCTTGATATCACGCTGGCAGCATGCAACAACAGCAGCATAGAAAGCGGTGAACGCTGCAATATATGCGATGTAGTGCAAGGTGTGAGGTGCGTATGCAAGCCATATCGGCATGAGTGATGCAACCTGGTAAACACCGGCAACAACCATCGTTGCTGCGTGGATAAGGGCACTGACAGGAGTCGGACCTTCCATAGCATCAGGCAGCCAGATATGCAACGGGAACATTGCTGATTTACCAGCACCACCGATGAACATCAGGAAGAGTGCGGCAGGCAAAACCCATGCTGCGCCCGGCAGTTCGTTGTGAAGGTTCGGGTCGGCAGTAAGGTCGTAGTTGAATGTTCCTACATAGAAGCTGTAGAAGAGGATACCGATGAGGAAAAACAAATCGGCGAAACGTGTGACGATGAATGCCTTCTTCGATGCGTGCACGGCTGCATGCTTCGGATAGTAGAAGCCGATAAGCAAGTAAGAGCAGACGCCGACAAGCTCCCAGAACAGGTACATCTGGAAGATGTTGGTTGCAACGACGAGTCCGAGCATTGACATCGTGAACAGAGAGAGGAATGCGTAGAAACGCTGGAAGCCCTTCTCGTAGCCGACAGCCTTGTAGTTCTCATCGCGCTCAGCCATATAGCCGAACGAATAAATATGTACCATAAACGACACCGTAGTAATGACGATGAGCATCATAACCGATATTGGTGTCAAACGGAATCCTATATTAAATGTAAGGAGTTCTGTGAATTTCAACCATGTGAAGTTGAATATCGTCACGGTTGGATACAGTCCCTGACTTCCATCAAGTCGTCCATTGACAACATGGAAGGTCTGTCCCATTGCCGAGTACTCACCGGTGTAGAAGAAATAGCGATAAGCAGTGTACAGGCTAAGACCGAAAAGCACTGCCAATACGCAAGTTCCGATGATACCGGCAACCTTCTTTGGCATCTTCATTCCCAGCAATCCGAGCAAAAGGAAGCTCAGGAACGGGAGAAGTAGTATCAAAAATGCGTAATCAAACATAATTCTTTCTGTTTTACCATTTCATGTTTTCAATACTGTTCACCTGATCGCTGTGGAAATGACGGTAAACATTTATAATTATAGCAAGCGCAACTGCGGTCTCAGCAGCACTCACACCGATAGAGAAGAGCGTGAAGAACATGCCCTCATATCCATTCGGGTAGAGCAGACGGTTGAAAGCCGCGAAGTTGATATCAACGCTGTTCAGCACGAGCTCAATGGAGATGAGCATTGCAATGAGGTTGCGACGGGTAACAAAACCGAACACTCCGATGAAGAAGAGCAGTCCGCTGAGTATGAAGAAATATTCTATCTGTATCATTTCGTGTCCTCCTTCTTCTTATTGATATTCAGTATTGCCAGACCACCAATTATGCAGGCCAGCAGGAAAAGGGAAATGAACTCGAAGGGGAGAACATATCCGAACTTGTCGGCACTCATCAGATTGTGTCCGATGACATCCATGTTGACTTCATTTGCAAGTGCATCCTCGGCAACGACCTTCTGAATGAAAGCATTCTTGAGAAGCACGAAAGCAACAGTGGCGAAGCCTACCAATGCTATTGCAGCAGCCAGTATGGTGCGCTTTCCAAGCCAATGCTCGTGCAGTCCTTGCAGCGTATTCTTGTCGACAAGCTGTATAGCGAAGATGTACATCATTGTGATGCCACCTGCATAGATGCTTATCTGAGCTGCGCCAAGGAATGTATAGTCGAGGACAAAATAAAGTCCTGCCACCGAGAACAGCACAAAGAGCAGTGCTGTGGCGGCACGCATAATGCGCTTCGTTGTAACACAGAACACAGCAGAGGCCAGTATCACAACAGCGAGAATTACGAAAATAATTAACCTTGCCATGTCTCTTATTTTGTTTTAGTGTTAAACGTTCCTACTTCCCAGTCGGCTCCGCCGTCAATGATGTTAGGCAGTGAGCCGCCCTTGTAGACTTCCTTGTCGAGGTGGAGCACAAGCTTAGAGCGGTCGAAGACAGCATTCTCGAAGTCGTTGACAAACTCGATAGCGTCGAAATTGCATGAGTTGACGCAAAGCTCGCAGAACATGCAGTCGCCGAGGTCATACTGATAATCGTCGAGGACTTTCTTCTTGCGGCCCGTCTCAGGGTCGGTTTCCATGTGCGAGGTAATCTTAATGGTGTCGTTAGGACAAGCCTTCTCACACATTGTACAAGCCGTGCACTTATAGTCGCCCAGCTTCAGTCCACGCTTCTGTATCTTCGGATCCTGCAAATCATCCTCAGTGACGCGCTTGAAGACCAGACGTCCACGGTGACGCTTGGCGACATGCAATGTCGTCTTGCGGTTCTCAGGGTACTGTTCGGTAGTCTTCGGAGTGAAATACTCCTTCAGCGTTACCTTCAGACCCGTGGCAAGCGTCTTCAATGCGCTTCCCACTTCACCGAAATATGATTGTTTCTTTTCTTCCATTTTCTTTACTTATTGGTTCGGATGCAAAGACACCCGTGACCTGTTATCATCATCTTGTGAATGTTAAGCCGAATGATACACAGAAGACCATCAGTACGATGATGCACAGCGACAACGGCATGAGGTACTTCCACTCGAGTTTCAGTATCTGGTCAATACGCAGACGAGGGAATGTCCAACGTATCCACATAAGCAGGAATACGATGACAAACGTCTTACCAATGAACCAGATAACACCCGGAATGTAGTCCATAACATTATCGAAAGCCTCTATACCTATATTAATAGGAGCCCATCCGCCGAGGAATACTGTTGTTGCAATTCCACTTACGACGAAGAGGTTAAGGTATTCAGCAAGATAGAAGAAGCCGAAGCCCATACCGGAATACTCTGTGTGGTAACCTGCGGTAAGCTCACTCTCGGCCTCAGCCAAGTCGAACGGGCCACGGTTAGCCTCAGCGTTACCTGCTATGCAGAACACGAGGAAAGCGAGTATAGCGGGAATGTGCCCCTGGAAGATAAGCCACTGCCACGGACCGGTCTGTGCCTGAACAATACCTGAAATCTGCATTGTACCCGTCAGGATAACGGCAGCTATAAGACATAGTCCGAGTGACATTTCGTAGGAAATGAGCTGAACGGCACCACGCATTGCGGAAACAACCGAATACTTGTTGTTTGATGCCCAACCAGCCATGAATATACCGAGGACACCAATCGAACTGACTGCTGTCAGCAAGAAGATACCTACATTGAAGTCGAGTACATCCCATCCCTGGTTCCAAGGAAGGAACGAGAACGTGCCTACCGAAGCAATGATAACGAGGAACGGAGCAATGCAGTACAGCAGTTTATCAGAACGGTCGACGAAGAAAATCTCCTTGATGAGCATCTTCAGCACGTCGGCAAAGACCTGCAACGTTCCCCACGGTCCAACGCGCATAGGTCCTACACGGCACTGGAAGTAGGCGCAGACCTTACGCTCCATGAAGATAAGTACAATGGCGAGCATTGCGTATGCAACGAGCAAAAGCAAGCCGACAAGCACACATTCTATCAGAACAGCCCAGAAGTTCGGCAGTCCGCAGGTATCGCGGAGCAGCGAGTCGAACATCGCAGGCAAATTACTTAATATATATTCTTTCATTGTTTTACACTTTATCGGTCAAGGTCTGGTATTACGAAGTCAATAGCCGCACCGGTAGCGATAAGGTCGGCAATCTTCTGTCCACGAAGCATCTTGTCGAAAGCGCCGGCAAGCGTGAGGCCCATCGGACGCATCTTGACGCGGTACGGACTCTTGTCGCCACGGCTGTCAAGGTAGACACCGAATTCACCGGCACCGCCTTCAACAGAGAACCACCACTGTCCTTCCGGCACTTTGATAATTGGCTTCTGCTTGATGTAGAACTCTCCCTCTGGAATATTATCGATAAGCTGCTCTATAATATTAAGGCTCTGATACATTTCGTTGATGTGTATCATGTAGCGCTCCATGGAGTCGCAGCCTGTTCCGGTAATTTCCTGCCATTCAACCTTGTCGTACAAGCCGTAAGGATGATTCTTGCGGACATCATTCTTCCAACCTGCGGCACGACCGGCAGGACCTGTTACACCGTAGTTGATGCAATCAGCCTGATTCAAATATCCTACACCCTCAAGGCGTTTGTGGGTAATGACGTTGTCACCAAATACATCGAGATACTCCTGAATGAACGGACGGAGATACTTGCAGAGCTTCTTGACGTTCTCAACGAAGTGCGGGT
This sequence comes from uncultured Prevotella sp., assembly GCA_900314455.1. Taxonomy (GTDB): domain Bacteria; phylum Bacteroidota; class Bacteroidia; order Bacteroidales; family Bacteroidaceae; genus Prevotella. The sequence goes on along the minus strand of OMVI01000024.1, from coordinate 25,497 downwards.
CAATATCTGCCTGCAAGCCGCCAATGCGGTAGTAGTTTTGGATAAGACGACCGCCGGTTGTCTCCTCCATAACGTTCAGCACCTGCTCACGGTCGCGCATGCAGTAAAGGAATGCTGTGAGAGCCGAGAGGTCCTGAGCGCATGTTCCAAGGAACAGCAAGTGGTTGTCGAGACGTTGGAGCTCATCCATTATAGTGCGGATGTACTGAATGCGGTCATTGAGCTCAATGCCCATAGCCTCTTCGATTACACCGACAAGGGCGTGACGATGGTGCATGGCACAAAGATAGTTCAGACGGTCGGTCAGTGCGAGAGTCTGAGGATATGTCATCGACTCCATCATCTTCTCCATACCACGGTGAATGTAACCGAGGTGTGGATAGATACGCTTGATAGTCTCGTCGTTAACAACTGTCTGCAAGCGGAGCACACCGTGAGTTGACGGGTGGTTAGGACCGAAGTTCATCACGTAGTCGTTAGGACCGAACAGGCGGTGCTTGGTTTCAACAAGCTCACCGAGGTCGTTCAGGTTCCACTCCGATGTCCAGTTGGTCTCCGGCTCATCAGTCATTGGGAACTGGTTGTTCTCCGGACTCATGTCATAGTCCTTGCGCAACGGATAGCCAACAAAGTCGGTACGGAGGAACAGACGGCGCATGTCAGGATGACCGAGGAACTTGATGCCTAAGAAATCGTAGACCTCACGTTCGAGCAAGTCTGCTGCGCGCCATATATAATATGTAGAAGGGATGACGCAATCGTCACCAATCTGCTTTGCAATCTGCTTGACAGCGATGCGCTCGTGCGTATCGGTGTTCTCAAGAATATATATACATCCGAGGCCTTCTTCAGGTCCGAAGTCCTCGCCGATGATAGTTACAAGGTAGTCGAAATGCTTTTCGTCCTTTAGCTTCGTCATCTCAGCCTTGAAGGTGTCGAAGCTGAATATAGTGTACTCTAGTTTCATTTGGAAGCCTCCTTATATTTCGTTGTTCCTGGTTCTGCCTGGTCGAGGGCATCAAGCTCTTCGCCAAGTTTCTCTACATCTTCCTTATTAGGAGACTCACGAACGATAATAGGTTCCTTATTGCCGATAACAGCACCGGAAAGGTTCTCGTTGCTGATGCCGTGCAGACCACCGAGACCGAGAGAGAGTTCTTTCTCATCCTTGGTCATCTTGTGGTTGGCACCTCCGAAGAACTTCTCGACTTTCACCTTACGCTGCAATTGCATCATTCCATAGAGGATAGCCTCAGGGCGCGGAGGGCAGCCAGGGATGTAAACATCGACCGGAACAATCTCGTCGATACCACGAACGACACTGTAGCTTTTCTTGAACGGACCACCGCTGATGGTGCATCCGCCAACGGCAACGACGTACTTAGGCTCTGCAATCTCATCGTACAGACGCTTGAAGACAGGCGCCATCTTGTTGGTTATGGTACCGGCGCACATGATAAGGTCAGCCTGACGTGCCGAGTTACGCGTTACCTCGAAGCCGAAGCGTGAGAAGTCGTAACGTGCACAACCAACTGCCATGAACTCAATACCGCAGCATGACGTACCGAAGGTCAGCGACCACAGGGAGTTAGAGCGTCCCCAGTTGATGAGCTGGTCGAGAGAACCGACTACAACGTTAGTACCACCGGCGTTAAGCTCCTGCGCAATCTTCTCCAAAGTATCGTTATCCTTGAACTCGTCGTAGGGAATAGCCTTTATGGCTGGCTTTCTTACTTCCATTCAAGCGCTCCTTTCCGCCAGGCGTATGCCAAGCCCAGCACTAAGACTAACATAAAGAAGAAAATTGAGAAAAGCATTGCGCCACCGTAGCTTTCCGAAAGTTCGCTGAAAACGGTTGCCCACGGATAGAGGAATACCGTCTCGACATCAAACATCAAGAACAGTACGGCAAACAGATAGTAGCCCACATGAGCCGGCATCCACGAGCTTCCGCGCGTTGGGATACCACACTCGAAAGGCTCGCCTTTCACTGGGTTATACGACCTCGGGCCTACCAATTTGGCAATAACGTAGGCGCCAACAACCAAAACAACGGCTGTCAGTATAACTGTAATAAATAGTGTGTAATACATAAATCTTATTAGTACTATTTTGGTCACGCACAGTTAGAAAAGCGCGTGTTATTTCGAAACGGATGCAAAGGTACTAATTATTATTTAATAATTGTACATCAAAAACATAAAAAAATAAAAAAGCGAAAATCACTTCAATGTATGTCAAATTGTGTTATAACATAAACTGGAAGAGATGGGACTACAAACGAAACATGCCGGATTACAGTGTAACCCGGCATGCAATATCATTCCATTTCGGCTTAAAGCTTTATTTAATAACGCGCCAATAGTCTTTCTTGCGTGGCTTGACGGTGTGCGGCTGCGAAGCGGCATAGCCGAGCGACAATGCGCCAATGCCAACGAGGCCCTCAGGCAGACCGAACTGCGCCATGAGCTTGCGTCCCTCGTCGGTGGCAAACATAGCATCCTCACGGTTTATCCAGCATGATGCAAGTCCAATGGAATGTGCTGCGAGCATCATATTGCCCAAAACGAGGCTTCCGTCACGGAAGTTATTGTAGTTATTTGCCGACGCAAAGACGAGAACAATTGTCGGAGCGCCATAGTAGGGGTCTGACTTTGTACCCATAACCTTGGCGTTCATCTTCGTCAGCTCTGCAATAGTTTCCTTGTTCTGCACAGCGACAATCCACGGGTCCTGTGTTCCCATGCCCGTCGGTGCCCATGTTCCGGCATCAAGGACGGCTTGCAGTTCCTCGTCGGCTATCTGCTTCGGGAGAAACCGCCTTATGCTCCGGCGCTCCCGTATAGCTTTCAACACTTCATTATCCATATTGTTTGTCCTTTCCCCTATTATTAAACGACCGGCCCGTCATAATCCAAGCCGGCGTCCAACCTTTCATTATTTCATTCTTTCAATATTTCAATCTTCCCCTCTCTCTACAGTTTCTTGACGAGCGTATTGAGACCTACGAGGTGGTTCTGCCACTCCGTAATCTTGCGGCTCACCTTTCCCTTGTCCAAATCAGGGAACACCGACGGGTTGTCAAGCTGATACTGAAGCAGTTTGATGTACTCCTCAACGAGTCCAATCTTCTTCTGCACGGTCTTCTTCTTTGGATAACCACGCTTCGAGGCAGTCTCCTCGTCAATCTGCTCAGCCACGTCGTTAATCTCGTTGCCTACATGCTCGTACTGCGCAAGCCACTCCTGATAAGCGCTGTTGAGCTTCAGGTTGTTCTCCTTAGTTACAGCAGCGACATCGCTGTCGTTAGATGTTATCGGAGTATAAGTCGAAGTCGACTGTGCAAAACCACTTGCAGCCGGGACAAGAACCATTGCGGCTGCCATGATGAAATTCTTAATCTTCATAGTCGTGTGTTTTTTTATTGTTATCAATTTACATGCAAACTTACATAATTTTTCCTGCAAATAGCTTACCACAATACTTCATTTAAGAAGATTTAATAAGAATAAAACTTACTACAATAATAGTATGCGGGATTTATTTCGTAACTTTGCAAGTCACGAAAAACGAGAGACATTTATGGACGACTATATAGAATTGAAAGGCGTCAGGGTCAACAACCTGAAGAATATAAGCCTCAAGATACCACGCAACAAGTTCATCGTCATTGGCGGAGTGAGCGGCTCGGGCAAGAGTTCACTGGCTTTCGACACATTGTATGCCGAAGGTCAGCGCCGCTACGTCGAGAGCCTGAGCTCCTACGCACGCCAGTTCCTCAGCCGAATGCAAAAGCCGGAAGTCGACTTCATACGCGGTCTGCCGCCTGCAATTGCCATTGAGCAGAAGGTCGTAGCACGAAATCCGCGCTCAACGGTGGGCACAAGCACTGAGATTTACGAGTACCTGCGCCTGCTCTACGCCCGCATCGGACGGACTTACTCGCCGATAAGCGGTCAGGAAGTCAAGAAGAACAGCGTCGAGGACATTATTAAATGTATCAACGGCTATGCCGACGGAACCAAGTTCATGGTCATGGCACCGCTGCACGCCGAGGAAGGACGTACTGTTGCACGTCAGTTGGAGCTGTATATGCAGGAAGGCTACAGCCGTATCCTGCTCAACGGAAAGGCTGTCCGCATCGACGAGGCGCTGGAAGGCAACGCCGACGATCTCGAAAAGGACCGCAGCAACATATACCTTATTATAGACCGCATGTCGGCAAGTCACGAGAAGAGCGAGATTTCGCGACTGACGGACTCCTGCGAGACAGCTTTCTACGAGGGCAATGGTGCCTGCCGCATCTCCATTCTGCCAGGAAACATCGTCTACGACTTCTCCACCCGCTATGAGGCAGACGGCATGAGGTTCCAGGAGCCGAATGATAATATGTTCTCGTTCAACTCCCCCGTGGGTGCCTGCCCTACTTGCGAAGGTTTCGGAAGCATAATCGGAATCGACGAGCGACTTGTTATACCGAACAGTACGCTATCGGTTTATGACGGATGCGTACAGTGCTGGCATGGCGAGAAGATGTCGATGTGGCAGAAGGAATTCATCCGCCGTGCCGCCCGCGACAACTTCCCGATATTCAAGCCATACACGGAGCTGACGCAGAAAGAGAAAGACATGTTGTGGCACGGTCTGCCTTCGGAGCGCAACCGTGACATTCACGACAAGGTATGCATCGACAGTTTCTTCCAGATGCTTAAGGAGAACCAGTACAAGATACAGTATCGTGTCATGATGAGCCGCTACCGTGGCAAGACCATCTGTCCCGACTGTCACGGCACCCGACTGAAGAAGGAGGCAACATGGGTCAAGATTGGCGGCAAGAGCATTACCGACTTGGTAGAGATGCCGATACGAAACCTGAAGGAATGGTTCGACAATCTGAAGCTCGACGACCACGATGCAGACGTGGCAAAGCGCCTGCTGGTAGAGATAAACAACCGTTTGCAATTCCTTCTGGACGTGGGACTTGGCTATCTTACGCTCAACCGCCGCTCCAATTCGCTGTCGGGCGGTGAGTCGCAACGCATAAACCTCACCACGAGTCTTGGCAGCAGCCTCGTCGGAAGCTTGTATATCCTCGATGAACCGTCAATAGGTCTGCACAGCCGCGACACCGACAGACTGATAAAAGTGCTGAAGGAGCTTCGCGACATAGGCAACACGGTCATCGTGGTGGAGCACGACGAGAACATCATGCGTGCTTCCGACTATCTCATCGACGTAGGTCCTGACGCCGGACGGCTTGGCGGAGAGATTGTGTTCGAGGGCGATACGAAGGAGCTACTTGCAAAGAACGCCAAGGAGCAGAAAGCTCTCAACGACGAACTGCTAAAGAAATATCCGCGTTCATACACCATAAAGTACCTTACTGGTGCAGAGACCATCGCCATTCCGGAAAGCCGTCGCCGCTGGAACATGGCTATAGAGCTGAAGGGCGCACGAATGAACAACCTCAAAGGTGTCGACGTCAAGTTCCCGCTCAACGTCCTGACGGTTGTCACGGGTGTAAGTGGCTCAGGCAAGAGCTCGCTCGTCAAGGGTACACTCTACCCAGCCATGAAACGCCATCTCAGTGAGGTTGCCGACGCCCCGGGCGAGTATCTGTCGCTCGAAGGCGACTGGAAAGAAATCAAGCACGTCGAATTTGTCGACCAGAACCCTATCGGCAAGAGTACGCGCTCCAATCCGGCAACATACGTCAAGGCATACGATGAGATTCGAAAGGTCTTTGCTGACCAACCGCTATCAAAGCAGATGGGATACACACCGCAGTATTTCTCGTTCAACGCAGAGGAAGGACGCTGTGAGGAATGTAAGGGTGCCGGTGTCATAACGGTGGAGATGCAGTTCATGGCTGACTTGGTTCTGCCTTGCGAGGCTTGTCACGGAAAGCGTTTCAAAAAAGAAATCCTCGACGTGAAGTTCCACGACAAGGACATCAGCGATGTTCTGGAAATGACTGTCAGCGAAGCTATAGAGTTCTTCGGGAAGTACGGTAAGAAGGCGGTAGTCAACAAACTGAAACCGCTGGAGGACGTAGGACTTGGCTATATCAAACTGGGACAGTCGTCGTCGACGCTCTCCGGAGGTGAGAACCAGCGTGTCAAGTTGGCTTATTTCATCGGTCAGGAGCGCCAGGACCCTACCCTATTCATCTTCGACGAGCCTACGACGGGTCTTCATTTTCATGATATCAAGAAACTGCTGGCTGCCTTCAATGCCCTCATTGAGCGTGGTCACTCGATAATTGTCATTGAGCACAACCTCGAAGTGGTGAAGTGTGCCGATTATGTCATTGACCTCGGACCCGACAGCGGTGACCGTGGCGGTGAGCTTGTAGTAGCCGGCACGCCGGAAGAGGTTGCCAATTGCAAGGAGAGCATTACGGGGAAGTACCTAAAGGAAGTGCTATCAGAGTAATATTTCCTCAACAAGCATCCCCCCAAAGGGGAGGCTTGGAGAGGTCAAAGTTAAACTTTCAAGTTGGTTTTTAATTTATTCTTGCTTGAAAAATAAATTAAAAATGGAGGAAAAACAAATTAAAAATCAACCAAAAATAAATTATTTTTCCAGACGAAAGATACCCAACTGGATTACAGCAGTTTAGCTACTGCACTCCGGTTGGGTATCTTTCATATTTTAATATCTAATCACCAAATTCCTGATTGCACCATAACCGTAAGGTAATCAAACATCCTCCCCCTTGGGGGAGGCTTGGTGAGGAACAGGGATAGCGTTAGAATGGCAGGTCGTCGGCACTGTCGCCCTCACCAGGAGCTGGTGGGAAAGGAGCCTGAGAGCCACCGGCAGCAGGAGCAGCGGTCTGAGTTGGATTTGCGGCAGGAGCTGGCTCGCCAGCCTGAGCGGCATTGGCATCGACGCGGCGGACATTCCATGCACGGATATTGTTGAACCAACGGCCCTGATACTCGTGGGCATCTATGTCGAAGCTGACAAGTAGCTCTTCGCCAGCCTGTATGTTGAACTGCTTGATTTTGTCCTCACCGAAGATGTTGAAAACGCACTTGCGTGGGTATTGGTCGTGAGTTTCAATGACATAGTCCTGTGTCATCCATTGGTTGCCGGTAGACTTCGACACACCACTGCGCGGTGGGAGAACCGCGATAATCTTTCCTTGAATTTCCATATTGTGTAGTTTAGTTCTTTGTTCTTTAGCGTGCGAAGTTACGGAAAATATTCCACACCGTGAAATTTTTCCGCTATTTTATTTCTTCGACTTCTTATCTTCTATTGCCTCTTCAGGCTTCTCGCCGTCGGGATAACTGACGATGTGGACATCACGCTGCGGGAACGGTATCTCGATATGGTTGGCGTTGAGCGTGTCGTAGATGCATTCCATAATCTTTCCGTCGTCGCCATACTGCGTGAGAACGTTCACCCAGATGAGCACCTTCAGCGTTATGCAGTTGTCGTCGAAACTCTTCAGCACTACCTTTACGCCACGTCGATGGTCAATGCAGTCGAGTTTGCCAATTGCATCGATAAGGAGCTTCTGCACCTCCTTGATGTTCGTGCCGTAGGCAACGCCCACTTCGAGGATGTCGAGCTCATATCCGTGGTTCTTGGTCATGTTCTTGTAGTTCTTGGTGAAGAGCTGCGAGTTGGTGAAAGCAATGACGGAGCCGTCGATTGCCTCAAGCATCGTAGATGTATAGCTGATAGACGACACCTTACCACGTATTCCGTCGCATATTATATAGTCGCCTACCTTTATGCGTCCGGCCATCAGAGAGATACCATAATAGATATTTTCGATGATGTCCTTCATTGCGAATCCGATACCGGTAGATAAGCCGCCGGAGACGACAACGAGCCATGTGTTGCTGACGTGGAATATCGACAGGACGATGAGAAGCCATGAGCCCCAGACGACTCCCTGCTGAACGTTGATTATCATGACGCTCTTGCTGACTGCCGTCGTCGGGTCCTTAGCCTGGAGATACTGGCGTATGAGGTCCTTCAACGTGTGGTTGATGTAGTTGAAGATGAAGTAAAGGATTACGACCTGGCAAACGGCGAAGATGCTGAGCTTGAAGTTGCTGGTATTTATATAATATGTGGAGAATACCTGCCATGTTGTATCGCTGAGGTTGAAGATTGCCGCCGACCAGTAGATTGACAGTATAAAGGAGTATATCGACAGTGACGGGATGACGACAAAGTATATCAGGCGGAACCACCAAATCTTAGTTACGGGCATGTCGGGGGTGTGGTGCTTGTCACGATAAACTGCAAGCCACTTCTTGATGCACTCAATTGTGAGAATGCAGGTGAGCATCATTACCCACCAAATGATTGCCTGCAGGGCAAGCATTGTGTAGCCGAGAAGGGAGGTGATGTCGGAAATCACGAACACAATAAGTGAGACGCCGGCAAGTGTATAGTCGCTTTTCGTTACACTCTTCTGGTACTTTTTGCCCAGCTTCAACTGCCAAATGGTTGCAGCTATGAGTATCGGCGGGAAGAAGAGGTAGATGAATACGTTCGGGATAAGGACTATACGGAAGATAAATACTATGAAGGCTATGAGCAGCAACGGATAGTACAGACGGTAGGTGCTGCGCATCTTGTCGCTCGGTACACGAAGAAGTATCGACAGAACGATTGCCGCCATGAGCCACGAAAGCTCAAGGAGGAGATTCGCCGCCATAGTGACGAAACTGGAGCTGGTGAAGAAACCGGTTCTCAGGAGTGCCATTATCACTCCGAAAGTGATGACGGAACTGGCGAGAATGATGTATGAGCGTTTCTCAAGGAACGTGCTGTTGCGGTCGCGGAAACGTTTGTTCTCCATGACCTTGGTAACGACAAAGCGCACGTTGAGGTAGTTGACGGCAACGGCAATGAGACCGTAGAGACCTATAGCCATGAACAGCCAGATTATCCAACGTACATCCCACTCGGAGTTAATCTTCGTTTCGGGCTTGTATTTCTGCGACGCTGCCTGGGAGAGTTGCCTCAAATAAGCAGGCAGGTTCTTTAGAATTTTTAAATAGTTCTGCCCTCCGCTGCTGAAGATATCACCCTGTATGATGGCGTATTGCTCGTCGGCATAGTCGTTGAGGGTGCTGAGGCGCTTCTCGGTAAACTGATAGTAAGAAACGTAATCCTTCAAGTCTTGATTGTTGTCGATGAGCATTCGGCGGATGTTCACAGCAAGTGTAAGACACACATTGCGGTCTATCTTGGCGCGGCTCGAAAGGTATCGCGTCGGCATTATCGACAATGAGTTGACAAGAGAGTCGTAACGGGCTATCTCGGCGTTACTTTCGTCGATGTATTCCTTGAACGGAAGGGTCTTCTTCTTGAACTCCTCATACTGCGACTTGGCCTCGTGGCAGGCGTAAGTGAGGTCAAAGATGTTGTCGGACTGCTGAGAATAGAGCATGATGGCATTCTGGCTGCTTCGCTCCATGATATTCTTCATGGTCTCGAAGACCTCCTTGCTCATCTCCCGGGACCTCATCATCATCTCGTTTTGCTGCACATGGTACGTTATAAGCTCGTGACGCAGAACGGCAAGGGAGTTCTGCAAGCTGTCTTCCTTCAGTACCGCGTTAGCCGGAAGCACTGAAAGTATGATTAGCGAGAATATCAGTAATACAGTCTTTTTCTTCATCTGAGATTGATTAAATCGTCTTGCAAAGGTACAGCAAACGAGTGGAATGGCAAAGAAAAGAACTCAAAAAATGTTCTTTTCGTTTTCTTTGCTGTTCTCATTTTTATTTAATAACTTTGCCGCCCGTACTTAAGAATAAGGAGCATAACACGTTGACGCTCCGGAGAATTATAAAACTAAATGGAACAAAAGAGAAAGAATAAGGCATTACAGGCGCATCTGAGCCTGCTCTCAGCGGAGTTGTTCTGGGGACTGATGGCGCCAATCGGCAAACAAGCGATGCTGCATGGCATCGACGACATAACACTTGTCAGCTTTCGTGTAGCAGGTGCGGCAATACTGTTTTGGATAACTTCGATTTTCGTTCGTGAGCGTATCCCATGGAAACACGTTGTTTACCTTGGCGGAGCGGCACTGCTTGCAGTTGTGTTCAACCAATGCCTGTTCACAATCGGACTGAATTACACATCGCCGATAAACTCGAGCATCGTGACGACTTCGCTTCCGGTGTTCGCCATGATACTGTCCTTCATCATCCTGAAGGAGCCTATCACGTGGATGAAAGCCGGCGGAGTGGTAATAGGATGTGCCGGAGCTATTGTCCTGATACTGTCGAGTGCACAGTCGGGGGGCAAAGCCGGCAATATATGGGGTGACATAATGTGTCTCTGCGCGCAGATTTCGTTTGCCCTCTATCTTACTCTCTTCAATCCATTGATAAAGAAATACAACGTCGTAACTGTCAACAAGTGGATGTTCACATGGTCGACAATCTTCATTCTGCCATTCACGACAGGCCATTTGTCGCAAGTCGCATGGACCGACATTACATCGACGACATGGATGGAGGCTGGTTTCGTGGTCATCTTCGGCACGTATCTGAGCTACATGCTTGCCGTTGTAGGGCAGAGAGTACTGCGTCCGACAGTCGTCAGCGTGTACAACTATGTGCAGCCAATAGTATCGGTGATTGTCAGTGTTGCAGCAGGCATTGCGGTGTTCACAGGGCGTCATGCCATAGCAGTCATCCTTGTCTTCACCGGTGTGTGGATGGTTATCAAGAGTAAGTCGAAGAACGACATAAAGAAAAGCACACAGAGCGTTGCCTCAAAATAGACTTCAAGTATATCAAAATTAAACAAAACAGTTATAATTATGGAAATTGGACAGAAGCTGCCGGAAGTTCTTGGCGTTGACCAGGACGGCAAAGAGATTAAGCTGAGTGATTTCAAGGGTAAGAAACTCGTACTGTACGTTTATCCAAAGGACTCGACACCGGGTTGTACGAACGAGGCTTGCAACCTTCGCGACAACTATGAGCGTTTCCTTTCGTTAGGTTATGCTGTCGTTGGCGTGAGCATTCAGAGTGCTGAGAGCCACAAGAAGTTCATCGCAAAGTATAATCTGCCGTTCCCGCTCATTGCAGACACTGACAAGAAACTTGTAACCGAGCTTGGCGTTTATGGAGAGAAGAAGATGTACGGAAGGACAACAATGGGCACGTTCCGTACGACTTTCATTGCTGACGAGAATGGTGTGATTACCGAAATCTTCAAGCCTAAGCAGATAAAGGTTAAGGAACACGCCAGCCAAATACTTGGCGAATAACTTGAATACGGATAATAATATCAGATTATCTGCATAGCATAGTACTGGTAATCATGAAGTACCGTGGTGAGAAATTGCCACGGCGAGCCTTTTGGTGACACACCCATACGTTCGGCAACCTTGGCTGACAGGCGGCTCATGGTCGTGATGTCGGTGACATTGTTCAACGCTTTCCCTATCGCTTCGACCTGCCCGGTGGTCAGATTCTCTACCTGCGGGTACTGCGGTTTGTAGTCGCGACGGGCATAGTCGAAGTCTGAAAGCGAGATATAGTAGTTCTTATAGTCGTCAAGACGTACTACGACTGTGCCAGCCGCTATATCGCCGAGGCGCTGGGTGTTGCGTGTGCAAATCATAAACAGCAGACCGATGCAACTGAAACCTATGTCTACAATCTCACAAATCCAACGAATGAAGTAGTTGCCGACCGACGGCTGCTCACCATCGCGGCGCATTACGCGAATATTCATTATGCGTTTGCCAGGGGTCTGACCGTTCATGAAGGTCTCCCAAAGGAACGTATACATCAGAACGGGTAAGTAGACAAAGAGCAAAAGAGCCACAGCAGTGGTTTCGCTTCCAAGCGACGAGCCGTAATTGAAGAAGAATACCATCCAGGAAATTACCCACAGTCCTATTATCGCATAGTCTATTATGCGGGCAACGATACGCGTTCCGATGCTTGCCGGTGTTTGCGTGATGGTAACAAATTGTGGAGTTATGATGTCGTAATCCAATTTTTGTAGCTCTTTTGTTTGCAAAGTTATACTTTTTTCCGTAATTTTGCAAACAGTAACCAAATACTTTTCAAAACGAGTTGAAAGAATTCACGTTCTTAAGAAACAATCTGGATGACTGGCAAAGACTGGAGATTGTCGTCGACAATGCCGACAGCGAAAGTCCCGACACTCTCGCCGAGGCTTACACAAAGCTGACGGGCGACCTTGCCTTTGCACGCTCCCACTACCCTAACTCACGCATCACGCTGTACCTGAACGGTCTTTGTGCCACGCTGCACCGGCGTATCTACGGCACACGGCGTGAGCCTTGGAAGCGCATTCTGACTTTCTGGACACGCGAAGTGCCGATGACGATGTATGAGAACCGCAAGTTGCTGCTTGCTTCCTTTATTGTTGCCGTCGTCAGTACGCTTATAGGAATTGTGTCACAGATGCTCGACCCGGAGTTCTGCCGTATCATCCTCGGCGACAGGTATGTAGACATGACTCTCGGGAACATTGCCAACGGTAAGCCTATGGCGGTTTACTCAGGTGAGAGTGAGGCGCCGATGTTCCTCAGTATTACTATTAATAATGTGTGGGTATCGTTCTCTATGTTTGCCTCGGGACTGCTGACGAGTATCGCTACGGGGTGGTATCTGTTCCAAAACTTGGTAATGCTCGGTTGCTTTGAGACTTTCTTCGCCCAGCACGGTTTGCTTGTCGAGTCACTGTTGGCTGTCTTTCTGCACGGAACTTTGGAGATAAGCGCCATCATTATAGCAGCGGCGGCGGGCTTCGCAATGGGCAACGGCTGGCTGTTTCCCGGCACATACCCTCGTCTGGAGTCGTTCCGAAGAGGCGCAAAGCGAGGAGCGAAGATAATCGTTGGTACCATTCCGATATTCATTGTCGCTGGTTTCATCGAAGGATTTGTTACCCGCCATACTGAAATTCCCGATGCCTTGCGGCTCACGATAATAATTCTCTCGTTGGCATTCATCATTGGATACTTTGTAATTCTGCCTTATCGGCTCGCTCACAAGAAAAATAACGAAACTAAGAAAAACGAAAAAGAATATGGATTTTTATAATATGTATAATCAGAAGATACCTTTCTACAAGGTGAGAAACTTCGGGGACAAAGTCTCTGTGACGTTCAGTTTCTTTCAGCAGAACCTCCGTTACATCTGGAAATATCTGCTTTACACCATCTGCCCGGTAGGTATCATCTTCGGTGTGGGCATGAACTGGTTCTATTCGTCAAGCATGAGCGATTTCAAGGACAGTGATATAAGCACCGCTACTGCCATCGGTACATCTGTTGCGACATTGTTTGGAGGCATCATTATGACAGTTGGCATGGCTGTCGTACTAGCTATGATTTTTGCGCTGATGCAACTATACAACGAAAGGGACAACGGCTTGCAGGGCATTACGTTCGAGGAAATAAAGCCATACATGATAAACAACTTCTGGAGAGTTATCAAATACGCGCTTTCAGTAATAGTTTTCTTCGTTGCGGCAAGTATTGTTTTCGTGCTGCTGGCTCTATTTTTGCAATGGTTCGTGCTGCTTCTCGTCATTCCGGCTGTTATCATTCTCTTTGTTGTTGTTCAGCTAATCTTGCCCGTTTACATGTTTGAGGATATCTCAATATGGGATGCATGGCAGCGTGGAATCAAACTTAGCTGGAAGACTTTCGGTGGTGTGCTGGCGCTTGCGATTGTCTTTGCGCTGATAACGGATATTGTCGGCTCGGTGTTCTCTATACCATGGGCTGTCTGTTTCTTCATAAAGGCTCTGGCATTGACCGAAGATACGGTGTCTGCAATGGCTACATCCCCGATGTTCAACACAATTACCTACATCCTTGCGATGCTGATGGGAGTCGGTACGTTTGCCCTTTCACTGCTTACCTACGTCGCTATGAGCTATCAATACTCAAATGCTGCCGAGCAGGAGGACGCGTTCTCCGTGCAAGACGACATCAACGATTTCAACAATCTTTAAGCTTTCCGCATCTGGCAAGTGACTGACACGCTCACCATAGACACTGCCGCCATTAACGCCTGGCGTGCTAACGGCGACTATGACTACGAACGGGAGATTGCCCGTTCGGGTGAAACGGTGTGGGACAGACTGAACGATGCGATTGGAAAGCTGCTCGGCAAACTCTTTGGAAACAGCAGCATAGACTCCAACGATGTCAATACAATATTAATTATTATAGGTATTGTCCTTCTGTTGGCTCTTGTTGTGTTCATTATATACAAGCGACCGGCGGTGTTCTTTCGTAATAAGAAGGCTAAAACTGACTATAAAGTAACGGAAGACACGATATACGGCATTGATTTCGACAAGGAAATAAGCAGGGCTATAGAACGAAAGGACTGGCGGGAGGCTGTTCGGCTGACTTACCTGAAGCTGCTTCGCAAACTCAGCGATGGTAAGTTGATTGACTGGAAGATATATAAGACGCCGACACAGTATGCCCACGAGTTCATTAACAGTGACTTCCGCCGACTTTCCAACTTGTTCCTTCGAATAAGATACAGTGGAGTTGAGGCTACGGAAGACGATTATGTGACAATGAATTCGTTGGCGAAAAGTGTTGAAACAATGGTCAACAGTGATGCCAATGAAGAGAAGGCGTACTTCAGTGGGAAAGGAGGCAGGCAATGAAACTGAACCGTGGATTTGTCATTTTCGTCGTCTTGTTCATTGCTTTCGTAGCTTTGACGCAGTTCCTACAGCCTAAGACGTTCGTGTGGAAGCCGTCTTTCCATCCCAAAGACCGTCAGCCGCTTGGCGCTTTCGTGTTCGACAGCGTCATGCATCAGACTGTTGGAAGCCGGTACACTGTTGAACACAAGTCTTTCTATCAGCTTAACCATGACGGAACGAAAGCTGCAAGGAGTTTTCTGGTCGTTACCACCGACTTCAAATACAATGAGAACGATTTGAAACAGATGAAGGCATTGCTGCAAAAGGGCAACAACATTATGCTGGTAATGTCCGGTACGACTTCAACATTTAACGAAGACGACACTCTTTCTATATCTCAAGAGTCGCAGTTCAGCAAGGAATTCGGCGTGGACATTCATGGCATGAGCCCTTTTCAACTAAGTAATATAAAGGAATTGCTCAAAAGCCGGGTGAATGATAGCAACCGTTATGACACGATTCGGTGGACTGGCATACCACAGAAGTTTCCCAAGGCGAGATATATCACTGAAAGTACACTCACAGCAAACGACACTCTGGAGTTCAGCGAAAAGCAGAGGAAGAGTTGGGAGGTGCTCTCGTGGATTAATGTTAATGCGCAGGTGTACGACGACGTAAGTGGTTCTATAACATGGGAAGGCTACACTCGTGCGACGATTGCTGCACAAAGGAAGTATGGAAGAGGCGAATTGATAGTAGTTTCGACGCCGTTGCTGTTTACCAACTATGGCATTCTTAATCGTCAGAGTAACCTTTATGTAATGAGGTTGATGTCATTGATAGCCGACAGACCTATAGTCCGGACTACTTCTTATATGGAAACAGATGAACAATACGTTGCAAGCCAGTCGCCAACACGGGAACTGCTGGAGCGTCCGCCGTTGAGGATAGCACTGTGGATTGTGCTTATCGGCATTCTGCTTTTCTTCATTTTCACGGCGCGGAGACGGCAAAGGGCAATACCGACAATCACAAAGCCAGCCAATCATAACCTTCGTTTCATCCGCATGATAGGAAGTCTGTTCTATCAGAAGCATCGCAACGGTGACTTGATTGAGAAGCGATGGTATCTGTTTGCAGATGATGTACAACGTCTGACAGGACTTGACGTAACGGATACTGCCGACAACGAGCACACTTTCTCAGCTCTTTCCCACAAGACGGGAATACCAAAGGACAAAATAGACAGTATCATCCGTGAGCTCAGAATTGCGTCGGTATACGAGGGAAATATAACTGACGATGACATGCAGAGACTCATCAAAGCGATGAACGACATCACGGAGAGACTTACATAAGGAACTTCAGAATTTGTATGGAGCAAATTCAATAAGATAAAAACAAAGGGAAAAGATATATGGAACAAACCAACGACATCGCTGCTTTCAGCGAAAAGATTGACAGAATACGGGAAAGCATATCGAAAGTCATCGTCGGACAGGATAAGGCTGTTGACCTTATCTTGACTTGTTTGCTTGCTGACGGACACGTGTTGATAGAAGGTGTGCCCGGCGTTGCTAAGACACGGCTTGCCCGTTTGGTAGCAAGTCTCATCGGAGCACGCTTCAGCCGCATACAGTTCACGCCTGATTTGATGCCAAGCGATATCCTCGGAACAACGGTTTTCAACATGAAAACACAGGAGTTTGACTTCCACGAGGGGCCAGCCTTTGCCGATATAGTCCTTGCTGACGAAATAAACCGAGCCCCGGCGAAGACCCAATCGGCTCTGTTCGAGGTCATGCAGGAACGTCAGGTCACAATAGACGGCATTACACACAGCATGGATGACATCTACACGGTTATCGCAACGCAGAACCCAATAGAACAGGAAGGAACATACAGGTTGCCCGAGGCGCAACTCGACCGTTTCCTCATGAAGGTCACTATGGGCTATCCTGAGCGCAACGAAGAAATAGAAGTGTTGCGGAGGCATACCAATCAGACCACGGAAGATGTTCCGTCACCGGTAATTACAAATGAAGAGCTGAGGCAAATGAGAGAAATGGTTCCTTCAATTCACATCGACGACAGCTTGCTTGGCTACATTACCGACATCGCAGGTATGACACGGACAAGCCGGGCGGTATATCTTGGCGCCTCACCGCGTGCAAGTATCGGCATACTTATGGCTTCCAAAGCAACAGCCTTGATGTCGGGACGCGACTTTGTGACGCCAGAAGACATACAGACGGTTACACCTTACGTTCTGCAACATCGTCTGCTGCTCACTGCTGAGGCGGAAATGGAGGGTCTGACGCCGTTGAAGGTTGCCACAAAATTGATGGACAGGGTCGAAGTACCTAAATAACGGCATGAGAATTTCGAAATAACGGTATAATGTTCCTTACCAAACGACTATATATTCTACTGGCTATAGCATGCGCGTTGTGCGCCGCCGGAGCCGCCGTGCCACTTCTCTTTGAAGTTGGAAAGGTGTTTCTGTGGCTCATCGTGATTGCTTTCGTCATTGATTGCACATTGCTTTGGAGATACAAAAAAGGAATCACGGCACGGCGGACTATGGCTGAGCGGTTCTCAAACGGTGATGACAACGAAGTCGATTTGCGCATAGAGAGCTCGTACCCCTACTCCATCAAACTTTCTGTCATTGACGAAATACCAGTTGAATTTCAAGATAGGAACATGTCTTTTGCATTGTCCTTGCAAAGAAAAGAAGGTAAAAACATTATTTATAAGTTGCGTCCGACCGAACGGGGAAGCTACAAATTCGGATTGATAAGGGTATTCGTGCGGACTGTTTTGGGATTAGTGGAAAGGCGGTATTCGCTTGGCAGTGAGACAGACGTGAAGGTATATCCCTCTTACCTTATGCTTCACAGATACGAGTTGCTTGCCATCAGCGACAGACTTACAGACCTGGGAATAAAGCGAATACGCCGAATAGGAAACAATACAGATTTCTCCCAAATCCGTGATTATGTCGTTGGCGATGACTATCGCTCCATAAACTGGAAGGCAACGGCACGCCGCCATCAGCTCATGGTGAATGTTTTCCAACAGGAAAGGTCGCAGCAGGTGTTCAATGTGATTGATAAAGGACGCGTAATGAGGCAGTCGTGGCGCGGCATGACACTGCTCGACTACTCGATAAACGCATCGCTAGTGCTTTCATACGTTGCTATGTCGAAGGAGGACAAGGCCGGATTGCTGACTTTCTGCGATGGTGTCGAGACCTCGTTGCCCGCTAGTCGGCAGGGAGGACAAATGCAGTCAATCCTCGAAGCACTGTATAAGGAGAAGGCAACATTCGGCGAAAGCGACTTCTCCGCTCTTGTTGATTATGTCAATCGACATATAACCCGCCGCTCATTGCTTATCCTTTACACCAGTTTCTTCGATAAGACGAGCCTCGAAAGACAGTTGCCATATTTACGACAGCTTGACCGCCGTCATCGGCTACTGGTCGTTTTCTTTGAGGACAGGGAACTTCGCGAGTTCGTTGAACGCAAACCGGAAACCAACGAGGAGTTCTATCAGCAGACCATAGCACGAAAATACGCAGCCGAACAGCGCCTAATCGTTTCCGAACTAAGGCAGAACGGCATCACGGCACTTCTCACTCTGCCTGAGAATTTATCAGTCAACGTGATAAACAAGTACCTCGAAATGAAGGCGAGGAACATGCTTGGCTAATACCACGGCTAATCTTCATCCTCGTTGAACCACAGATAATTATCCGGAATAGCCTGCTTTTTGCCGTTCATCCATGTAAGGACAACACGCGTAATCTTCATCTTTGAAGAGTCACCGGACGTAAAATACGTTGAACTATCCCAGTCCCACGATGCCGTTTCGTATTGTTTGAGCGGCCCGGTGCCAATAAAATGCCCCGTGCAGTCGACATCTC
Organism: uncultured Prevotella sp.; assembly: GCA_900314455.1. GTDB lineage: Bacteria > Bacteroidota > Bacteroidia > Bacteroidales > Bacteroidaceae > Prevotella. The sequence goes on along the minus strand of OMVI01000024.1, from coordinate 6,917 downwards.
CGACATCGTTAGTTATCTTGAAGAAAACCGTAATGTATTTAATCGTCTTGGCATTCAAGTTCGTATAGGTGAAATCGAACGTCACCATGGAGTACTCATTGCCCCAACTCCACTTCTCGAAGAACCCGTAAGGAGCCTTGTTCTTCATCCGCGAGACGTAGTTGTTGAACGCTTCGTAGTTGATATATCCCATTGCACCAGCGTAATCGAGAGTGTCGACCGACAGACTGTCACGGAATATGTCGCAATGGTACATGAAATTGCTCTTGTCCTTTAATTCCTCAGGAATTGAAGCGACATGCATCTTCAAGTAACTCTCGTCCAAGTCGCCCTCGACTGTGGTAATAAAGTACAGCGAATCATTCCTCATGCCGATGCAGAAGGTCGAATCATCAGAGAAAGTCTTTTCACAATCAGTACAGTAAAGGTCGACGTTATCAGTCGGAACCATGCGCCAGTTATGCGTATTCCGGTACATAAGCGCAGCCTTCCGGCGAGCGGCGAGCTGTCGCTCATGTTCCCTAACACGTTCGATGGAGTCGGCGCGCGCCTTGGCTATTGAATCCTCGATATGCTTACGCCATTGTTCGTTAAGCAATTGGAACCTGTTGTCCAACGCTTCAGTCTGCGTTTCAATAGCCTTGTTGAGGTCTTCACCCTTCAACTGGGGTATCATTTTGTTCTTCTTAACAACCTTAGCATAATCCTTTTCGAGCGTAATCATAACGTTGGCATTGGGTGTCAAGACATACAAATTACGTGCTTTCTTGTCGTAGGCATAGTTTTTCATCACGCCGAAGACCTCATCCACCATTTTATTCTCAATCCGATGGTAATATCCATCGGAACCTCTCTCCCAACTGACAATCATCATTCGGTTAAAGGAATTGTACGCGTTGTATTGCGCCCTGGCACAAGCACAAGTCAGGAAAAGTAGTAGAAAAAGAATAGAGCGTTTCATATTATACATTATTTATAAGGTAGTTGTCAGTTGGAAATTAGCTTATTTCATTTCCAGAGGGTTGCCGACAGATGCGTCCGGAGCCTGAATGTGGAGCATGGCGCAAACCGTTGAGGCTATGTCAGTAATGCCAGCAGGTGCTGTACTCTCACCTTGCGGAACGTGCCAGCCATAGAATACAAGAGGAATATGTACATCGTACGCCATTGGCTGACCATGACTTGTTCCCTTATATGTAGGCGACACGGTAGCACCGAACACCTGCGGACGTGTCACAACCGTTATCTCGCCAGAGCGACGGGGCGCAATGCCGTTTATGAGGCGCGTCTTTATAGGCTCAGGAACTGTTGATTCGGCTATCTTATTATTGTCGACGACCCACAAGAACTGCTTATCGGTTTGCAACCATTTAACTGCTGCGTCGATAACGCTCTGCTTCTCATCTGCCGAATAAGCCTTGTCGTTAAAATAGAAATGATAGTTGTCCTCGCCAAGTACAGGGTCCGCCGTCATTGAAGGGAACTGACTGCGGAGATATTGGTTCATATCGCGCACCGTCTTGTCGTAGTCCCAGCCTTCAGCCGGTATGCGGTGCTGCTTCAGGAAGTTGTAGTTATGGCTTGCACCGTGGTCGGCAGTGAGGAAGAAGAGGTAGTTTCCGCGGCCAACCTTACTGTCGAGAAAGTCAAGGAACTGTGCGACGTCCCTATCCAGACGCAGGTACACACTCTTGTTCTCAGGACCACGTGTAGAGTAAGTGTGACCAATGGCATCCGTAGACGATACACTCACCGTCAGCATATCACAACGACCATCAGTCTGACCGAGGCCTTCGCCGTCCACAGCAGCCTCCGCCATGAGGAAAGTCTTCGTCACTCCGTCATCGTTAGTCTTGATATTAAATCCCGGTTTAGTATGATTCTTATCGTTGAACTTCACCACCCAGTCGGGCAACTTATCCATATAGAACGTACTTGAAACGAAATGGCCGGCTGAAGTGTCCCACCAGTAAGCGCCGTTGGCACTGTGTCCAGCAGGCAGAATTGCAGCACGATCCTTCAGGGCGACACCGATGACCTTCGACTTGAAGTCTGTTGCGAGGTGAAGCTCATCGCCTATGGTTGTTCCCATCATACGGCGAGGACTCATCTGCCCCTCTTTGCTGTTTGAGCCAACACTTCTTACCGTCGTGTCCGTACAGCAGTAGACAGGCTTTCCGTCCTCCCAGAACCAGTTGCCGGCTATTCCCGTGATTGCAGGAACGCCTCCGGTGAAAATGCTGGAGTGACCAATCGCCGTAACGGCAGGCGAATAGTTAATCATCGTATTGGCAAAAGAATAACCTCCGTCGAGCAATCTTCGAAGTCCGCCGGTGCCATAATCATCATGATAATAGTAGAGATAATCCCAACGCATCTGGTCGACGACGAGTCCTACGACAAGTTTCGGCCTGTCGACTGTGGATGTTTTCGTTATTTGCGCCCCTGCCGTAATGACAGAAGTGACGAGGAATGCCAAAATGATGACTAACTTTTTCATTTCTTATTGTTGTTAAATGTAATATTTAGTATTGAACTTTATCAAAATGAAAAGAGCTGCCAGACTAACAAAGACCGGCAGCTCAATCATACAGTTCTCCTTTCATTGAGAACCTCGAGGTTGGTTTTGGTTCCCGCCTCACGACGTTCCCCATCATCAGCTTCGAAATGTAACCTGAAATTTAATCAATCTCTAACCAAAAACTAAACCTATGAATGAAACAATCTCTCTTGTTTCCACCTTAAAAATAAAACTAAAAACCTAAATCTATTACTACTAACCTAAACAATCTATTAACCTTTTGACGGTGCAAAGGTACTAAGTCTTTTGGTTACTTGCAAGGCTATTCGCGAAAAAATTCACTTCGTCTTGCAATTTCTTGATTAAAATCAAGCCGTTTTAACTTTGAACTTTTTACAATTCTGGAGTTAGGCTTTCCGACCTACTCTTTGCTTACCGGAATCTTAGCAACTCTACGTGCATGACGTCCGCCTTCGAAGGTGGCACTGAAGAACTTATCGAGTATTGCCTCAGCCTCCTTGTTATCGATGAAGCGGGCAGGCAAACAGAGCACGTTAGCGTCGTTGTGCTGACGGATTAGCTCTGCTACATCCTTGTTCCAAGCAATGCCGGCACGGATGCCCTGGTGCTTGTTCAGAGTCATAGCCATACCCTCGCCGCTGCCGCAAATGGCAATGCCCGGATAGATGTCGCCCTTCTCTATTGCGTCAGCAAGTGGATGGGCGTAATCGGGATAGTCACAACTTATATCACTGAAGCAGCCGAAATCCTCGTAAGGATAGCCATGCTTGTCGAGATAATCCAATACAAACTTCTTCAGAAGGAAGCCCGCGTGGTCGCAGGCGATGCCTACTTTCTTTATTTCCATAGTGTCTTATTTTAATGAAGGGGTGCGCTCCTGCGGCGCAGAAGTAAACAGAACCCCTTCGATGGTTTAACGTTTTTTATTTTCCGGCAAGAAAAGCCTTGACCTGGTTGTAGACGTTCTCGGCAGTGAAGCCAAGCTTCTCATCGAGAACCTTGTACGGAGCACTGAAGCCGAAGCTCCTCATTCCGAAGATACGGCTGTTAGGTCCGATGCCGACAAGCCCCTCGAGGGTTACAGGCAGACCGGCAGTCATACCGAACTTCTTGGCATTTGCAGGCAGGACACTTTCCTGATACTCTGCACTCTGACGACGGAACAGACCCTCAGACGGTGCACTTACGATGCGAATCTTCACACCATCCTTGCGCAGGAGCTCAGCTCCGGCAACAAGCGTGCTGACCTCAGAGCCGTCGGCAACAAGGATAATATCGTACGGCTCATCACTTCCTGCAACGACGTATGCGCCACGGCGTGCCTGCTCATAGTCGTTACCCTCAGGCAGTTTTGCGATTGCCTGACGCGAGAAGATGAGCGCTGTCGGAGTCTCTGTATTCTCCATCGCCATTGCCCAGCAAACCGTTGTCTCGTCAGCGTCAGCCGGACGGAACACGCGAAGGCTGTCCTGACCCTTGTGGTTCTGAAGTTTTTCGAGCAGACGTATCTGTGCCTCCTGCTCAACAGGCTCGTGTGTAGGACCGTCCTCACCAACACGGAATGCGTCGTGAGTCCAAATGAACTTCACAGGAGTGCCCATCAGAGCAGCAAGACGTACTGCCGGCTTCATGTAATCGGAGAATACGAAGAACGTTCCCATAGCCGCAATGACTCCGCCATGCAACATCATACCGATGCACATGTCAGCCATAGTGAGCTCACTGACACCAGCCTGGAAGAAAGCCCCAGAGAAATCGCCACGGACAAGAGAGTGTGTCTGCTTCAGGAAGCCGTCGGTCTTATCACTGTTCGACAAGTCGGCAGAAGCGCAAATCATATTTGGAACCTGCTTGGCGAGTTCTGACAGACAAGCCGAAGAAGCGTTACGGGTAGCAACTCCAGGCTTCTGCTCAACCTTGGAGAAGTCGACCTTAGGAGCCTTGCCTGAGAACCACTCCTTCATTTCGGCAGCCTTCTCAGGATTTTCCTCAGCCCATTTCTTTTCCTCAGCATGACGCTCAGCGACGATACGGCGAAGTTCCTCACGACGGTCGTCGTAGAGTTTCTGTACCTCAGGGAATATTTCGAACGGTGCATCAGGATTTCCACCGAGATGCTTGACAGTGTTTACGAACGCGCCATCACCAAGAGGAGCACCGTGAGTCTTGACATTGTTCTCATAACTCGAACCGTCGGCCTTCAAAGCGCCCTTACCCATGACCGTGTTACCTATGATAAGCGTCGGGCGCTGAGTCTCAGCCTTGGCGGCGTTGAGTGCTGTACGTATTTCGTCGACATCGTTTCCGTTGATGGTCATAACGTTCCAGCCCCATGCACGGTACTTGGCAGCAGTGTCCTCGTTCATGACAACGCCGCACTCTGTTGAGAGTTGGATACCGTTCGAGTCGTAGAACATGATGAGGTTGCTCAGTCCAAGGTTGCCCGCAATACGACCGACACCCTGGCTAATCTCCTCTTCGATGCCTCCATCGGAAATGTATGCATAGATGCGGTGCTGCATTACTTCCTTGCCGAGGCGTGCCTCGAGGAACTTCTCAGCAACGGCTGCACCGGCTGCGATGGCATGTCCCTGACCGAGAGGGCCACTGGAGTTCTCGATTCCACGAGCTACGTTGAGCTCAGGGTGTCCCGGTGTCGGTGAGCCCCACTGACGGAACTGCTTCAAATCGTCAATGGTGTATTTGCCCTGGAGGCACAATGCCGAATAGAGCATTGGCGACATGTGACCCGGGTCGAGGAAGAAACGGTCGCGTCCTGCCCATTCCGGCTCATCTGGGTCGTAGACGAGATACTCCGAGAAGAGCACGTTGATGAAGTCGGCTCCGCCCATGGCACCGCCCGGATGTCCTGAATTAGCCTTCTCGACCATCGAGACGGCGAGGAGCCTGATGTTGTCGGCCGCCTTCTGCATAATTTTGTTGTCGTTCATGACGTTATGTATTTTAATTATAGAGATACTTGCTGGGGGTTCTGCGGCGCAGAAGCATACTCAAAGGAGTGATACTTTGTTTTTGCCTTTCGGCATTATTACCTTTTTACTTTTTTGCCTTTTTACCCTTAATCAGAACCTATAGGAAACCTGGAAGTCAAGAGTCGAGTAGTCGCGGTCGCTGGCTGCACGGTCGTGTGTGTAGCAGTAGATGCCGCTAAGCTCAATATTCTTAGTGAACTCATAGTCGAGTCCGACCTCATAGTTGGTCTTCATGCGAGAGGCGTCGCCCGATGGCTCATACATATCATAGCGTGCCTTGGCGTGGAAACGGTTCTTTATGATTGGGGCGATGACGAGAGCGTAGACGCCCTGTGCCTTATCGCCATTGGTATAGTTGATGTCAGCATTGTTCGACGCAGGTTCGTCGGAGTCCTGGTAGCGGTTCTTGAAGCCGTAACCTGTCTGATGGGCATACTCCGTGCGGAAAGTCCAGTCGTTGACGAGGTATTCGGCAGAGAAAGCATAGCGGCGCTGTTGCAGCGAACGCTTGCCGTTGCGTGTCACACCGGTCTCGTCCGTCCACTCACCCTTGCGGGCGTAGCTTCCCGTCCAGCCGAACCAGCCGAGGCGCATACCCTTGACAGGCATCACCCAGACGCCTCCAATGATGTTCTTCTGTTGGTCGACATCCTTTACGTTGATACCTTGTCCGTTGAAAACACCAATCTGATAGTGCAGGAGATTGCGTCCGTTCGAATTCTTGAGGAAATCGCCCTGGAACTGAATACCGATGTCACGACCGTTGCTAGAGTGCGAACCGTCGCGGCCGGTGAAGTTGGCAAGCTGCTGAACGACCTGCCCGTAGCCGATGAAGCCTTGGTCGATAGGATTCATAGGGTTCTCAAATGTAAACGGATTCTTGAACTGTCCCATCTTAATACGCAGCCAATCAAAGTGTTGCCACTCAACAAACATATCGACAACCTTAGGACTTGAACCGAGATTTGAGGTATTACCGTTGAACTGAATCTGTGCTTTCCAGTACCAGTCCTTGAGAATGCGACCGTCGAGGGAGAAACGTGCAAGGCGCAGGTTGAACGAATTCGACGAGTTGTCCTTTTGGTCAACGTACTGGTATTGTGCTATGCCGTAACCTGACAGCTTCACGTTGTTAATCCATTTAGGGGCTTGTGCCGTTGCGGTCATTGCCATGGCGGCAAGCAACAGCGTGCTGGTTAATTTCTTCATCATAGCTTATAATTTCAGATTATTATTGATTTTGCAAAATTACTTTTTTTTATTGAGAATTCAAAGAAAAACCTGAAAAAGTATTGTATGACGTGGACAAGGTTTACACTTATATAATAATGTAAGCGGGAATATCAAGATTGAAAAGGCGTATGACGAGACGTCCATTAACT
>OMVI01000031.1 GCA_900314455.1 uncultured Prevotella sp. | reverse complement strand
TGATCCTCTCGCAGGCAATGCTCTATATGCCGGAGAAGAAGAACGCCATCAGCGGTCTGATGATTATGGGACTTTTCGGTGGCACAGTCTTCCCGTTGCTCATGGGTTTTGCTTCAGATGCGATAGGGCAGACCGGTGCTGTAGGGGTAATGGCTATCGGCGTCATCTATCTGTTTACCTTTATCAATAAAGTAAGATATTAGATGACAGTATCTTATACGTCCTTCCGTTATGAAGGGCAAGAAAACAACTAATAAGAATATAGAAATCAACTAGCTTATATCCTCACCTCATTCACACTTTCTGCTTATAACCTTTAAGGAAGCGATGAGTGTTGAGGGCACAAATAAAACTATCATGGCTAATAAAATCATTGGAATAGGAGAAGTACTCTATGATGTTCTCCCAGAGGGTGCAAAACTTGGCGGCGCACCAGCAAACTTCGCCTATCACATAGGACAATTCGGATTGGATGCTTTGGCTATCTCTGCCGTGGGCAACGATGTTCTCGGCGAGCATGCACTAAGACAATTCGATGAGATGGGGCTGAAATATATCATACCTATTATCAATTATCCTACAGGAACAGTAAACGTCTCGCTTGATGCCGACGGCGTTCCGACATACGAGTTTGCTCAAAACGTAGCATGGGACCACCTGGAACTGACGTCCGACGTCCTTTCGGCCGCAAAAGAAGCCCGTGCTGTCTGCTTTGGCTCACTTGCGCAGCGTACGGAGGAGTCCAGAAAGGCCATCTATAACATCCTGGACTCTACCCCGGAGGACTGCTTGAAGATTTTTGACATCAACCTTCGTGGAACCTTCTATAGTGCGGAGCTGATAGCAGAAAGCCTCAAGAAGGCTAATGTCCTGAAGATTAACGACGAGGAGATTGTTGCCATTGGGCGTATGTTCAACTATCCCGGTCTCGACATGGAAGAGAAGTGTCGCGTTATCATGCGCCGCTATCATCTTAAGATGGTTATCCTCACGTGCGGCACCAATGGCAGTTATGTCTTTGCCCCTCACGACTTCACAAGCTTCATGCCTACTCACAAAGTCAATGTTGCCGATACCGTCGGTGCAGGTGATTCCTTCACCGCCACGTTTACGGCTGCCATCCTGAAGGGGAAGTCCATAGAAGAGGCTCATCGGCTGGCGGTCAAGGTAAGTGCCTTCGTGTGCACCAAGAAAGGAGCTATGCCCAAACTGCCCCAAAGCCTTGTGGATGAACTGAGATAGCCCATCATTATTAGTCTATTCTATTTCTGTTTGAATCCTCTGGTAGAACTGCCAGAGGATTTTTTTCATGTCCTTAGGCAGGTAAGCCACCGCCTTGTCGACCATATAGTCAGGAGCACTGTAGTAAGCCTCGGCGATGGAGCCCGTGATGGCGGCCTTCGTGTCGGTGTCGCCGTCGCACATCACTGCCAGCCGGATGGCATCCTCGAAGTCGTTGGAGTCGATGAAGCATCTCAGCGCGTCAGGCACCGTCTCCTGGCACGTTCCGTCGAAATGCCCCTCACTGCCAATCTGCATGATGTCCTTCAACGGCGGTATCTCATAGCCATAGAACTTCTCCACCTTTCTCTCTATGTCGTTCTTGGAGAAGCGCATGTGCCGCAGCCAGTTGATGGTCTCTGCCACGCAGCACGCGCCCTTTATTCCCTCCGGGTGGTTATGGCTCACCTCGGCGCTCTTCCTTGCCTCCTCGACTACATCCGTCCAGTCGGTGAAGAGCCATCCTATGCTGCTCACCCGCATTGCCGCCCCATTGCCGCAACTGTTGTTCGGCTTGTGGTCGTCGCTGAATATCCAGTCGTAGAACCGTGAGCCGTAGCCTCCCATAGGGTTAGGGTACTTGCTGCACCACTCCAACAAAGAGTCCTTATACGGTTTGCCGTTCATCGCCGCGTCAGCAATGGCAACGGTGCAGATTGTATCGTCGGTGTACGAACAGTCGTCAGTGAACAACTCGAAACCTTCTTCCGGCACCGGTCCGAATTCGAACCGTGAGCCAACTATATCTCCTATTATCGCTCCAATCATATTTTTCGGTTTTATTTAGCAAGTTACAATTTCAGTAAAGTTATCCAGTAACGTTATCACTCAATGCAGGGACGCCTCTTGTAGGTGTCCGTTTGCCTTGCAAAGGCAAATGAAAATGTTTCTTTATCGGTCTTTCCGACCGAACGGGCGCCCACAAGGGACGCCCTTGCTGTGGATATGTGGTTTCCAGCTTGAGTAGCAGCGCCTGTCAGGGAGAGCTACTTTCCTTCATTTATCTTTGCTGACAAAGGTAGCACAAATAGGTAAAAATGCAAAACAATTCATAACCTTTTTACCATTGCGAAGTCAAAAGAAAATGACGTTTTACTTTGCTATTCCATTGGTTTGCACTACCTTTGCAGTTAAAATTGTTAATAGATAAAATTAGACATGATAAGATTATCGAAATCGGTTGTAGGCAAAGCCGAAGCCGACGCTGTAGCCCATGTAATCGAGGACATTGGTTACCTCGGTATGGGAGCTACGGTAGGAGAGTTTGAACACGACCTGGAGGAGTTCATCGGCGGCGGCCGACGCGTACTTTGCGTGAACAGTGGAACAGCAGCTTTGCACCTTGCCGTGCAGGCAGTCACCAAACCCGGCGACGACGTCCTTGTTCCGTCGTTCACGTTCGTATCATCTTTTCAGGCAATAACCGGTGCTGGTTGTCACCCAATCAGTTGCGATATTAACCCCGACACACTGACACTTGATTTGGCAGACGCTGAGAAGCGCATCACACCTAAGACTACGGCGATGATGCCCGTCTACTATGCCAGCAACTGCAACCTCGTCAACGAGTATCAGGAGTTTGCCCGCAAACACGGACTGAGGCTCATCGAGGATGCCGCACACTCGTTCGGATGCAGCAACAAGGGCAGGAAGATAGGTTCTTTCGGCGATGTAGTATGCTTCAGCTTCGACGGAATAAAGAACATAACGTCAGGTGAGGGCGGCGCAGTCGTCACCGCTGACACTGAGGTCATTCAGAAAGTGAGCGACGCCCGACTGCTCGGCGTTCAGAAGGACTCGGAGAAACGCTACGCAGGGAAGCGCAGCTGGGTCTTTGACGTTACCGAACAAGGATACCGTTACCACATGAGCAACATCTTTGCTGCAATCGGCAAGGTACAGTTGAAGCGCTTTGAGCCTGAATTTGCTCCACGTCGCCGTCACATCGCAAAGCTTTATACGGAGCTGCTGAAAGACAATCCTAACGTAAAGCTGACGAAGATGGACTACGACAACGACATCGTGCCTCACATTTTCGTCATTCAGATAATGAACGGGACACGTCCTCAGGTCGAGGAGGAGTTCCGCCGTAACGACATACAGTTCGGCGTGCAGTACCGTCCTAACCATTTGCTGACCTACTTCAAGTCGGGTTACAGTCTGCCGGAGACGGAAGCCGCCTACGAGAGAGTGCTCAGCGTTCCGATGCATCCTGAACTTTCGGACGACGATGTGCGCCTGATATGCAGCATTATAAATAAGGTTACGTCGGGAAAAGAATAGAAAGAAAACAGCGAAAGAAACAAACTTAATCAACAAAGCTATGAAAGTCATAATCCTTGCCGGTGGTTTCGGCACAAGGCTGTCGGAATACACCAAACTAATTCCTAAGCCCATGGTGGAGATTGGCGGCAAGCCAATACTATGGCACATCATGAACCACTATGCCAAGTACGGGTACAAGGACTTCGTCATTGCACTCGGCTATAAGGGTGAGGTCATCAAGAACTACTTCATGCAGTACTATGCACTGAACAACGACTTCACCATCGACCTGAGCAACAACCACATTGACTTCATCAACGAGCGTCCTACCGACTGGAAAGTTACCCTTGTGGACACCGGTCACGACTCGCTGACGGGCGGAAGAATAAAGCGCTTGCAGCCGGTCATCGGCAATGAGGACTTCATGGTTACCTATGGCGACGCCGTTTCGGACGTCAACATCGACAAACTTGTGAAGTGCCACTACGACAGCGGTAAACTCGCCACGGTGACAGCAGTACATCCGGCAGCACGTTTCGGTGAGTTGCAGCTCAGCAGCGACGACCTCGTGACTTCGTTCAAGGAGAAACCGCAGGTCAACCAGGGATGGATAAACGGTGGTTTCTTCGTTCTCAGTCCGAAGGTCTTCGACTACATCGCCGGCGACCGCACCACTTTCGAGGCAGAGCCGCTGGAGCGCCTTGCTGCTGAAGGCCAGCTGAAGGCTTACCTCCACAATGGCTTCTGGCAGTGCATGGACACCGTCCGCGACCGCGAAAAGCTCAACGAGATGTGGAATTCGGGCAATGCGCCGTGGGTGGATTAGCCCATCTCTGACGGTTTTTCCTCTCCAAGCCTCCCCCAAAGGGAGGATGTTTAATTACCTTTGTAATATAGAGAATTAATAATAAGTTATATAAAATAAAATCAACCCGCCACAGCCTAGACATAGGTGACTAGACACCCTCCCCTTGGGGGAGGCTTGGTGGGGGTAAAAATTATGATACTACAAGACGACATCAAGCACACACTCAACGGACTTACCGAAGAGGAGCGCGCTAAATTCAATGGTTCGACAGTCCTGATAACAGGTTGTGCGGGCTTCCTTGGTTATTACATGATGCACTTCTTTGCGCAAGAGGCCGACGAGTTGGGCATCAATAAGGTTATAGGTCTCGACAATTTCATGCTCGGACGTCCGGGATGGATTCAAAAACTGGAGGCTAATCCAAAGATTGAAATCCAGAAGTTCGACATCATCAAGGACAACATTGCCGACGTAGAAGGTGCCGACAAAGCGGACATGATTATCCACATGGCTTCCATTGCATCGCCGATGTTCTACCGCAAGTATCCTATCGAGACGCTCGACGCCAACATCTGGGGGCTGCGCCGTCTGCTCGACTTCTACTGCGAGAAACCTCTCCGTGGCTTCCTGTTCTTCTCGTCGAGTGAGCTCTACGGCAATCCTGACGCTGCCCACGTACCGACATCGGAGGACTACTACGGCTATGTCTGCGCAACGGGTCCACGCTCATGCTACGACGAGTCGAAACGCTTCGGCGAGACAATGTGCATGCTGTTCGCGCAGAAGTACAATCTGCCTCTCGGCGTTGTCCGTCCGTTCAACAACTACGGTCCTGGCATGCGCATCGGCGACAAGCGTGTACCGGCAGACTTCGCCCTTGCTGTCATGGAAGGCCGCGACATAGAGATTCTTTCAAACGGAACGCCAACCCGTACCTTCTGTTACATCGCCGATTCTGTATGCGGCTACTTCAAGATACTTCTCCACGGCTCTTACGATTACTTCAATATCGGCATTGAGAAGCCAGAGATTACAATCGCACAGCTTGCCGAGATTTACACCAAAGCAGGCAAGGAGATATTCGGTTACAATGGTCAGGTGAAGTATGCAACGTCGGACGACAAGGAATACCTTACCAACAATCCGCAGCGCCGTTGCCCTGACATCAGCAAAGCGCACCGTATACTGGGCTACAATCCGACTATTCTTGTTGAAGAGGGTGTCCACAGATTCCTGCAATTCCTTAAAGAGAGCGAGGAGGGCGAATACAAATGGTAATAACAATTTTCGGATTAGGCTTCGTTGGGCTCACCACGTCACTCGGCTTTGCTGAGTATGGTCATAAGGTTTATGGCGTTGAAGTCAACAAGGATCGTCTCGACACCATCAAAGGCGGTAAACTGCCGTTCCTTGAGGAGGGCCTTGACGACGCATTGACACGTCATCTGAACAATGACTTCTTCCCTATCGACTCGTCGGAGCTTGCAAAGGCTGTTGCTGAGAGCGACTGCGTGTACTACTGCGTAGGCACTCCGTACGGCAAGGACGGTCAGGCTGACCTTACATATCTGCTCGGTGCCATCGACGAAACACTCGCAGTGCGCCCGAAAGACAAGTATCAGGTTCTCGTTGTCAAATCTACGATTCCACCATCGACGACGGAGCGCAAGATTATCCCGCATCTGAAGGAGAAGGGAATGCGCGTAGGCGAGGATTTGGGCGTTGCCAACAACCCTGAGTTCCTGCGTGAAGGCCACTGCTGGGACGACTTCATGAATGCCGACCGCATAGTCCTCGGTGTCAGTGACGACCGTTCCGCCGGTATTCTCCGCAAGATTTACGCTTCTGTCAAGGAACCGGTATTCTGTGTATCGCTCAACACCGGTGAGTTCATCAAGTATCTGTCAAATACGCTTCTTGCAACACTCATCAGCTATAGCAACGAGATGAGCGTCGTGGCTGATACCATTGGCGGTATCGACATTGCCGAGGCGTTCCACATTCTGCACATGGACAAGCGCTGGGGTGGTGCCACCATGGCATCATACGTTTACCCGGGCTGTGGCTACGGAGGCTATTGTCTGCCTAAGGACACCAACGCTCTCTATGCCGTTACCAAGACTGCGGGCTTCGATGCGCAGATTCTGAAGAACGTAATAGCTACCAACGACAATATGCCGAAGTTCATTGCTGATAAGATTATCCGTCATATCGGTGACGACAAGAGCCAGACTATCGGTATTCTAGGTCTTTCTTTCAAGCCGGGAAGTGACGACGTGCGCGACACTCCGAGTGCAAAGATTGTGCGTGAGCTCAACCGCCGTGGCTACAATAATATCATTGGCTACGACCCAGTAGCTATTGACGAGTTCAAGAAGAAGTATTCCGACCTCACCATCGACTACATTCCGACTTTCAAGGAAATCCTCGACAAGGCCGACTCGCTTGTCATCACGACCGCATGGCCTGAGTTCAAGGATATCGACAAGAAGACTTCGAAGACGGTGGTGGATTGCCGGTATATGAACTAAAAAGCCTCCCCCACCCCTCCAAAGGAGGGGAGAAGGAGACTTGCATGATAAACATTTATTTTTAGAAGCAACATAACATTTAATATATTCCCCTCCTTCGGAGGGGATAGGAGAGGCTGTTATGGACTTAGTAAACTTAGAACCTGAGACCCGCAACGGGTATTATATATCTGCAAAGATGAAGAAAATATGGAACATTCAGCTAGATATGTTCCATAAACTGATAGAAATCTGCAAGGAGAACAACCTACGTCTATGGTGCGACGGTGGTACAATGCTCGGCGCGGTACGACATAAGGGATACATACCTTGGGACGATGACATGGACATAAGTATGCCACGTCCTGACTTCGACCGCTTGGAGGCTATCGCCCCGAAGTATTTCAAGGAGCCATACTTCTATCAGACGGCGAAGACCGATGTGCATTACGCTCGTACACATGCCCAATTGCGTCGCAGCGACACTGCCGGCATTCGTCCATCTGACTCTTACCGTCCGTGGAATCAGGGCATCTTCATTGATATTTTCCCATTTGAAGGCGTTCCGGAAGACCCAGCAGTACTGCAAGACGTGCTGAAATTCTCGCACACAAGGATGAAAATGCTGAAGAGTATAGACTATCCTATACTATGGTCGGGTCGCATCGGACAGGTGTTCCGTAAGTACAAGTGGCGCAGCAAGGTAAAGGAATATGGCTTTTACAACCTCATGAAGCCCGCCATAGAAAAGCTACGCACATGTACTTGGGACGAAGCCGACCGCGTGGCGCAACTCGGCAACGACGGCGACAAGCTCATCTTCGACAAGCATATCTTTGACAATACGCTGTGGGTGCCGTTCGAAAACATGGAGGTGCCTATCCCGTCAGAGTATGATAAGTTCCTCCGCACGCAGTATGGCGACGACTATATGACTCCTGTCATGGCTCCTACGAACCACGGTCAGCTTATCCTTGACCCCGACCACAACTACAAGGAACTGCTGCCTGAGGTCCGCAAGCAGTACCGCCGCTCAGCCCTCAAGAGGCTGGTGAAGAAGCTTTAAGAGGTAATAAATCTTATCTCTTCCCCAACCTCTCGTGTATTCCATCCTGGTATGCCTGCCATAAGACTTTCAGGTCACTCATCTTCCAAGCTTTTGTGAAAGGCATGGAGAGTAGGGCAGGAATATAATAGCCGACGACACCAAGCAAGCCGCGGAGATAACGTACGCCCCAGTTATTGCCATAGTGGTGGTTCATGTACGTCTCATTGCGTATCTGGTAGTAGCGTTTCCACTTCTTCTTCTGGTTGCGTGTCGTCCACGTGTCATCGGAGAAGAACAGATGCTTATCCATCAGTGCGTCGGGGATGTAATAAAGGTTGAACCCTGCAAGGTGCGCCCGCAAGCAATAGTCGGTGTCATCACAAAATATGAACAGCTCTTTGTTCGGCAGTCCTATCTTCTCGACTACCTTCCGACTTATGAATGGGCCCTCGAAGTCGCAGCCGACGATGGGTAAGGCCTCCCCCCTCCCCTCCGAAGGAAGGGAGATATAGGTATGTTTTGTGGATGATGAGCCCGCAGAGACTCCTAACTTCTTCCCATGCATACTTGCGAACGGATTGGTGAAATTGAAGTGGCAGAACTCATGCGTGAAGACCTTGCCATCAAGTATTCTGCGAGGCGAAAGGATACCAGCGTTCGGCTCGTCTATATGCTCCAGTAATCTGTCTAAGCAGTCTTCGCGCGGGAATACATCGTCATCCATGCACCAAATCCAGTCGGCACCGCTCTCGTAAGCAGCCTTAATGCCAGTGTAGAAGCCACCGGAGCCACCCACGTTGGATTGGTGGATGACTGTTAAAGCCGCAGGGGCCTCCCCCGACCCCTCCGAAGGAGGGGAGATGGAAGTATGCTTTGTGGGAGTCTTTGCCGCAGAACTGTTTTTCTTCTCCCCTCCTTCGGAGGGGCAGGGGGAGGCTTCCTTTAGCCACTCTGTCGTCCCATCCGTCGAACCATTGTTGACGATGATTATGTTCGATAGCTTCCGCTGCTTCTTAAGGCACTCGATGCCGTGCTTAAGAAGTTCCAAACGATTGTATGTTACTACTACTGCTGTTATCTTCATAGCCTAAATGAATTTCATTTTCTCTTGCCTACGAGCATCGGGACATAGCGTTCGAGTATCATTATGATAGGAACGAACACGAGGACTATTGCCACCGACAACACAAATATCAACAGGTTCCGCTCTAAGATATTGATGTCGAGCTTATCGATGAGCTTCGAAAGCGGATGGACGAACTCACGGTGGAATGTCAGGATGACTATCGTTCCTGTTGAGATGATGCGCAATCCGCTCCAATGCACCTTGTTGAGCCACATCGACAAACTGCCAATCATAATGATTCCGGTTATCGATGCGCCAAGAAATAGGAATATATTGTTGCCGTAATGCGCCGAAAACATGTGTACTTCGCCGTTGAATGAGCTTAGAAAGAATGTCAGCAACGCTGTGAAAATGAACCAGACGGGGAAGAAAACACTGCGCCCGATGGTCGGACTGGAGAACGCATGCATTCCACGGCTTACCATATTGTTACGACGACCGGCATATCTGAGCAGATAACCGAGTGCAAAAAAGGGGAAAGAAAGCAGTACGTCGGATATCGCCCACGCAATATCAACGTCTAAATCGGCATAGAACTTGCCGCAAACAAGGCTCGCAAAGGCGAGAATGGCTATCAGTACGGGGCGCTTTCGTATCAAAGGAAATAGCAGTTTGATAATGATGAGCGTGTAGACAAACCACAAATTGTTGCAGCCCGATATGCCGTTGTAGTCGTGAACACCGGTGAGGACAAATAGAAGGGAATACAATGCCTTGCCGTCGGTTATATGCTTGAATACGTAACCGGCAACTTTAATGAGGGCAAGGAGCAGGTACGGTATCACCAAAGCAACCGCAACCTTATGCGCATTCTCCTTCATGCCACGGTCTTCTTTCGTCAGATAGCCTGAGATAACGAAGAACACAGGGACGTTGAACGCATAGATAAAGTCGGACATGCCGTCGGGGAAGAAGTATCCCCATACCACTGCGGTGATGCCAATTACCTTCATCCAGTCTATCCAGTTCTTGCGTGTCATCAGTTCGACGTTCTTTGCTATTATAGTCATTTGTTTCCTATTTTCGACAAGAGTTTATAATAGTTTCTTCCAAAGGTATAAAGCCACAGGTTGTGAAGGCTTACGAAGTTGCTTGCAGGCTTCAGCAACACATCAGTCTTTTGTCCGTCAGCGTCGAGTTTGTCGCAGGCACGGGCGATTTCGTTGAACAGATTATACTTATTCAGCGACAGTTGCTTGCACTGCTCCAGCTGTTTCTGCTTCTCTTCGAACTCGTTGCTTGTCATAATGCGGTCTATCGTCGCTGCCGTTTCGTCGAAGTTGCGGATGTCGATGCGTGTCATCGCGTCAGCAGGATAGTAGTCGGTGATGTTCCGGCAACCGTGATAGAGCGGATAAGTGCCAGCGAGATAGCAGTCGAAAAGTTTCTCAGTAAAGTAGAAATCAGATGTTGAGTTCTCGATAACGATATGATACTTGTACGGAGCGAGCACGTCCCATTTGTCGGCAAAGTCACGGTAGCCACGCCCGAAGATGTCAATAGCATCCCCATAGCGGTCGTGCAGTTTCCTGATGAAGCGCAGGCGGTCGACGTGTCCGCGCGAGAATGCCTTCGTACTCGATATTACTGAGATGAGTTTTGTCTTCTTTGGCTTTGCGTTCGCTATACCGTTGTAGTCCTTCGTGAACCGCACGGTGCCATCACTGTTGAAGTCCACTCCGACATACCACGGTAGAATGGCGGGCGTGTATGCAACGTTGGCGTCTTTAATCTGCGGCTGACATGAGCAGACGAGTCCAAACTGGTGGCAATAACCATGTGGATAAGCAAGTATTCCGTATGGCTCACCGGTCAACAGGATGGTGTTCCGCGGTGCGATATGGAAGGTATGGGGCTCACGCAGACCTTTTCCGGAGACGACAACGAAGTCGGCTTCGGCATCGTAATCATTGATGACGAAACGGTAGCGCCCGTCTGTCGTCGTGCCATCGGCATTCGGCATCTGCCTGAAATTGATGACTGGGTCGCGTGTTATGATAAGGATGGTTTTCAAGTTGGATGATAAGATGATGGGATGATAGGATGATTTGCTATCTTTTTGCGAAGTAATCGTGGGCAACTTTGAGGCCTGCCTTTATGTAATAGCCATCGGCAAGACGTTTGCTCATAGCCACGGCATTGTCGTGAATAGACTTATACTCGTCGGCAGTGAGTTCCTTAAGCCGTTTGTCAATGTCACGGATGCTGTCGATGACGATACCGACGCGGTACTTTCTGACGAACGGTGCCATCGCAGCCTGACTCCACACGATGACGGGAATGCCGGCGCGGAGATAGAAAGAGGTCTTGTGAGGATTATTAATCTTCAGGTATTCGCCCCAAGCACCTGTGCACTCGTCAACGGATGCGCCGTCCCATACAAGCCCAAAGTTGGCATGTACCTTACTAATAAAGTCGTCGCTGGCTATGAAACCATGGTAGACGAGGTTCTTGCAGACGTTCTTTTCTGCATCGAAGCCATTGCCGTAAAGGTCGAATATCCAGTTGTTGACGACGCCATCGAGGTGATACAGGAATTCGTTACGCCACATTCCAAGGTTGCCGGCGTAAACTATGTGGACTGGGACCTCCCCCGACCCTTCCGAAGGAGGGGAGACAGAAGTATGTTTTGTGGCAGTCTCTGCAACAGAACAATTATTATTCTCCCCTCCTTCGGAGGGGTTGGGGGAGGTCTTAAGGGACTTTGGACCGGCCAAATAATCAAAAATCTCCAGG
Organism: uncultured Prevotella sp.; assembly: GCA_900314455.1. Lineage (GTDB taxonomy): Bacteria > Bacteroidota > Bacteroidia > Bacteroidales > Bacteroidaceae > Prevotella. The sequence goes on along the minus strand of OMVI01000031.1, from coordinate 13,529 downwards.
CTATGAAGCCTTCCCTTGAAGCCGTGGGCACGCAGATAGCTTGCCATAGTATCGTTATGGCATATCAGGAAGTCGGTTTTAGAGAGACGGCGGTTTTCCTGCTCCGGTGTCAGCTTATGACGGCGGAAAGCACCGAGGTCGTGGATGACGGTGACAACCTTAGCTCCTTTGGCATGGGCGAACACCGTTGCCATCTTGTAGAACTTCTTCATGGGGTACTGAAGGAACAGAACGTCGCCTTTCTTCAGTGCCGTCAAAATGCGGAAAACGGCACACAGTTTGGTGAGGAAACGCCCTACTCCACCGCTGCCGTAGTCGTGGAGCGACAGGTTTGTGTAGCCCAGTTGCTGCGATATTTCGTCGATGTCGGCCTTAGCCTTATTCGGTGTTGCTATCTTTATGTAATAATCCATGGTTCAGGTGATAGGTATTTGGTGATGTGTTATTATGGAGTGTTTATTGTTTGCTATGCCGTTTGAAGTGAGCCGTGAATTTCTTGCGACGTATCCAACGAGCATCATGGACTTCCTTTACGTGTATTGCCTCATCGATGTCGGCTTTAGTCCAACCCCGTTCCGCTGCATAGGAGTTGAGAACGGCACGGTAGACGGGGGTCAGCCACCAGAAGAGCGTCAGGTTTTCCATGCATTCAGCCTTCGGAACGGGACCGCCGTAGAATGTCATGCGGTTGGTATCAATGAGCATGAATGTGTATCCGCCATTGCCGTCAGACTCATAAAGGACGTTCGTCGGGTTCAAATCGCGGTGAAGTATACCTCTCTCATGAAGCTCGGCGACAAACTTTGCGTATGCGTTCAGTAGTTTTTCGTCGTATTGCTTCTTGTCGATGAGCTCACTCTTGATGTCCTTTGCCTTCGTCTCTAACGACAAATAATATAAATCTTTGATAAGTCCGTGGCTCTTTACATTAATATATGCGACAGGCTCCGGCGTCCTCATGCCACGGTGGATAATCTCCATTGCATTGCTGTAGCTGCGCAATGCTTTGTTAGTACGAAAGTAGGTGTAGACTATTTTCCTGATGAAGCCAAGCCGCTTGAAACGCTTTGCAACCACGACGGTGCCCTTCCACACGAACCGCCGTATCTCGTTGCGACCGGCATAGACGACCTCACCCTCTCCGAAATGCTCCGGAAGGGACTCTATGAGGGTGCGTTCACTTTCGTACTTTGGATTTATCGTGGTTATAACAGACATCTATTCCTCTTCGTGTTTCTTTGGAACGACCCTGCCGTTGACAATCTCGAAACGGTGGTTGAATTCCTCGTGGGTTCGCTTCCAGCGGTTATGAGTCCACAGATAATATGCCGGCTCACGACGGATGGTTTCCTCCAGCATCCGGAAGAAGCGTTTCGTAATCTCGAATTCGGGCAGACTGTTAGGCTCCTTGGTTATCAACTGGTATGTGAGGGAATAATAACCACGCTTCGGACGTGTCAGCTCGGCATAGTAGACGGCGTCGTTCATCTTGCGCATAATCTTCTCACCACCTATGAACACTGGTGTATCGTGGTTCAGGAAAGGCAACCAGAGATGTATGTTCTCCCACTTCGGCACCTGGTCGCTGATGTATCCGAAGAGGTTCATCGTCCCCTCGCGGCGGTAAGTGACCAAAAGGCGAAGTATATCCTTCTTTTTCACGGGCACGCCGTTGGGCTCATGTGAGCGTATTCGCTTGAAAAGGTCGTCGAAAGCGTCGTTGCGCAACGGATGGTAGATAAGTCCCACCATGCGGTTCTTGGGCAAATCCTTGCCAACACACGATAGCCACTCCCAGTTGCAGTAGTGTCCGAGGATGGCGGCGCAATTCTGCCCGTGCTCAAAGCAGTCCTCTATCTCATCGCTGTTGGTGATTGTGAAACGGCGGTTCAGCTCGTCTTCGCTGATACTCAACAGCTTCACCGCCTCGAAGAAGTAGTCGCAGAGCCAGCGGTAGAATTGCTTCTCAATGCTCTTGATTTCCTTTTTGCTCTTCTCTGGGAATGAACTGGTAAGGTTATAGCGCACAACGCCCCGCCTGTACCTTACTATATGGTAGGTAAGGAACGCCAGCACGTCGGCCAATCCGTACAGTGCCCGCAACGGCAACAGACTTATTATGTAGAATATTCGGTAAACCATTTATTTTCATTCTTGCATATCGTGCAACTTCTTGTAGTAACCGCCGAGTGCCATGAGCTCGTCATGGGTGCCACGCTCGACAATCTCGCCTTCGTGGAGGACGCATATTTCGTCGGAGTTGCGGATAGTCGACAGACGGTGGGCGATGGCAACAGTGGTGCGCGTCTTCATGAGTTTGTAGAGCGCATCCTGCACGAGGCGTTCACTTTCGGTATCGAGAGCCGATGTAGCCTCATCGAGAATGAGTATCGGCGGGTTCTTAAGTATGGCGCGGGCGATGGAGATGCGCTGCCGCTGACCACCCGACAGGCGGCCGCCACGGTCACCGATATTAGTGTCGAAGCCTTTCTCCGACTCCATGATGAAGTCGTAGGCATTGGCTATCTTGGCAGCTCTGACGACTTCTTCCTTTGTCGCATTATCGACGCCAAACGTTATATTATTATAGAATGTGTCGTTGAAGAGGATTGCCTCTTGGTTCACATTGCCGATGAGACTTCGCAAATCGTGCAAGGCAAGGTCCTTGACATTGACGCCGTCGATAAGTATTTCGCCATTCTGAATATCATAGAAACGCGGTATGAGGTCAACGAGTGTCGACTTGCCGCCACCGCTCTGCCCAACGAGAGCCACCGTCTTGCCTTTTGGAATCTTGAGGTTGATGTCCTTGAGCACCCAATGGGGCTCGCCGTTCTCGGTTTTGCTGTCACCATAAGCGAACCAGACGTGGCGGAATTCTATCTCATGCTTGAAGTCTTCGATATGCACTGGGTTCGGCTTATCGACTATCTCAGGCTCAGCCATCAGTATTTTGTCGACACGCTCGACAGAGGCGAGGCCCTTCGGAATATTGTAGCTTGCCTTCGAGAAGTCTTTCAGCGGGTTTATGATACTGTAGAGTATGACGAGATAATATATAAATGTAGGACCCGTGATGACCGGATTGTCACGCAGTACGAGCGTACCACCAAACCAAAGGACAATGATTATCATCACCGTACCAAGGAATTCGCTCATCGGGTGAGCCATAGCCTGACGGGTGTTCACGCGTGTCAGGTCGTCACGATACTCCGAATTGACCTTGTCGAAGCGGTTGTTCATCTTGTCTTCAGCTGTGAACGCCTTGATGATACGTAGTCCGCCAAGCGTTTCTTCGACCTGACTCATGGTATCGCTCCACAGCGACTGCGCCTTGATAGACTGTGCCTTGAGCTTACGTCCTACAACTCCCATGAACCATCCGAATATCGGCACAAACACAACGGTGAACAAAGTGAGCTGCCACGACACGAAGATGAGGGTCGCAAAGTAGATGATTATGAGGATAGGGTTCTTGAACAGCATCTCCAAAGACGACATAATGGAGTTGTCTATCTCCTGAACGTCACCTGTCATACGAGCTATGATGTCGCCCTTGCGTTCCTCCGAGAAGAAGCCAAGGTGCAACGACGTTATCTTTCGGTAGAGTTGGTTGCGGATGTCACGTACAACACCGGTGCGGACCGGTATCAGCGCTGCGGCACTGAGGAAGTATGCACCCGTCTTCAGCAGTGTGGCAACAGCCAGGAAGAGTCCGATGATGAGCAGCGTGTTCGATTGTCCGACGTAGTCGATTAGCTCGCTGACGTAGTAGTTAGCGTTATTCGACAGTACATCCTTAAGGCTGCCGGAGCCCCACGCCATCAATTTTGTTGCCTTCACTCCCCCGTCGGTCTTGAAGAGTATTTGCAAGATAGGGATAAGGGTAGCGAACGAGAATATGTTCAGCAGTGCCGAGAGCAGGTTGAAGACAACCGTCAGCACAATGTATTTCTTGTATGGCGGAACGAAACGCCGCAAGACTTGTAGGAATTCTTTCATCTTTTCCTCTCCAAGCCTCCCCCAAGGGGAGGGTGTTTGATTAACTAAGCAATATAATGCCAGTTAACCAAGATTATAAATAATAAGATACTAATTCTCGATAACCTCTCCGAAGAGGGTGGCGCTGGTAGAACCGGTGATGCGGACACGCACCGTCTCGCCAATGTGATGTCCCGCCCGGTCGATTATCACAGCCTTGTTCTGCTGCGTGCGGCCCATGAGTTGGTTGTGGTTTCGTTTGCCGAAACGTTCCAGCAATACATCGAACTCCTTGCCTTCATCAGCCTTGTTGCGCTCAGCAGAAATCTCGTTCTGCAAGTGGATGAGCTTGTTCAAGCGGCAAATCTTGACATCCTCGGGCACATCGTCTGGCAGATGCTTGGCTGCGTATGTGCCTGGACGCTCTGAATACTTGAACATGAAAGCTGAGTCGAAGCCCACTTCACGGACAAGAGACATCGTCTGCTCGAAGTCCTCTTCAGTTTCGCCGTGATAGCCGACAAAGATATCGGTCGTCAAACCACAGTCCGGGATAATTCTCCTTATGGCATCAACCTTCTGAAGATACTCCTCACGGGTGTACTTACGGTTCATGTCGTGCAGCACTTTGTTCGAACCGCTCTGCGCCGGGAAGTGAATGTGATGACAGAGGTTAGGCTCTTCGGCTATGGCATGCAGTATATCCTCGCTCATATCTTCAGGGTTGGAAGTCGTAAAGCGTACGCGCATGTCCGGAACAGCTTCTGCTACCTTGCGAAGGAGGTCGGCGAAGGAACAGGGGGAGGCCTTGACGTGCAGTCCATACGAGTTGACATTCTGCCCAAGGAGCGTCACCTCCTTATAGCCTTTGTCGTGCAGAACACGAACTTCACGGAGTATGCTCTCCACATCGCGGGACCGCTCACGGCCACGAGTGTAAGGCACAATGCAGTAGTGGCAGAAGTTGTTGCAGCCACGCATGATGCTCACGAAACCACTGACACGCCCCGGGCCGATACGCGTCGGAATTATGTCGCGGTATGTTTCCGTCTTCGAAAGGACGACATCCATAGCTGGAGTACCGTTTTCGACCTGAGCAATCATATCCGGAAGGTTCAAATAAGCATCCGGACCGCACACCAGATTGGCATGATGATTGCGAATGAGGTCGTCCTTCACGCGCTCTGCCATACAACCGAGGACACCGAGGATAGGCTTTACAGGCACCGCCTGTTGTCCATCCTGCGATGCATGGTGGTGTGATTTCTGCCTGGCATGGAGCTGTTCGAGACGATGGTATATCTTGTTCTCTGCATTCTCACGTACGGAACATGTGTTCAGGAAGATGGCATCAGCTTCTTCCTCGTTGTCCGTAGGCTCATAGCCTGCCATCTGCATGATACTTGCCACGACCTCAGAGTCGGCAACATTCATCTGGCAACCGTAAGTCTCAATATATAGTTTCTTCATTTTTTCTCGTAATAAACAGCCTGCAAAGGTACGAAAAATAGTTAACTTGAACAAGTTTGCACGTCGCTAGTTTATTAGTTTTAAGGTTTTTGCGGATTTCAATGGATAATTTTGCCCGCTGACATCTTTTGTCTCACTGCCGCCGGAGCCCCAGATGAGTATACACACGTATATGATGAAAGCAGTGAATACAGGAAAGACAAAGGCTCCGGACATGAAGAAGCTCCGCGAAAGCATCAAAGAATGGTACGATTCGATGAAATAAAGCAATTCGAGAGCATAACTTTTACGAAGCGAATAGACTTCACTTACTTTACTTCCCAAATATCGTTAGTCTCCAGAAGTTCGGCAAAAGTGTGATAGCTCTTCTTTTGTTTGACTTCCTCTATCTGCTCGTTCACGGCATCATTGTATGTCGGAGCGGGCACATCACGTATTACTCCGAGTGCTACCGGAAATCCATTTGTGCCGTCCATCATAGCCAATTTGAGCTGAAGGGTACTGTCCTGGCAGTGCGCATCATGAACAAGTATGTCGTCGATGGTTATTCCGTTCTCGCCAATCTTCACTACTTTGAGTCCGAAACCCTCCTGCATAAGTCCATATTCATTGTTCTCTCCGAATACGAGAGGCTTGCCATGCTCAACGTAAATGGCATTTTTCTTCCGTCCATCTTTAGTGTAGATAGGGTCGTAAGCGCCATTGTTGAATATCATACAGTTCTGAAGGATTTCGCAAACAGACGCCCCTTTGTGATGATAAGCTGCTTTCAGTATTTCGATAGTGCCCTTACTGTCGCTTGCCACGGCACGTGCAAAGAAGTGACCGCGTGCTCCGAAGGCGAGCTCAGCAGGTCGGAATGGGTCCTCGACCGTGCCGTATGGGCTCGACTTGGATACAAAGCCGCGCGGCGAAGTCGGTGAATACTGTCCCTTTGTCAACCCATAGATGCGGTTGTTGAGCAGTATCATGTTTATGTCGATATTCCTTCGGTTTGCATGAATGAAATGGTTGCCGCCTATAGCAAGCCCGTCGCCGTCGCCACTTATCTGCCAAATGGTGAGCTTTGGGTTCACAATCTTCGCTCCGGTGGCAATTGCAGCTGCACGACCGTGTATCGTCTGCATTGCGTAAGTGCTCATGTAGTATGGCAAACGGCTCGAACAGCCTATGCCGGAGATGACGGCTATCTCGTAAGGAGGTACACCCAGTTCTGCCATTGCCTTGTGGAGCGATGCCAGGAAGAAGTGGTCGCCGCAGCCTGGACACCACCGTGGCTGTCCCTTCTTGAAAGAGGCGGGAGATAAGGGCGATTCGGGAAACCTCTCCAAACCTCCCCCAAGGGGAGGCTTTTGGTTACTTAACATATTTGGATTATTCATTTCTGGATTGCTTTTGGTCATACGGCTTGTCTCAATTATTTAATTAGGCGATTAGGCATCCTCTCCTTCGGGGAGGCTTAGAGAGGTCAAAGCCTTCACAAGTTCTTCTACCTTGAAAGGCTGTCCTTTCACTTCGTTGTATTGAAGAGGTACGAAACCGTCGATATGCGCACGCAGATAACCGGCAAATTGACCGAGGTTCTGCTCGCAGACGACAACTTTCTTGTATCGTTTGAGTACTTTGGCGGTGTTCTTCGGCAGTGGATTGATGAACTCGAAGTGTGCCAGTGCCACGCGATGATCTTCCGAACGGAGAGCCTGCATGGCCGTGTAGAGGTGTCCGTATGTGCCTCCCCATCCGACAATAAGCAGGTCGGCATCTTCGGCATCACCTTGAACGACGAGGTCCGGAACCTCAATCCTTTGCACCTTCTCATGTCTGAGGTGTACCATCTTGTTGTGGTTTTCAGGATTGTTGGATATTTCTCCCGTATCACCATCTTTCTCCAGACCACCGAGAATGTGCTCGTAGCCTTGCTCTCCAGGTATCGCCCAGTAGCGGGCGAGTGTCTTTTCATCGCGATGATACGGTGAATAATGACCACGCATGTCCTCTGTGGCATAATGCGGATGTATCTTTGGCAGTTCTCCCTCTACCGGCAGCCGCCATGCAGCTGAGCCGTTGGCAATGAAGGCATCGCTGAGCAATACGACCGGAGTCATGTGCTCGACAGCTATCTTGCAGGCTAGGTAGGCACAGTAGAAACAATCTGTCGGACTCTTTGGGGCAATCACCGGCATCGGACTTTCTCCGTTGCGGCCATAAAGCACTTGCAGCAGGTCGGTTTGTTCGGCTTTCGTCGGCAGACCCGTTGACGGACCACCACGCTGAACATCAATAATGACGAGCGGCAACTCGTCCATCACGGCAAGGTTCATTGCTTCCGACTTAAGGCAAATGCCAGGTCCTGAAGTCGATGTGACACCCAAAGCACCAGCGAAACAAGCTCCAATAGCTGACGCGCAGGCAGCAAGTTCGTCCTCAGCCTGCACCGTTATGACTCCCAAAGATTTATGCTTGGCAAGCTCATGAAGTATATCCGTAGCGGGAGTGATAGGATACGAGCCTAAATAAAGTTTCAGACCGGCAGCTTCGGCGGCAGCAATAAGACCGTAGGCTGTGGCCTTGTTGCCCGTGATGTCCATATATCTGCCATGGTGTTTCTTGCGTGTTTCAATTCGATATGTAGCCGGAACCGAAGCCTGCGTGTGCTCGCAGTAGTCCCACCCTGCTTCAAGGACCTTTATGTTGGCCTCCGCAATCTTCGGTTTTTTAGCGAATTTCTTCCTCAGAAAGTCACGGCCGTATTCGAGGTGACGGTTGAAAAGCCAGCAGACGATACCAAGAGCGAACATATTACGGCTCTTGAGGATTGTTTTATTGTCGAGCCCTGAGTCCTTAAGCGCTTCCTTCACCATCGTCGTTATAGGGCATGCGACGACGTGGTCACGGTCGATGCCGAGCTCTTCAAGATAGTCGTAGCTCTTGAACTCCGCTTTCTTGAGGTCTGATTCCTTAAACGAATTGGTGTCGATGATTATCGTTGCAGTCGGCTTGGCATTCTTTATCTGAGTCTTCAGAGCTGCCGCGTTCATGGCAACGAGTACGTCGCATTTGTCGCCCGGTGTCAGGTTCTCGTCAATATCGTCGCTTATGTGAACCTGATAGCCGCTCACTCCGGTCAGAGAACCTTGCGGAGCACGAATGTCGGCAGGGTAATCGGGGAACGTGGAGATGCCGTTTCCCTCTGTTGCTGATATTGTTGAGAATATGTTTCCGGCAAGTTGCATGCCGTCGCCGGAGTCACCTGAGAAGCGTACAACCACCTCGCCCAGTTCCTTTACAGCTATTCCTTCTGACATGGTCAATAGTCTTTTAATTTAGTTCGAATGCAAAAATAGATATTATTTTCCAAATATCAAACTTTTCATTGCTTATTTTCTGCAAAGGGAGAAATAACTTTCCGCTTACCGAAAATGAACAGCGACAAGCGCGTCTTATCAAGAATGAAGGCGATGAGCAGACTTCCTCCGACACAGACTACAAGCGACAAAGCGAGGAAAATCATTCCCGTCGGGTCGAATTGCAGGTATGGCACCATCTTCTTGCAGAGGATTGTGAATATCGGCGAGAAGATATACAGCACCAGAGAGTTGCGCCCGAGGAACGTCAGGAGCTCCCGCAACCGTCCCTTTATGAACTTAAAGAAGTACAGCAGCATGCAAATAGCACAGTAAACGATGAACACTCCTTCAATAGTAGCACGGTCGTAAGTGTCGACGCATGCGACGAGGACGATGAAGGCAAATACCGACACCAGCGTCTTACTGAAGAAATGAGTGAATCGTATGCCCGTCATTCGTAGAACAGCGCCGCCCAGGAAGTAGTAGGCCGACGACAAACTGACAATTCCGCAACGCGAAACGAGATAGTAGGCGAACGCTATTACGAGCATATTGGCAGCCACGCTGTGCTTGGTATTGTGAACGACGAAGTAGTAGATGGCGCCGCATACAATCATTGTCTGCAAGTACCAATACGGTCCGAGCGGATGAATGAACAGCTTTTCGGCGAATACAACCGGTGTCAAGGCATCGATATGGTCGCTTATATGCAGTATCGACGCCATGACAATGTACCCGCTTTCCATTATAATATATGGTATCGCGAGGAAGAGAAGCATACGACCGAACGATTTCGGAGACTTCCATACGTTCATGAGGTAGCCCGATATAATCAGGAAACCCGGCATATGGAACGTGTAGACGACCTCCTTGGCAGTAGGATAAAGCTGCTCTATGTACACAAGGTGGAACGTAATCATCAGCAGGATGAATACGCACTTCAGGTAATCGAGCTCAGGCAGCCGCTCTCTAAGTTGATAATTCTCGTTCGCCAATTTATAAATCTAATTATGGTTTATACCATCCAAATTCATATCCACAAATCAATTAACTTGCTCCCCTCCTTCGGAGGGGCCGGGGGAGGTCTAGTACTTGAACGAACTACCACCCAGGAACTCACGCAACAAACTTGTCGGCGGAAGCGAACGGGTGGGTATCGGATGTATGTAACCCAAGAACTTGCGAAGCCGGTAAGCCTCACTGTACTCGTCGCAGTTCTCCGGAACCAACTCCAAAAGTGGCTCTGCCTGCTGCTTAATGACAGCGAGCTCGAAGAGCATTGCCGTGTTGAACATCACGTCAGCATTCTCCTGATATGGGAATATCCACTTGTTCTCACCGGCGCGGACGCTCGGCCAGCGGTGGATGGTGTCGCGTGCCGATGCCCCACGGTACTTAGCGTCGCGGATAATGCGGCGGAGCAGTCGGTTGTCGGTTGTCGGAATGTAATTATGGTCGTCCAAAAGTATCGTCGTCAGGGCAGAGATATACACCTTGAACTTCTTTTCGTCGGGTATCTGAGCCGTCAGTTCTGGGTTCAATGCGTGTATTCCCTCCATCACAAGCACCTGGTCGTCGTCGAGATGAAGCTTCTTTCCGCTCTTTGTGCTCGTGCCTTTCTGGAAGTCATACTTCGGCAACTCTATCGTCTCACCACGGAAAAGCGCCTGCAACTGTTCGTTGATGAGCGGAAGGTTGAGGGCATACAAACTCTCATAGTCCAACTCTCCGTTTTCGTCCTTCGGTGTTTTGTGGCGGTCGACGAAGTAATCGTCGAGTGAAACCTGTACCGGCCGGATACCGTTTGTCAGCAGTTGAATAGAAAGACGCTTGCAGAACGTTGTCTTACCCGATGACGACGGACCGGCAATAAGCACCACCTTCGTGCCTTTCCTGTTGGCTATGGTCTCCGCGATTTGTGAAATCTTCTTCTCCTGCAGTGCCTCCGAGACGTTTATAAGGTCACTCGTGTGTCCCTTTTCGACAGCTTCGTTGAAGTCGCCGACGGTCTGAATGCCAATAATCTTCTGCCAACGGTGATGCTCTTTGAAAATTTCGAACATTTTGTCTTGTCTTATCAGCTTGCCCAACTCTGCCGGATTAGCCTTCGACGGAAGCCTTAGCAGAATGCCATCGTAATACTTTTCGACCCCGAAGAGGTGAATCTGCGATGTGTTGGTGAGCAGTGAACCGTAGAAGAAATCTACATAATCGTCAAGCTGATAATAAGTTGTATATAGTTTGCCGGCGCTCTTAAGCAATTTCACCTTCGACGTGTCGCCCTTCTCCTGGAACATTTTTATGGCGTCTTCAGTAGGCACTACGAAACGGCGGATAGGCATCTTGGCATCAATAATCTGCTGCATGCGCTCCCTGATGCGGTCGACATCCTCAATTGCAACTGCGTGCCCGATGTTCAGGTTACAGTAGTATCCGTTCGAAACTGGTATGTCTATCATCACGTTCGACTTAGGATACAAGTCGTGGACAGCCTTGCAGAGCACTAAAAACAGCGACCGTGTGTAGTTGCGTGAGCCGCTCGAAGTGTGCAAATCGAGGAATTCAAGGTCCTTGCTGTTGTACACTCTGTAGTGCATACCTTCTACAATGTTGTTTACTTTGCAACTTATTGGACCGTAACCCATTTTCAATCCCGCAAGAGAAAAAATCTCAGAAAGTGTGCTTCCTATTGGGACGTTCAAAGTTTTTTTATTATTTTTGCAACGAATTTGTACCACTTGTTTCATTTGCGTTACAATTAAGTTTTACAATTCAAGGTTACCAACACTCGTGTTCTGCCGCCTTAAAAGGCAAGCGGATACACATGGGCAAAGATACAACAAACTGAAGACATTGCAAAATAAAATCAGTTGAATTTTGAAACTTAGAACATTGAAAGTTGAACATAGAACATCTAGTGTAGCAATAACGACATATTATCAATCTATGAAATAAAGAATATGACGATTCTCCTATTGAAAATTGTTGGAGCTCTTGCCCTTCTGATGTACGGTATGAAGGTTATGAGCGAAGCTCTGCAGAAGTTGGCGGGTCCGCAACTGCGCCACGTGCTTAGCAAGATGACGACAAACCGCGTCTCAGGTGTCCTCACCGGTATGTTCACAACCGTAGCAGTGCAGTCGTCAACGGCAACGACGGTCATGACAGTATCGTTCGTCAATGCCGGACTCCTTACCCTCGTGCAGGCCATTTCCGTAATCATGGGTGCCAACATCGGTACAACCCTGACGGCGTGGATTATGTCGGCGGGCTTCTCTTTCAAGATAAGCACGTTCGTATGGCCGGTATTTCTCTTCGGACTTATACTCATCTATTCCAAGAAACACCGCTATGTCGGTGACTTCCTCTTCGGTGCTGCCTTCATGTTCCTTGCCCTGACAACCCTCGGCGAGTCGCAGTTGCCACCGGAGTATATGGGCGACTTGCAGAAGTTCTTCAGCAGTTTCGATCCGACGAGTTTCGGAACAATACTCCTGTTCCTCTTATTTGGAACCGTCCTGACGTGTATTCTGCAAAGCTCCGCGGCGTTAATGGCAATCACGATGATGCTCTGCACACAGGCAGGACTGCCTATCTACCTCGGCATAGCTCTCGTCATGGGTGAGAATATAGGAACGACGCTGACGGCAAACCTCGTCGCCTTGACGGCAAACACAGAGGCACGCCGCGCCGCCTTCGGCCATTTGTTCTTCAATGTCTTTGGTGTTATATGGGTATTGTGCATCTTCCGCCACTTCGTCAACCTTGCCTGCGGTTTCGTAGGACTTGTTCCGGAAGACCCTTCCACAATAACGCCGACCCGTTTGACATTCGCTCTCGCTGCGTTCCACACCTGTTTCAACGTAACGAACACCATTGTGCTGCTGCCTTTCGTTAATCAGGTAGCCAAGATATGCTGCTGGGTATGGAAGCCAAAGGCAAACAAGGACGAGGACGACTTCCGTCTGCGTTTCATTTCTGCCGGTATCATGAAGACTCCGGAGCTCTCCGTGCTCGAGGCCCAGAAGGAAATCCACTCTTTCGCAATACGTATCCAGCGTATGTTCCATATGGTTGAGGAACTGCTCGGGGAGAAAGACACTGACAAGTTTACGAAGCTCTTCACTCGAATCGAGAAGTATGAGGGCATATCCGACAACATGGAGATAGAGATAGCTAAGTATCTCGACCAGGTCAGCGATGCTCATCTGAGTGATGAGACCAAGAACAAGGTCCGTGCCATGCTTCGTGAGATAAGTGAAATAGAAAGTATCGGCGATGCAAACTACAACATGGCGCGCACCATCAACCGTCGCATCAAGGGCAAGGAGGACTTCACGCCGGAGCAGTACAAGCACATGCACGAGATGATGCAGCTTGTCGACAATGCTCTGACGCAGATGAACGTCATCCTTGTAGGGCATAAGCAGGACAATGATGTCAACAAGAGCTTCAATACTGAGAACGAAATCAACAACTATCGTTCGCAGCTCAAGAGTCAGAACATCAACGACATCAACGACCACAAGTACACTTACGCCATCGGAACAATGTACATGGACATCATTCAGGAATGCGAGAAGCTCGGCGACTATGTCGTCAACGTTGTTGAGGCACGCATGGGTGAGAAGCAGAAGGATGCGTAAAAAGATTTAAGACCTCTCCATTTGGAGAGGTCTTAAATTTTTCTTTCGGCTTACAGCTTGTCACCGTAGCAGAGGTCGCCGGCAT
>OMVI01000026.1 GCA_900314455.1 uncultured Prevotella sp. | reverse complement strand
TATTCCATCATCTGTTTACGCCTCTATCTTTTTTATCACCTTGGCAGGTACACCGCCAACAATGGTATTGGGCTCCACGTCTTTTGTCACCACTGCACCTGCTGCCACTACGGCTCCATCGCCAATAGTCACGCCTGCAAGCACAGTGGCATTGGCTCCAATCCAGACATTTTTACCAATGTGGATAGGTGCATAGCTCATACTTTGGCGGTTGGCTGGATTTAGGTCGTGGTTGATGGTGGCCAGCACGACATTGTGACCAATGAGTGCGCCCTCGTCAATGGTGATACCTCCCTGATCCTGAAACTTACAACCCATGTTGATGAATACTCGTTCACCTATGACAGTATTCTTGCCGCAATCGGTGTGAAACGGTGGAAACATTCCTACCGTCTTGGGCACTTCACGTCCCCAAAGTTGCTCCAGCAAATCGTGCAACTGCTCTGGTGTATGATACTTGCCGTTGATTTCGGCTGTGATTTTCAGTGCATCCTGCGACAACTGATGAAACATCATGTGAACATCGGAGCCGCCAATGACAGGCTTGCCCGATGCCATGTAGTCACGAAATTCTTGTATAGTCATAATCCTTATGATAGTGTTTTATTCTTTGTTCTTTTGCCGATAGTCCTGTGGGCTGCTTCCAGCATTACGGCGGAAGTAGTCGCTGAAGAAGGATGGGCTGGAGAAATGGTACTTGTTGGCCAGTTCCGACAGGGTGACGTCCGACTGTAGCAGGTCGAGCCGAATCTGCATCACGGTGTAGATGTCGATGGCATTCTTTGGTGAACGCCCGTAATGCTGTTGCACGATATCAGTCAGATAGCGGGTGGTGATGCAGAGTTTGTCGGCATAGAAGGCTACGCTACGCGACTCTCGGTAATGCTCTGCCAGCAACTGGCGGAACCTGAAGAACAGTTCGTCGCCACGGCTTTTAAATGAATCGACTTCAATCTGATTCCGCCGGAGCATCACCTGATAGAGCATGTAGAACGCACGAAGCTGCATGACGCTGATGAAGCAGAGTTCACGCACACTGCACGTATCGATAGCAGGCTTCAGCACCCGTACCATGCCCGTGGCAGCAGAGGCCGTCTCAGGTGTATCAAGAATCATGTTCTTTTTCAAGGCATTCACGCTGACGTTCTCCAGCTGATTAAGTGCCGCTAACTGTATAAAGCTGCTGAAGGCCAGAATTTCCACCTCGAAGTCCTGCGAACGCCGCTCCACCTTAATAGTATCGCCGGGGTTGAACAGCACCACGCTGTCAGCCTGTTCCTCTATCATCTCGAAGTTACAGCGGAGGCGAGCCGTGCCCTTCAGTACATGCAGCACCAAGGCACAGTCGATGGCCAGTCCTTCGCTGGTGTACTGCGGAGGAACGCCTGAATAGAGGGCTACGGGGTGCTCGTCGGACACGAATGGTATGAACATTGGTTCTTGTTTTTGATGCAAAATTACACATTATTCTCTAAAACAAAGTATTTTATTCCGATTTTCTAAAGTTTATTACACTTTTTCGTAATATCACGTTGAGAAAATCGCCGTACCTTTGCAGCGGAATTCAAAACATCAGTAAAATGAAGATAAGAAGATTAGGTAATCTGGAAGTCTCAGCCATCGGAATGGGCTGCATGGGATTCACTCATGCCTACGGCACCTGCCCAGACGAGAAGGAGGGCATCAGACTGGTTCACAAGGCATTTGAACTGGGCTGTAACTTCTTTGATACGGCTGAAATGTATAGCTATTTTGAGAATGAGGAGTTCGTAGGAAAGGCCTTGAAGGAACTGCCTCGCCAGCAGGTAATCATTTCGGATAAGTTCTGGCCTGAGAAATTACCAGGACATACATTTGAAGAGGATAAACTCAGCGAGACAGGCATCCGTAAGACGCTGGAAGGACAGCTGCGCCGATTGCAGACGGATTATATCGACCTCTATACGGAGCACCAGATGCGAGAGGGAAATGAAGAAGAGGTGGCATACGTGATGGGGAAACTCATCAAAGAGGGGAAAATACGTGCTTGGGGACAGTCGTCACCTAACGTAGAGCAAATCCGCAAGGCACATGCCGTCACACCTATCACAGCCATTCAGAGTGAGTACTCGATGATGGCCCGCCAGTGGGAGAAGGACGTGCTGCCGCTTTGCGAAGAACTGGGTATCGGTTTTGTGGCTTTCTCACCGATGGCCAATGGCTTCCTGAGTGGGAAATACACGGCTCAGACAGAATTCAAGGGCGATGACCTGCGTACCGTCATCAGCCGTTTTGACAAGGAGAACATGCAGCGCAACCAGCCGTTGCTTGACCTTATCAACCGCTATGCCAATGAGAAGCATTGCACACCTGCGCAAATTTCTCTGGCTTGGGATATGATGGCCTACGACGAACTGGTTCCCATACCAGGTATGCGCCGCGAGGAACGTGTCATAGAGAATCTGGGAGCAGCTGATGTGGAACTGACCACAAATGAGTATCGTGCCCTGACGGCAGAGCTGGACAAACTCACCGTTTATGGCGACCGCAGTGGACTGAGCAAGCTGGCATCCGTACCTGAGAGCACGAAGGATCAGGGAGAAGTATATAAGAAATAATCATTTCAAATAAAAGAATAAGACAATGAGTAAAAAGACGATTGTGGTGGTTGGTGCCGGTCAGGGACTGGGCAATCACGTAGCAGAGAGATTTGCAAAGGAGGATTTCCGTGTGGTGCTGGTGGCTCGCAGGAGTGAGGCTTTGGCTGAGTATCAGAAAGACTTCGAGGCCAAAGGCTACGAGACGAGTACTATAGCATGTGATGTGACGGATGCTGAGAGTGTGAAAAATGCATTCGGGAAGATTCATGAAGAGGTGGGCACCCCCGATGTGCTGGTGTATAATGTGGGCGTCACCACACCCGATGCACAACCCTTGGATGAGAGTGAGGTGCTGCGCCACTTCAAGGCTGACGTTTTAGGGGCATTCTCTTGTATCAAGGCCGTCGCTACAGATGAGTTTGCCGAGAAGAAGGGTACCATCCTGCTTACGGGCGGCGTTGCTGCTGTCAGTCCTTTCCCCGGCTACACCTGTCTTGCCATCGACAAGGCTGCACTTCGTGGACTAACACTTGCCATGCACAATGAGTTGGATCCAAAGGGAATATTTGTAGGTACGGTAATGGTTTGTGGCGTTATCGGTGGCAACGAGCACTTTGCGCCTGCCAACATTGCCGAGAAATATTGGCAGATGTATCAGGAGCGCAAGGATTGGGAAGTACGTTACGAATAAACCAAAGGCTATATGAAGACGTTATTCATCAATGGTAGTCCCCACAAAAACGGGGCTACCGTTCATCTGGCACAGATACTGTTAGACCGAAGGGTGTACGAGTCTATCCACTTGGTGGATTACAAGATCTACAGCTACGGTCAGAAATTTGATGACGATGAATTCCACAAGGTGCTTGAAGCCATGAAACAGGCAGACACAATCGTGATCGGCTCGCCCGTCTATTGGCACAATCTGAGTGGTGCCGTCCGAAATCTGCTCGACCGTCTCTATGGTGCCATCCACCGCCAGGATATGAAAGGCAAACGGCTGTTCTTTCTTTTCCAGGGTGCTGCGCCGGACAAATGGATGATTGAGGCAGGTGAATATTCCATCCGCATGTTCGCCCATCTGTATGGACTTGATTATATGGGAATGGCAACCACAACATGCCAGGCCAAAGAACTTGCAAGGAAATTGTAAACTATGGAGAAGTACATTAGACTGAACGACGGACACGTGATGCCGATGATAGGCTTCGGCACCTACCAAATGCCTTGCCGCATCACACAGCATTGTGTGGAGCAGGCCTTGGAGATTGGCTATCGGCATATCGATACGGCTCAGTGCTACGGCAACGAGCACGAAGTGGGCTTGGCAGTCAAGGCATCGGGACTAAAGCGAGAGGACGTTTTTGTGACTACCAAACTATGGGGCGCACACGGCTATGGCGACACGATGCGCTCCATAGAAAACTCCCTGCGAGAGATTGGGCTGGAGTATATAGACCTCTTCCTCATTCACGAGCCGTCAGGCGACTTTATCAGCCAGTATCAGGCGATGGAGGATGCACAAAAAATGGGACTGCTACGTTCTATCGGCATAGCAAACTTCTTGGATGACAACTATCTTCGGCTGGTCAATAAATGCACGGTGATTCCTGCCGTCAATCAGATAGAAACTCATGTCTATCGCCAGCAATCGACGATGCACAAACTGCTGCAGGAGTACGGCACATGGCATGAGTCATGGTCGCCTCTGGCCTGTGGACAGAACGGCTTCTTCCGTGACCCTGTGCTGAGAAAGATTGCCGACAGTCATGGTAAAAGTATTGCACAAATAGGTCTCCGCTGGCTGCTCCAATGTAACATCGATGCCATCCCCAAGACCACCCACAAGGAGCGGATGCAGGAGAATATTGACATCTTCGACTTCGAACTGAGCGGTGACGACATGCAGGCCATCAGCTGCCTCGATACAGGCCGAAGTCAGTTTGGCTGGTGGTAATCAGAAGACAGATGCTACCAATGAATACAGATAGCTGCCAAAGCTGACGAGTGCCCATATCATCAGAGCTATAAGCAATAGAAGGACGACGAGGACGATGGCAGACTGTCAGGCACGTTGATTCACTTGCTTGATGACGGCTTCGTCGCCTTCAACAAAACCCAGTATCATTTGCATGTTCTGGATGTTGGCACGGTGGAAGAAATCAATGATATCGCCACGCAAAATCACTTTCCGATGCACTATATGTTTTTGTCCTAAAAAGCGAATTAGCATTTGTTCACAAGTCGTTAACACTCAATAGCCCCAAATATCGGCAGAATGAGAGGCTTTCAACGACGGGGGACAAACGAGGGACAAAAGTACATTGAGCATTTGACAAAACCTGCCAATAACATCGTGAGGACAAACCGCACCATGTTAATGACGGTTATCAGTGGTTTAATTTGGTTTAGCCTATATATTGCTAAGGAATAAACCAAACCACCAGTCTAAACGACAATCCATTTTTGATTTATTATGAGTGCCTATGTTGCTGGCATTATTTTTTTCGTCATCACAATATCCCTCGGCTAAAAACTTTATGACTTTGTTCATACCTTTTGGTTCAATGAGAGGAATGAGAATACGGCTTTAGGCAACCTGAAAAAATAATGCCCGAATAATTTGGAGATATAAGATTTGTTCACTAACTTTGCGATGTTCATTTAAAATGAACAAGGCAGTTTTTGTGAACAAGATATGGAGAACAGGCAGATTACTATAGACAAAGCCCTGGGCAACTTGCGCATGGCAACGGGGTTAGAGCCGACAAAGTTAGTTGGAGCAGGAGACGTTGGAAGCGACGCCTTTGCAACCATCAATGGTACCAAATTTGCTATAAAGGCAGTAGATCAAGTGACAACTGCCAATGTGCTGAGCATGGTCAAGACTTTGAAGAGGTTGCAGGAAAAGGTAAGTATGCCTGTGCTGTTGGTCAGCAACTATATTTCGCCTACCGTAATTCCGACGTTTAAAGAAGAAGGGCAAAGTATTCTTGATGTAGCTGGAAACTGCCTTATTTCCAGCGGTAAGCTCTTCATCAATGTCCAGGGCCGAAAGAATGAAAAAACAGCTGCACCCGTCAGCAAGACGCTCTCCGAGGCAGGTACCAAATTGGTGTTTTATTTTCTGCTTGACAAGGCTAATGTAGCCAAGACCTATCGCGAGATACACGATGATACGGGTCTTTCTCTAGGTCTTATCAAGAACTGTATCGAAAGTTTGAAAGGTCAGAAATTTTTGACCCTTCATAAAAAAAGCCGTGCTTTAATCAACAGGGACGAGTTGATAGAAACATGGCAGCAGGCTTACAACAGCACGTTGAAGCCAAAGTTATTCATAGGCAGAATGCGATTTGTCAATCCCGATGCAAGACGAGAGTGGACAGACATCCTTATTCCTGCACAAACATGTTGGGGTGGAGAGCCAGGAGCCAACTTGACCGATGGCTACATAGCACCTGAATTGTTCACTCTCTACACCGAAGCCACACAAAGAGACCTCTTGACGACAAAGAAGCTGATTCCTGCACCCGACGGAGATATTTGGGTCTATCAGAAGTTTTGGAATGCCCAAGACGAGAGTCATAAAGCTCCGTTGTTGATTATTTATGCAGATTTGATGGGCAGCGGCGACAGCCGCTGTCTGGAGGCTGCGCAAAGATTGAAAGAATATGGACTATAAGATAATGAGGCAGGACTTGCGAAATGACCTGCTCTATGACACATTAAGTGCTTTGGAGCACACCCTGTCAACCTTGTCTGTCCCAGTTTATGTCGTGGGAGCAACCGCAAGGGACATGGCTATGCTCCTGCTTCATGAAGATGAGCCCAAGCGGAAGACAAGAGATTTGGACGTAGCCATAGCTATTCCTGATTGGGAAGCTTTTGACAAGGTGAGCGAGGCATTGCAACACAACCACTTTGAGAAGCTGCCTGCAAAGCAACGATTCGTATATAAAGGAAGAAATAATGATAACGACTATGAAGTGGATGTAGTGCCCTTTGGTGGAGTAGAGGAAGATGAGCAGATAAAGTGGCGTCCCGATGGTTTGCCCATTATGTCTGTCAAGTGCTTTCAAGATGTACTTTCCCATGCCGTTAAAGTCAATATCAACGACAGCTTTTCCGTGTTCATGGCACCCTTGTGCGGTCAGTTTCTCATCAAACTCGATGCTTGGATAGACAGACATGACAGAGTGGACAAGGATGCGTCGGATATGCTCTATATTCTCAGCAAGTATTTCTTGACAATGTTGCTTTCAGCTTCAGAGATACCAGAGGAAGTGGATATAGAGCATGACTCGACATCTGACAATCTTATTGCCGGGGCGCAATGGATTGCCTCTGACTTGAAAGGAATACTCTCCTCAGAACATCTCAAGTATTATATTGACTTCATCGAAGAAGAGATGTCGCAGGAGACGGAAAGCAAACTGATTGGTCAATTCGTTCACTACTTGGGCGACGAAAACGAAGATGTCGTCGAGACCACCAAGAACATATGGAAGAGTATCCAGCATGTTTTTGAGCAAGAATTAAACCGGAGGAATGATGACAACGTATAAACTTAGCATTAAGGGTCCAGGCGCCATCAATGAGGACTATATAGAAATGTCTGTCCTCAATGATAGTCTTGTAGTCGCGGTTTCAGATGGCATGGGTGGTATGGACTGTGGTGATATTGCAGCAAAGACAGTTAGTGAGAGCCTGGTCAAGTACATTATAGACAACGAGCACAACTCCAATGATGAATTGCTGCTGCACAATGCTCTGGAATACGCAGACAACCAGCTTGCCGATGAGATGTTCCGTCACTCTCTGCAGATGGGTGCTGCAACGCTTGTCGCTATCCTTTCACCACACCATCTTTCTTTCTCTTGGCAAGGCAACGTGAGACTATACCTCAAGCACGACAACAATATAAAACTCATGACTACAGATCATCAGATTGAAACTGGCTACGGTGAATATCGGCTGACACGATGCTTAAAAGGACAAGGGCTAAGAATACCTTTGCCATTTGAGGAATGTCAGATTTCCAATGGGGACACTATCTATATTTGTACAGATGGTTTCTATACGGAAAGCTTGCCATTACTCATTTCTGATAGTACTGTTGAAGAAATGAAGACTCGAATATCCTGTCCGAAAGACGATGCTACTCTAATAGAGAT
>OMVI01000072.1 GCA_900314455.1 uncultured Prevotella sp. | reverse complement strand
GACATCATCACCAGAGATTTGATGTATTCGTAGGAGTTTTTTCCGTAACCGCCTACTGTCTCATATTGTTGCTGATCGTTTGTTGCGTACACATAAAGTCTACCTTTATATTCTACTGCAGTTGGGTCCGCTGTAAATGTAAAATCCAGCAGGGGATTTCCGTATCCTGTGGTCAGTTTAGGGGAAACGTCCGGCATGGTTACATAAGGTACAGAATCATTTTGCAGGGATGGATTTTCTCTGGCCAGGGCATTTTGTGGGGGAGATATCATACCTGCAGCTAAAACTATTAATATAACGGGGGTCTGAATGTTTTTCTTTTTCATTGTGTTAGCCATTGTTGTTATTAGAAGTCATCCATGATATTTGATTGGTGGTTTCTGCCATTTGTCCTTTTCATCTTCATACCTCCTCAAATATTTCGTTCATTTCCTTGCGTTTCTTTTCCGTCTGTGGGCAGTCGGGGGCAATATGGCCGATGGGAACGATGGCCACGGCTTCGTAACCCTCAACGGGGAACAGACGCTTCACGGCTTCGACATCATAATTACATACCCAGCAGGTGCCAAGCCCACGGTCAGCGGCAGCGAGACAAAGGTGCTCCACGGCAATGCCGAGGTCGATGTCACCATGGGGCTTGCCGTCTTCCGGGCGCACCCAACAGCCGTTCACATCCTTAAAGCACAGCACATACAGTGGTGCCGACTTGAACCAGTCGCGGTTGTAGCACTGCCGGATCTTCTCTTTCGCATTGTCGGAGGTGAGAAGAAGAAACTTCCACGGCTGTCGGTTGCAGGCCGACGGAGCCAACCGCACGCAATCCATGATATACTCTAAATCCTCCTTGCTGACCGGCTCGTCCGTGTACTTTCGCACGGAGAAGCGCCTTGTTGCTAATTCCTTGAATGTCATAAGCTGATGAGTTATTTATTTCAGCCTCAAAGGTACAACTTTCTATCGACAAGTACGAGTATTTGGCAAAGAATAATTGTCAATTCAGCAGAAATCTTCCACAGGCGTATTCCTCCTTCTCACCTTCGCTTCTTCCTTGCTTCCTCAATGGCTTCCTCGTAGCCGGTGAGGGCAGCAAAAGGAGAGACTGGGCGGTGCGGTTGTACATGCTCATCCGGGATGCCGCTGTGAGACGTGGTGGGGAAAATAAAGATAAAACAGAAAGTCAGTGGATGTTTTCGAACTGATGGTGGTGCAGACGATTTTGCAAAGCTTCACTCCATTGCAGAAACTGCCATGAAGAACGGAAATTCTAAATTCAAAGCGATTCTTGCTGTTGTACTACAGTGAGATGACTGCTCATGTATACAGGGGTGCTGAGTAGGTACTAATACGGTTTTTTATCATCATCACCAATCTTTTCTTTCTCAACATCAGCCGCCACTTTGGCACCCAGTCAATAGCCCTCTTCGGCCTGGTGCTCTACGTGTTGGCAGGAGCGGGTTGTTTCTTTGCTAATGACATTTATGTTCTGCTAGGCTTGCGTGCCCTGCTCGGTGTCAGCGTGGGTCTCATCATGCCACTGTCCACAGGTCTTCTGGCCTATTACTATCCGCCTGAGAAGCAGGCTGGACTTGGCTTGCAGGCCACCACGCTCATCATGGTCGGTTTGGATCTGTTTGCGTTCTTCGTGGGACTGGTCTTCGGTCAACTGATGAACCTCTTCTGCGAGCCTATCAAATATTTTGCTCCAGTGTTGTTCCTCATAGGATATATTCTCTTCGTCTCTGCCCGCTCCTCGTTGCCGCTGTTGGTCGGGACCGTTTTCACGGGCTTCGCTAACGGAGTGGGCGTGCCTTACCTCAACACCATCGCCTCAATCAAAGGCGGTCACAACTCTGCCACAACTGTCATGCCACTGCTCTCCGCAGCCCTCTATTTAGGACAGTTTCTGTCACCTGTTATTGTAACACCTCTTTCGCGCCTCTGCTTCGGCGACAACGATGTCGCGGGATGCTACAAAATAGGCATAGGTCTGTGCGTTATCTTCCTCGTGCAGGTATATACCACCCGCCACTATCAGAGTCTGCCGCCGAAGAGTGAGTAAAGTGAATAGCTTGCTCGCATGGAATATATTGTTTAGATAAAAATATTTTTATCAGACAGAAATCTTAAATTATACAGATAATTTCGTCTGTTCGAATTAAATTTCTTAATTTTGCCAGCAAAGAAAAAAGATTTCTTAAGAATCGTTTATCCTTTCAATGACATGATAGGTTATTGATTAATATATAAAACTCAAACAAGATATGGAAGAAAAGATACATAGCCCGTGGCCGGGTCCCGAAGGTCTTATTCCAGTGACAAGCGGTAAGGCCGATGATGCCAATGTGATTAACCGCAGATACCTTGACAGTCTGCTGGTAGAGATGCGGGTGATAGACTCAGTGAAACCTTGTCTGACGACTCGTATCTTCGGTCGGGAGTATTCGTCACCTATCATGATGCCTGCCTTCTCACATCTTAACAAGGTGGGGAAGAATGGCCGCAAGCCCATGGAGGAGTATGCCCTTGCTGCCAAACAGCAGGGATTGCTCAATTGGGTTGGCATGGAACCTGACGAGGAGTATGCCGATATTGCATCGGTAGATGCACCTACTGTCCGCATCATCAAACCGTTTGCCGATCATGACATCATTCTCGAACAGATTGACTTTGCTGTCAAGCATGGTGCAGTAGCCGTAGGTGTCGACATCGATCATATTGCCAATAAAAATGGCGGATATGATGTTGTGGACGGTCAGCCTCTCGGTCCCGTCACGCTTGCCGATCTCAAGGCATATGCCCAGGCTGCCCGCGTGCCCTTTGTTGCCAAGGGCGTACTGTCGGTCAGCGATGCGTTGAAGGCAAGGGACGCCGGATGTAATGCCGTGCTGGTGTCGCACCATCATGGACGCATACCTTTCGGTATTCCTCCTACTGCCATGCTGCCCCGGATAAAAGAAGCCTTGCAGGGTAGCGGCATGATGATTTTCTGCGATTGTGGCCTCGACACGGGCTACGATGCCTATAAAGCCTTAGCCCTTGGTGCCGATGCCGTAGCCGTAGGTCGCGGAATACTCGCTCCACTACTCAAGGAGGGAACTGAAGGAGTTGTAAGGAAAATCCGTCAGATGAACGAACAACTGTCTGAGCTTATGCTCTATACAGGCATCAAAGATACTGCCTCGTTCGACTCATCCATCATCCATCAAAGTGTCAGCGTCCAATAATCCTGACGCATCGCTATGATGGAGTAATAAAATTCGGTTCCGTAATCATCCGCCACCCGAAATGCTCACCTACGATACCGCCAAGCACCCGTGAGGCGAGAATGCCCGTGAGCAGTCCCGTGAGGATATAACCCATATTGCGAGCCTTGGTGGCTGGCGTACTGTATTCATCAGGGCACTCATCACCAGAACCACTATCATACACATGGCCACCAGCCGCCGCGACACCTTGTCGCCGAGGGGTATTACAAAGAACAAGGTTTTTGGAAACCGTTTTCTGAAAAATAATTACAAATATAAAGCTCTTATGCCTCTATCTTCCACTCCGTGATCGTGCGCTCCTGGGAGGAGAAGCGGATGCCGACCTTGACGATCCGGCGGCTGTCCGCCTCGTAGGGAATGGCATAGCCCTTGTCGTCGATCTGCTTGAGCGCTTCCTCCACAGTACCGTCGAGCTTCAGCTCCATGACGTAGATGGTGGTGTCGGTCTTCATCAGGATGTCCATCCTGCCCTTTGCCGTGCGCACCTGGGTATAGACATAGACATTGAGGAAGGAGAACATCACGTAGAGCATGGCGGTGAAATGACCCTCTGAAGTGGGCGCATCCTGCAATGTTCCCTCCTGATAGGGAATGCCGGCAAAGAAAGCGCGGGCAGCCTCGAGCGCCTCATCGATGTCGTCCTTCCTCAAGGCAAGGTACATCTTACCAGCGGCAGCGCGCGCCTCAACAGGATCTTTGACGACATAGAACGGCAGCAGCGCGTGCATCAGTCCCACCTTCACCTCCTCGTTGGGGTAGCCGAGGGTATAGTTGGACAATATGGGATCGTAGTCTTTGATCGTGAGATAACCGCTCTGATAGAACAACGGCAGCACGGAGTGCATGTTCTCGGTAGGAGCGTCAAAGTCGTCGGCACCGGCCTCGCTGCCATCCAGTTTTGTAAGGTCGGTATGGAACCGCTTCATCATCTTGACCAGGAACGTCGGCGTGCCGGTGGAGAACCAGTAGTTCGAGAAGTCCCTATTGCTCA
>OMVI01000048.1 GCA_900314455.1 uncultured Prevotella sp. | reverse complement strand
ACCTTATTCTATATGTCTGCATAAGCATGATGTCGCTCAACAAGATAATATCGAAGCTGCTATCAATTGTATTGGTGGTATTCTTCCAATTCCTTCTTAATAAATACATAACTTTTAAACCTACTAAGAATGAGTAAAATATACTTTGTAATGCCCGCATACAATGAGGCAGAAAATATAGAGGACACTATTAGCCAGTGGTATCCTGTCGTTAAAGAGTGTGGTGACGACTGCTGTTTGGTTATTGCCAATGACGGAAGCAAGGACAACACTTACGAAATAATGAAGGAACTTCAAACAAAGTATCCCTTACTAATACCTCTAAATAAAAAGAATTCCGGGCATGGTCCTACTGTGATATATCTATACAATTACGCCATAAAACAAGGAGCAGACTTTATTTTCCAAACAGACAGTGACGGTCAAACAAATCCTGCGGAGTTTAGAGCCTTCCTCGAAGCCAGTAAGGACTATGACTGTGTAATGGGCAACCGTACGGTTCGTGGTGATGGTAAAGACAGAAAGTTTGTTGAAAACGTTCTTCGAACTTACATTTGGCTGTATTTCCATGTTTGGGTCCCTGATGCCAACGCACCATTCCGACTTATGAAAGCAAACATCGTGGAGAAATACTTAAAGTTGATGCCGTCCGACTTTAACCTCCCCAACGCTGTATTAGCAGCTTGTTTTACAAAGTTCCACGAAAAGGTAACATACAAGGTTATATCATTCAAGCCGAGACAAGGAGGAGTGAACTCAATTAATCCAAAGAAAATATTCAAGATTGGATGGAAAGCCATTTCTGATTTCTATAAAATAAGCAGACAGATTAACAAGCTTAAGAGATAAAATACTATATGCCAATTTGTACCAAAGCATAAAAATGAAAAGAGAAAAGAGCATTACTATATTATTTTGTTTGTTGCTATCATTTATTTTCATAGCAATATTCTCATATACCACCTCACCTTTCTATTTCGAACCTTCGTCCGGAGATTCAGCCGTATTCCAAATAGTTGGCAAATACTGGAGTAAAGGAAGTCTGCCTTATGCAGACCTTTGGGACTTGAAAGGACCTATTATATATTTCATTGACTGCATTGGCTACATGCTGACAAACTCCGCAACTGGTATATTCATCATCCAATGGCTATGCCTTGGCATTACATTATATATAATGTATAGCATGCTACGGAAAGAATTTAAGGCGCAGCCTAGCTGCTTCTTGCTGTTACTACCTGTTGTTAGTTTTGCGGCAAACACATGGGGAGGCAACTGTGTTGAAGAATATGCTTTGCCTTTAATGGCATTGTCATATATGTTCATATACAAATGGCTTATTGATGTTGAAAACGAAAAAGCGACGACACATCCTTGGAAATATGCGTTCGTCTACGGTTTGACGTTTTCTTTCTGCCTTCTTACACGCTTAACCAATGCGCTGGGTCTGTGTGCCGCCGTTGCCATTATTTCTATATGGCTGATGGTTAAAGGCTCGTGGAAGAACCTTGGAGCCAACATATTAGCATTCCTTGCAGGAGTGGCATTTCTGATCGTACCGTTCATGGCTTACTTCGCATCAAAAGGCGCGCTTTACGACATGTGGTATGGAACAATATTATATAACTTGGATTATGCTGCTGCTTCGAACAATGATGCGACTACCATAAAAGGCATAATGCAGTTGTTTATCCATTTTCTTGATACATGGATGTTGCTACTCGTAGGAATTCTTACCATTATAGTCAATAATAAGCGAAGACTTGTAGGCTTGGTTTGGACATGTGTGGCACTATTCTCTTTGGCATGGTTCGTTCGTGGAAACGCATTTGCACACTACGGAGTAATTTCGATTCCATTGATAGCCGTAACATTTATAGAGGCAAAAAAGTTAGTAAAATGTGTTTCAAAAAGAAGTACCGAGGTCGTCGTCAGAAGACTTGCAGCTTGTGTCCTTTCTGTATATTTCATCATAACGCTAGGTTCATGTTGGCACACATATTCTTTGTCGAAGTCTCAGTATATTCCGAATAATGAACTTGCAGAGACAAGGGAATTTATGAAGGATGTTCCCCAATCTTTCAAGACTTCCTTTGTCAGCTACAATGGAGAAATCGATTATTATCTATACGATAATATCAAACCTGCGTGCCGTTTCTTCTCTCTTCAGGATTATGAAGCATCACAAAGCCCGTCACTGCAACAGTATCTTCGTGAGGACTTTGCAAAGTCCAATGTCAAGTGGATATTAGTTAAAGATGGCGCTAAGTTCATAGAGCCTATTCTTAAAGAAAAATACCATATATACAAGCAAGACAAGGGGAAAGGACTGACATTATATACACTCAACCAAATGTGATTGCCCTCTCATCAACAAAAAGAATTTATGTTTAGTTGAATTCAAATCTAAAGCTAAAAAATGCATATTTTGTATCAGCCAAGATGTGTATGAAAAAGCAAGCAACCAAATATCATTGACACTTGGAGACTTATTATCAAGGTATAATAATATAGACTATGACATTTGAAAAGCGCCACAAAGGTATACGATTTGTATTTACAAATGAGATTAAATTGTAATCTTAGCATTATTTTAGCATATAATTGTCAATGAACTGGAGCGGATTACTGAGATTTATAAATTCGGGCATTGGGAAGCCGTTGTACTATATTGCCAACCGGATACTGTACTTCACGCCTATACTGCTGAACAACAAGAAGTTCAGGCAGACGTTGTTGCTGCAAATGTATAAGGAAAGGCAAGGGAAGCAGGCAGGGCATAAAGACAATGGAGAACCAAAAACCGTTATATACATGACCCAGCCGGAGACGACCTTTACAGGTGGTCTCTCGGATAGATTGCGCGGTATTGTTGCAATATATGCCGAATGCAAGCGACAAGGCCTACCCTTTAGGATTGTTTTCGAGCCGTTGCATCTTGAGGACTATCTTGCACCTAACGAATATGACTGGAGAATAAAAGATGACGAGATTTGTTGGAACACAGAAAAAGTCTTTCCTTGCGTAATGCTGACATACCATGCCAGTTCACGCAATAGATACCAGCATTGGGTGCAAAGCACAATACTAAAATACTATATCCGCAAGCCTTACGAGCAGATTCATATTTACTCCAATATGATATGCCGTGATAGGGAATACGGAGTCTTGTTTAACGAGCTCTTTAAGCCGACAAAGGAGCTACAAGAACAGATTGACTATCATTTGGAAAAGCTGGGTGGCAAAGGCAACTACATATCATGTACATTCCGTTTCCGCCAGTTACTTGGAGATTTCAAGGAAGGTGGCGATACGTTACCGG
>OMVI01000030.1 GCA_900314455.1 uncultured Prevotella sp. | reverse complement strand
TGGAATCCTCAGAAGTTGCTCGAACGATCGTATCTTAGGATATAATGAGTCTTTTAAGTATAAAAGAATATACTTCATAAGTAATTTTCTACTCTACAATAATTTCGCTTAAAAAATTGCATCCTTAGAATATTATTCGTAAATTTGCGCCACATAAAAAACAACAGGAGGATAAATATGGCAACAATTGCAAGCAAAGCGCAAACCCAAGGCGTATATATAAATGTTCCAAAAATTGATTGGCAAAACTATTGAGGCCGATTACATTGTCAGTGGAGATGCAGACCTTAAAGACATTGGTAGATTTAACAACACGAAAATCATTACTTTAACTGATTTAAAGCAATTACTATAAAACGACAAAGGGCACATCCGATTAATCCGTTTAATCCGATGTGCCCTTTAATTATAATCTGAAGAGTTGTCTATTTTTGTGTTTCGCGCGCGCACATATATAATATGTGTGGCGGAGAAGGACGTTAGAAGTCGATGTCAAGACCAACACCGAGAACCTTGTTGGACCGCGTGAAGATGTCGGTATTGTGAGTTTCGACCGACTGACCGGCAGCTGTGATGGTCTCGTCGTAGTCCTTATGGAACTTCTCGTATGTAGTCCAGAAGTACGCTACGTTGAGACTTGCATTCTTGGCAACCTTGAATTTCGCTCCGAAGCCTACACTGTAGCTGCCCGTAACGAAACTCATGTCGGAGAGATAAGTGCCGTCGCCGAGTCCATACTTCGTGCGCTGACCACCCGCACTTACTGTAAGGTTCTTCGTAACGTCCCATTCCATGCCTGCAAGATACTCCTGCGTGTTCCCCGAAAGAGCCTTCTGCTTGCCGTGCTCCATGCGTGCGTCCTTATCGAAGTAGTAGTGGTAGGATACCATAGCACGAAGGTTCTTGAGGATTTCGTACTGTACACCGGCGGCGAAGATACCCGGGATGTCGTTGTGAGTGTTTACTCCGTCGGCGAAGAACCCCGTGTTGTCGACCTTGGTGTCGTTCTCTATGTTGAACTTAGTTGTGAACTCATAGCGTGCTCCGATGTTCCAACGGCCGCTCTTGAAGTCGATACCGATGATTGGCGTTATGCCCCAGCCACGCTGAGTACAGTCGAGATACTTGTCGGAGAACATCTCCTTGGTTTGATTCATTCTGTCGGCACCAGCCTGAGCCTTCTGCGCGGCAGCGTCGAAGGCAGCCTTCTGCGTTGCATCTGTCATTTCGCTGGAACGCATGTGGTAGTAGAACGCCATCTGCTCGTAGGTCTGTGCCTGCGTGCCGAAGTAGTCGTAGAGATCCACATTGTCACCGCCGATGTTGGCAGTGATGTTCGTTATGTTTCCCTTGTACAAATTATAAATGTAGTTGAAGCGTGCTCCGGCATACACAGAAAGGTGATTATTGAACTTATAAGTAGCACCAAGCTGGAAGCCGAAGTCGTACTGCTGCCCTTTGATGTTACTGCTGACGCTGTACGACGGAGTCTCCGTTGTCAGTCCCTGACTATACAGAAGTGCCGGAACGAGGGCTATCTGACGCTCGAAACTTGGCAGACCGTTGTTGAAAGTCGCCTTTCCGCCACCGCCGGTAAGTCCGAAACCAGCCTGAAAGCTCCACTTATCGTAGACGATAGCAGCCTGGAAGGACGGCAGTACCGGCACTGAGGCTTTTCCACGGAAGAACTTGCGCCCTTCGTCGCTGCCGCCATTGAGACGGAACGGATGATAGAAAGGCGTACCCTGGAGTGACGGTACTGTTATGGATGATGTGATATCGCGGGTCTGATAAACGTTCTGGACGTTCAATGAGAGATGGAAGCCCTTCGGCATGAAAGCCACGCCGGCAGGGTTCGAATATACTCCATCGATGCCGATGGTACCTTCGCGTGCGAAGTTGCGGTTGAAACTGATGTTCTGATTGGTGTTGGTGAGGAGGCCTCCGGCATTTGCGGAGCTCACTGTTGCGGCTAAAAGCAGCATCACTGCTGTTCTTCGTAAAGTCATGTCTTAGCTGTTTCTTGAGTTTGTTCGTGCCCTCGCGGGGTGCTGCAATGTGGTTGCAGCAAGCTGAACGGGTGTTAATCTTTGTTACCTATGAGTCTTAATTTTACTTAAAAACGGGTGCAAAGGTACAAAGATTGTCGAAAGCAGCAAAGAAATTGCTCAATTTTTCTCTTTTTGTGCAGTATTATTTAGCTTCGGATACTGTATTCGCGTGTGGTAAATCGACTTCAAACGCTCTATCAGAACTTTCTTAGCCATCGATATATCACGGAAGGTTATCGGGCAATCGCGGAAGAATCCGTCGGCAACCTGACTGTCGATGATGCTGTTGACGAGCTTGCTGATGGTCTCTTCGTTGTACACGCTGAGGGAGCGAGATGCCGCCTCGACGGCGTCGCACATCATTAGTATAGCCTGCTCGCGCGTGAACGGATTAGGACCGGGATAGCGGAACGGCTCCGGGTCGACATCTTCGTCGGGATGGGCGTTCTTGTATTTCACATAGAAATACTTCGTCAGCCCTTCGCCGTGGTGAGTGGAGATGAAGTCCTTGATGACCCGCGGGAGGTTATACTTCTCCGCCAGTTTCAGTCCCTCTGTGACATGGCTGATGATAATGACAGCGCTCTCCTTCTCGGTGAGCTTGTCGTGCGGGTTCACGCCTGCCTGGTTCTCGGTGAAGAAGGCTGGATTGGTCATCTTGCCGATGTCGTGGTAGAGTGCGCCGGTACGCAGCAGCTGTGCCTTCGCGCCTATCTTATTGGCTATTTCGACTGCAAGGTTGCCGACGGTGATGCTGTGCTGGAAGGTTCCGGGAGCTACCTCGCTGAGGTGGCGGAGCAGTTCGTTGTTGGTGTTGCAAAGCTCGAAGAGTGTAACGGTTGACACGAAGCCGAAGGTTTTCTCAACGACGAGCATCAGCGGATAAGTGAACAGGAGGAAGAAGCCGCTTATGGCAAGGTGATAGTACATTGATGAGTCGAGCTTCGATAAGCTGTCGGTCTGTATCAGTTGCAGTCCGAGGTATGCAACTGCCTCTCCTATGACCACAAGTATTGCCGTAAAGAATATCTGACTGCGCTTGGAGAGTTCCCGAAGGGAATAGATGGCGATGAGACCGCCCACGAGTTGCACTATGATAAACTCATACTGGTACTTCACGGCTATTGCTGAGGCGAGTATCATGGTAACGTGCGTGATGAAAGCGGTGCGCGAATCCATGAAGACTCGTATGAAGATAGGAGCCATGGCGAAAGGTATGAGGTAGACGCTGAACTTGTTGTACCTCATAAGGAGCGATGTCAGGATAGGGAAGATGACTATCATGGCATAGAGCATCGTGATGTTACGCGGCTTGACGAAGTAGTCCTTGCGGAACAGGACGAGGTAGAGGGTGAAGAGAAGGACAAGTATCGAGACGATGATAATTTGTCCGATGAGGGTGCTTGTGACTTCGTTGTCGCCGCCGTTGTGCTCCGCCATCGCCTTCTCGTAGCTGTTCAGGACACGGTATTTGTACTCGTCGATAATAGAACCGTTATCTATGATGCGCTCACCTTGCATGACTGTGCCGCTTGCCGGGGCTATGGAACTGAGCAAATCGCTTTCTTCGGTCTCGTTTCTATCCTTATCATAGACGAGGTTTGGCTCTATATATTCGTTGAGATTGCATTGTTGGAGAAGCGTACGGTTAGGTCCGAGCATAGGGTCCATGAACAACCGCTCGTAGGCGTTTATCGTTGTCATTACGCTATCACGATGGACGGCAGTTGCTTCCTTTCCGTTGACGATGCGGAGGAAAGTTTCGCCCTTGCGTTCCATTTGAGTTTCGACGTTAGGGTCTATTATTCCGTGCTGGTAGAGGACGTGAAGTCGCTCGGCAATAATGTTCACATAGTTTCCATTAAGTCCGGGAATGCCTCCCTGGAACTTCTCGCGGAAACGGTCAATCTGCTCCTTCTCCATGTTTTCGTTCATGTTGAAGTAGGGCTGATAGCTGCGAACGACAGAGTCGCGCTCCTTTTGCAGGGCCTCATCGGTCTTGAACACAGGGAACTCCACTTGTGCGTTGAGTGCCGGATAACGCCAAACTTGACCTTCTTCGTAGTTGAACAGCTTTCCCTGACTGCGTGGAAGGAACAGCACAATGATGGCTATCGAAATGATAGTCAGCACCGTACGCGTTGCTATATTGCGAACATAGACGTTCTCTATCTTGTCGAACTTACTCATTTGGTATACAATATTAATCCATAAGACTGTGCGAAAATACAAAAAAACTGTGTTATAGTCAAAAAAAAATAGTAATTTTGCACAAAATTTACTATAGTAGTATTGTTAACAAGATGTCAGAAAGAGAAGTAAGGGTACGTTTCGCACCAAGTCCAACGGGTCCGTTGCACATTGGAGGCGTACGTACGGCATTGTATAACTATCTGTTCGCACGTCAGCATGGCGGCAAACTGATATTCCGTATTGAAGATACAGACTCCCACAGGTTCGTCCCGGGAGCAGAGGAATATATCCTTGAGAGTTTCCGTTGGCTTGGAATCAAGTTCGACGAGGGCGTCAGCTTCGGTGGCGACAAGGGGCCGTACCGTCAGAGTGAGCGCAGGAAGATATACCGGAAGTATGTAGATGAACTGCTCGATGCAGGCAAGGCGTATTATGCTTTCGACACTTCTGAGGAGTTGCAGAAGAAGCGCGAGGAGGTGAAGAACTTCCAATACGACGCCAGCACTCGTATGCAGATGCGCAATTCGCTTACGCTGCCGGCCGAGGAAGTGAAGAAACTCATCGACGACGGTGAACAGTACACTGTCCGTTTCAAGATTGAGCCGGGTCAGGAGATTACCGTCCACGACCTCATCCGTGGTGATGTGACCGTGAAGAGTGACATCCTCGACGATAAGGTGTTGTTCAAGAGCAGCGACGAACTGCCTACTTATCACCTCGCAAACATCGTTGACGACCACCTAATGGAAATAACGCACGTCATTCGGGGCGAGGAATGGCTCCCGAGTGCGCCGCTCCACGTTCTGCTTTACCGTGCTTTCGGATGGGAGGACACGATGCCGCAGTTCGCACATCTGCCTCTTCTGCTTAAGCCGGAAGGTAAAGGCAAACTGTCAAAGCGCGACGGCGACCGCCTCGGTTTCCCAGTTTTCCCTCTCGAGTGGCATGACCCTAAGACCGGCGAAGTGTCTTCGGGATACCGCGAGAGTGGATATTTCCCTGAGGCAGTTGTCAATTTTCTTGCTCTTCTGGGCTGGAATCCGGGCACGGAGCAGGAGATTTTCTCCCTCGACGAGCTCGTCAAGGCATTCGATATCACTAAATGCTCGAAGAGCGGAGCAAAGTTTGACTATAAAAAAGGTGTATGGTTCAACCACGAATACATTCTTCGCAAGAGCGATGATGAGATAGCCAAGTTGTTCGCACCTGTCGTTGCAAACAATGGAGTTGACGCAACGATGGACCAGATACGTCAGGTTGTACACATGATGAAGGACCGTGTCAACTTCGTGAAGGAGCTTTGGCCTCTGTGCTCGTTCTTCTTCATCGCACCGGACGAGTACGATGCAAAGACCGTCAAGAAGCGTTGGAAGGAGTATAGCGCACAGCAGATGACCGAACTTGCCGACGTTCTCGAAGGCATCGACGACTTCTCGGTAGAGGGTCAGGAACCTGTCGTGATGAAATGGGTCGAGGACAAGGGCTACAAACTTGGCGACGTGATGAATGCTTTCCGCCTTGCGCTTGTCGGAATCGGCAAAGGTCCGGGCATGTTCGACATATCGGCATTCCTCGGAAAGGAAGAGACTCTGAGCCGTTTGCGCCGCGCCATCAAAGTACTTGGATAGGAGGCAAGGTTCTGTATGCCTCTGCTGAGCAGAGGCTTACGCAACAAAGGAACGATGTACAATATAATAATGCATTTGTATGAGCTAGGCGTTTTCGTCTACAGCTTCTTCAGCGACAAGGTGAGGAAGATGTGGAAAGGAGAGCGTAACGCCGTTCGTGTACTTCGGGAGAAGGTCGATCCGAATGCAAAATACATCTGGTTCCATGCCGCTTCTTTAGGTGAGTTCGAGCAGGGGCGCCCCCTTATTGAGCAGATACGTCACGATTACCCCGAGTTCAAGATACTTCTGACGTTCTTTTCGCCCTCCGGCTACGAGGTGCGGAAGAACTATGAGCACGCAGACATCGTCACCTACCTGCCCATCGATACCGTTGTGAATGCCCGCCGCTTCTTGCGCGCAGTGCATCCGGTGATGGCTTTCTTCATCAAATATGAATTCTGGTACAACTACATGCACATTCTGCGCCACCGCAACGTACCGGTGTACAGCGTGTCGAGCATCTTCCGCGACGGACAAGTTTTCTTCCAGTGGTACGGAAGGGAGTATGCACACGTGCTGAAGTGCTTCACCAGGTTCTACGTTCAGAACGAAGAGAGCCGCCGTCTGCTGTCGACAATTGGCATAAACGACGTCGAAGTGGTGGGTGATACACGTTTCGACCGCGTCATTCAGATAAAGCAGGCAAGCAAGCAGTTGCCCATTGTTGAATCGTTCGTTGGCGTGAAGGACTTCGACGTCAATGTTTTCATTTCCGGAAGTTCGTGGCCTCCCGATGAGGAAATATTCATAAAGTACTTCAACGAACACACTGACTGGAAGCTGATAATAGCTCCGCATGTCGTCAGCGAGGGCCATTTGCAACAGATTATATCCCTGATAAAAGGCAAGAAGGTGCTCCGCTACACACAGGCGGACGAAAAGAGCGCTGCCGAAGCTGACGTTCTGATTATCGACTGCTACGGATTGCTGTCCAGTATCTATCATTACGGACAGGTGGCGTACATCGGCGGCGGTTTCGGAGTCGGCATTCACAATGTCCTCGAAGCAGCAGTGTGGAACGTTCCGGTCATCTTCGGGCCTAACAACAAACGTTTCGACGAGGCTCAAGGGCTGCTGGCTAACGGCGGCGGATATGAGATTTCATCATATTCCGACTTCAACAGCATCATGGACAAGTTCCGTACAGACTCCGACTTCCTGCATACCAGCGGCGAAACGGCGGGCAAATACGTCCGCGAACTGTCCGGAGCAACGACCAAAATACTCTCTTCGATAACATCAAGAAATAAGTCCACGTTCGTAAAACAGAATAAATAACGATAGAGTCTATGAAGTTTCAGATAACATGCGCACACTGCGGGACCCGCTTCCTCGTTGAAGGCAAGGGCGGTCAGACTATAGAATGCCACTGCCCGGGCTGCGATGGCACCATGAAGGTTACCCTTCCGAAGGTTCACAAGGACGACGAAGCATCAAAGGATGATGACTCCGAATATCAGATGGGAGCCGTTCCACAGCAGGACAACGGCTATGATGGAGGCGATAACGGTGACGACAACCGTCAGCGCAAGCGTCGTCTGGCATTGGGATGCTTGTCTGGCTTGCTCGTAGTAGCAGCCGCAACCGTTGCTTTCGTTGCATTGAACCACACGGTGAAGAAGCCTATCGAAGACCCGTACGAATACGTTGAGCCTGACACGGCTGCCGTTGACACGATGCAACAAGAAGAGCCTGAGGACGAAGACACTGTCGTTGTTCACGAAGTCGACTCCGTTCCGCATCACGAGAGACGCGACACAGTGGAGCACATTGCTACCGAAGCCGCGCCTGAAGACGAAGGAGTCGCCGACGAAGGAGAGCCGGGCGCAACCGTGAGCCACTCTTCCGAGCCTGATAAAGATAATTCAGGAGGTAGCGAACAGTCGCCAAGAAGCAAGTCATCGAAGACTGACAGCAAGACCTCCAAGTCCGATGCAGCCTCCAACTAACGGCAGAAGGAATAGTCTATATATGTCTATCATCAGTCTATAAAAGTCTATTTTAGTCTATAAACGTCTATCAATAGTTTATCAAAGTCTATAACACAAAGCAGAAAAAACATGAACCAAAGAAATATCCTCGCAGCACTCGCAGCACTGCTCATCGTCTTCTCCAGCGCAATTCTAGCCTCCTGCTCCGACGATGACGACGATATCATAACGCCGAACTTCAGCGAAAGCACCATAGCAGGCACATGGAAGGTCACTGAGATTGACAGTATTGTAAGCGAAACATCATCCGGAATGGGTCAGAAAACAATTCATATCGACATCAGAAGCTATGATGATTTGTACTTCGTGATAGGAAATGGTAGCTACGTACTGTGGCAAACGACAGCCAACAACGTACTGGAGTCAGGTTCATACTCGCTTGCCCTCACTTCATTCCGTATCGATTTGTCGAGCGGAAGAAAGCTGAATTGGAAGAAACGGGAAGGCAACGAGATGATACTAGAGTCGCCGAACGCCAACGACGCGACACGTCGTGCACGCTATACGCTCGAGAAGCAGTGGGCTGACAACAAACTTTAGAAATCAAAGAAACTTAAAAACACAAGGAAACCACTAATGGGAAAGATTATATTAACGGGTGACCGCCCAACAGGAAAATTACATTTAGGACACTACATCGGCAGTCTTCGCCGTCGTGTAGAGCTACAGAACGCAGGCGACTACGACCGTATGTTCGTCTTCATGGCCGACGTTCAGGCACTGACAGACAACGCCGACAACCCTGAAAAGATACGCCAGAACATCATAGAGGTAGCCCTCGACTATCTGTCGGTGGGTCTTGACCCTTCAAAATGCACACTGTACATTCAGAGCCGCATACCGGAGCTTGCAGAACTGACCGTCTATCTTATGAACCTCGTTAGCGTTAGCCGTGTGCAACGCAACCCGACGGTGAAGACGGAGATAAAGAT
This sequence comes from uncultured Prevotella sp., assembly GCA_900314455.1. Classification (GTDB taxonomy): domain Bacteria; phylum Bacteroidota; class Bacteroidia; order Bacteroidales; family Bacteroidaceae; genus Prevotella. Next base: position 62,704 of record OMVI01000030.1, on the reverse strand, counting down.
GCGTAACTTCGAAGCCAACATTCCGCTCGGCTTCTTCTGCTATCCGGTTTCGCAGGCTGCCGACATCCTTGCCTTCAAGGCTACCACAGTGCCAGCCGGCGAGGACCAGGAACCAATGCTTGAGCTCACCCGCGAGCTTGCACGCAGGTTCAACCAGATTTACTCTCAGGTCTTCCCCGAGCCGGAGATTATGCTCCCTGAGAATGCAACAGCACGCCGTCTGCCGGGCACCGATGGAAAAGAGAAGATGTCGAAGAGCCTCGGCAACTGCATATACCTTTCCGATGACAAGAACGAAGTATGGTCGAAGGTGAAGAGTATGTACACCGACCCGACCCATCTAAACGTCTCCGACCCTGGTCATGTTGAAGGAAACGCAGTGTTCACATACCTCGATGCCTTCTCGACAGAGCAGGACTTCGCAGACTTCTGGCCTGAGTTCAAAAACTTGGACGAACTGAAAGCCGCTTACACAAAGGGTGGAGTCGGTGACATGAAGTGCAAGAAACTGTTGAATAAGGTCATCAACCGAATGCTCGAGCCAATCCGTGAGCGTCGCCACGAATACGAGAAGGACATTCCTGAGATATTCAACATCCTCAAGAAAGGTTCCGATGCAGCACGCGAAGTTGCAGCTCAGACAATGGACGAGGTACGCCGTGCAATGCGCATCGACTACTTCGAGGATGCAGAACTCATAAAGGAGCAGGCGGAGAAGTTCAAGTAGGAAAAGTAAGAACCCACAAGTTTAGACCCCACCAAGCCTCCCCCAAGGGGAGGATGTTTAGTTACCTTATAGCTATTTGGCACAACCTTTCTTAGGTGAACAAACATCCTCCCCTTTGGGGAGGCTTGGAGAGGATAAATGTATGCGCCTTAACCCCTCCTCAAGTGTTGCGCGTGGACAGGCGATATTTATGCGGATGTAGTCGCGACCGGTATCTTTGCCATACATAGAGCCAGCATTAACAAGCACGCGACCGTCCTTCAGCAACTTGGCGGCAAGCTCGTCGGAAGTCATTTCAGTCTTTGAAATGTCGACCCAAACGAGATAAGTACCTTCAAGTTTTATAACATCGAACATTGGCAGATGCTCAGCGAAGTAGCTCTTCAGATAGTTGTAATTGCCGAAGAGATACTCATTGAGAGCGTCGAGCCATTCCTCACTTTCATTATAGGCGGCTTCGAGAGCTGCGGGGCCGAACGGATTGACGTCGCAAACCTCAAAGATGTTAATCACACGGTCAATGCGCCGGCGCCATTCGTCGTTCTGGCAGATGATGTTTGCTATTTGCAAACCAGCTATGTTGAAACTCTTTGATGGTGAATTGAGCGTTATCGAGTTGCGAAGACAGTCGTCGCTGACCGATGCGAAAGGCGTAAACTTATAGCCTGGCATGACCAGTTCGCAGTGTATCTCATCACTTATGACTTTCACTCCGTGACGCATGCAGATGTCGTTCATCTTCCGCAATTCATCGGGAGTCCACACCCGTCCTGTCGGATTATGTGGATTGCAGAGCAGGAACAGAGTCGTCTTTTCGTCGGCACATTTCCTTTCGAAATCGTCCCAGTCCATAACGAACGAGTCGTCGTCACGTTTCAGCGCCGTTTCAAGTATCTGACAACCTTGGTTTCGTATAGACGAGAAGAAGCAATTGTACGCCGGACTCTGAATGAGAACATTCTCGCCAGGCAACGCCAGTGCGCGTATAGCAGCCGAAGTGGCAGGCACCACGCCCGAAGTATATATTATCCAACTTCTGTCTATGTCCCAGTTGTGTCGACGGCGGAACCAGTTTATTATTGCATCATAATAACTGTCGGGGACGAGCTCATAACCGAACACGCCCTGTTCTACCCTTCTCTGCAACGCCCGCTGTATTGCCGGAGCTGCCTTGAAGTCCATGTCGGCAACCCAAAGTGGAATAACGTCGTCCTCCTTGGTTATGTCCCATTTCAGACTGCCTGTTCCGCGGCGCGGCGTTATGGTGTCGAACCACATCTTTTCCTCACCAAGCCTCCCCAAGGGGGAGGATGTTTGATTACCTAAATTATTGTTATTGCCTGCTTGCATAATACTTCGTTTTAATTGATTGTCAACATCATCCACAGCAGGGCACGCCACTGCGGTGGGTGATAAATATGTTGGACGTTAGCGGATATTCATATTTAACAATGTGTCTAAACACCCCTTCCCTTGGGGAATGGCTTGGGCTAGGATTCCAAACCTTGTGATTAAGAATTCAGACTCTTATCCACGATTTCCGTCTCGTGCCCTTTGGCATACTCATCGTATGTTATTGAGCCAATCCTGTCGGCAACTATGCGACCCGAAATAGGGTTCTTGATGTTCGTGATACCACCTTTGATAGTTGCGTCGATATTCGTGCAATCCTCAAAGACACGGTCGCAGGCTGCGTCGAAGGTGCAATCCTCAAGCACGACATGGTCGGCATAGCAGAGAAGTTGCTCCCCGCTGAAGTGACAACGAACGAAACGCACGTTCCAGGAGTGCCATGCAAGGTACTCACCGTGTATCTCAGAGTCGTAAACTGTCACATTGCCGCACTCCCAGAAAGAGTCTTTGGTAGTGATGTTGGCATGATGTACCTCGACATTCTGGCAGTATTGGAAAACGTACTTTGCATCAGAGACGAGCCCGTCGACATATATATTCTTCGAGAACATGAACGGATAGGTGCCTCCGTGCAGTTCGACGTTCTTCAGTTTGAGTCCGTCGATGCGCCAAAATGTCTCATCGGCGTCGTTAATCTTGACGTTCTCTAGTTCCACATTCTTCATTTCGCGGAACAGTTTCGGTGCATCAATGACGGTATCCTTCATCACCATGTCGTTGCTGTACCATATTGCAGAGCGCGACTTTGGGTCGAAGTAGCAGTTGGTGATAAGACTTCCGTCGACATGCCACCACGGATACTTGCCGTAGAACTTTGAGTTGCGGCACTCAATGTTCTTGCACATCTTGATGGCAGACTCTCCGTCGGTTATCGTTATATTGTCCAACACCGTATCATGAAGTCCGAACAGCGGACGCTCACCGCCAAATGACTTGTCTTTTATGAGTTCCATAATTTCCTTTCTAAATTCTTTTCAGTTCTTTACGGGTGCAAAAGTACAAACATTATGCCAAAGATTGCTTATACATATTAAAGTAATATTTACCAAAAATACGGTAGAGCGACTTGCTGTAGACACTCTTCCCGATTGCTGCCGGACAGCTTTGAAAATGTCATTGATTAGCTTTCAGAATGTCAAAGGTCAACTCCTGTCTTGGTTTTTAATTTAAAAATAAATGAAAAATAAATTATTTTTGCTACGTTTTTAATTTATTTTTCTCTCATTTTTAATTTATTTTTCATCACGAAAGTTAACCTTTCGTATCACAGAAGGGTAACTCGCACATTATCAGATTGTTTGAAATCAAAAAAAAATGCGTACTTTTGCGCCAGAATTCTCAAAACTATAACAAAGTAATGAACGGATTATACACAATTCTCCTGCTATTTGCCAGCAACATATTCATGACCCTTGCATGGTACGGACACCTGCGTTTGCAGCAAGCCGGAGCAACAAGCAACTGGCCGCTGACAGGCGTCATCGTGTTCTCATGGGGCATAGCATTCTTCGAATACTGCTGTCAGGTACCCGCAAACCGCATCGGCTTCAACGGCAACGGCGGTCCTTTCTCGCTCGTTCAGCTGAAAGTCATTCAGGAATGCGTATCTCTTATCGTCTTCACGATTGTCGCAAGCGTTCTGTTTCAGGGTCAGTCGCTCCATTGGAATCATGCCGCGGCGTTCCTCTGCCTCATTGCAGCGGTCTATTTTGTGTTCATGAAGTAACCTGCTAGCGCTCTGTTACTTTACCTTAAAAAAGTTTGCGCTTATAAATAAATTGCCTACCTTTGCAACTCATAGTAAGTTTTTAAAAGTAGAATACAAACACCAAGATAATATGAGAAAACTCTTTTTATCGCTCTTCATGGTGCTTGCCGTGACAACCGTCAGTGCACAGGACGACGTCAGCAAGCATAACTTCGACGTGGCAAAGAACATTGAGACGTTCAACGCTATATACAAGACCCTCGACATGATGTATGTCGACACGCTGAACGCTGACGAGACCGTCGGCTACGGTATCAATTCGATGCTCCGTTCGCTTGACCCGTACACCGTTTACTACCCCGAGGACAAGTCGAAAGACTTCGACATGATGCTTTCAGGAAAGTATGCCGGCATCGGAGCGATAATCCGCTACAACCTCGCCATTGGCAATGTAGTCATCGACGAACCGTATAAGGACATGCCGGCTGCTGAGGCTGGGCTTCGCAAGGGTGACATAATCCTCGCCATCGACGACTCGACGACAGTCGGAAAGGATGTCTCATACGTCAGCAGTCACCTGCGTGGCGAAGCCGGAACATCGTTCATTTTGACCTACAAGCGTCCGGCTACGGGCAAGACGATAAAGAAGAAGATTACGCGAAAGGCCATTCAGTTGCCCACAGTGCCGTATTATGGACTTCAGGACAACGGTGTCGGCTACCTGAACCTCAACCAGTTTACGGAGGGAAGTGCCCGTGAGGTGCGCCGCGACTTCATTGAAATGAAGGACAAAGGCATGAAGGCGTTCGTCCTCGATTTGCGTGGCAATGGCGGCGGACTGCTCAACGAGGCTGTAAGCATTGTCAATATGTTCGTCCCGAAAGACATTTCCATCGTCAAGACGAAGGGTAAGATACGTCAGGTCAACCGCGACTACCGTACGACTGTTGAGCCTATCGATACCGTAATGCCTATCGTTGTGCTTGTAAACGGTGAGACCGCGTCGGCAAGTGAAATAGTAAGCGGCTCGCTGCAAGACCTCGACCGCGCTGTTGTTCTTGGTACACGAACTTACGGAAAGGGTATTGTACAGACCACGCTCGACATGCCTTACAACGGACAGCTGAAGCTTACGACTTCGAGATATTACATTCCGAGCGGCCGTTGCATTCAAGCTATCAACTACAAGCATGCCAATGGTGGCTCGACGGAGCAGGTTGCCGACTCGCTGACACACGTTTTCCACACCGTTGGAGGCCGTGAGGTACGCGACGGAGCTGGCATCAAGCCTGACGTTGAGGTACGTCCGGACTCGCTGCCGAACATCGCCTACTATCTTGCAGGCACCGGCCGCGACTCGTCGGAGGTAATGCTCAACTGGGAACTGAAGTATATCAAGAATCATTCTACCATCGCTCCGGCAAAGGACTTTCATCTTACCGATGCCGATTATGCCGATTTCAAGAAGGATGTTCTTGCCAGCAAGTTCAAGTATGACGGCGAAACGGAGAAGTATCTCAAGCAACTCGTAAAGCTTGCGAAGTTCGAAGGCTACTATGAAGGTGCCAAACCGGAGTTCGACGCCATAGAGAAGAAGTTGAAACACGATGTCGGCAAGGACCTCGACTATAACGAGAAGCTTATCCGTCCGCTCATTGAGGCTGACCTTGTAGCCGTATACTATTATCAGGGAGGAAGCGTTGAGAACAGCCTCCGCAACGATAAGCAGTACAAGGCGGCTATCGATTTGCTGCAAGACGAGCCTCGCTACAACGGTATTCTGCACCCGACGGCTAATGAATAAGGACGCCATCAAGTTGCTGGCGTTCGACGCCGACGACACACTGTGGGACTGCCAGTCGTTTTTTGCTCGTGTAGAGGACGACTATTGCAAGTTGCTTGCCGACTACGGAAGCCCGGCTGAAATCTCAGACGCGCTGTTCCACACGGAGACGGCTAATATGCCGCTGCTCGGTTATGGCTCTAAGGCGTTCACAATATCGCTCATCGAGAACGCTGTCCGTGTGAGCGGAGGCCGCGTCAAGGGTGAGACCATATCGCAGATTGTCATGCTCGGCAAGTCGCTCCTTGAACTTCCGGCAACGCCTTTGGCTGGTGTCCGCGATTCATTGGCAGCGCTCAGCGAGTCAGGAAGATACCAGATGGTTGTGTTTACCAAAGGGGAGATACTCGACCAGGAAAACAAACTGCGGCGCTCTGGGCTGGAACACTACTTCGACGATTATGTCGTAGTCGCCGACAAGACCGCGCGGGAGTACCGGAGGTTATGCGAAAGGTTCGGAGTTGGCATCAATGAGTTGCTCATGGTGGGCAATTCGTTCAAGTCTGACATAGAGCCTGTACTGCGATTAGGTGGCTATGCTGTTCACATACCTAGCCAGATGATGTGGAAACATGAGGAAACTGAGGAGTACTGTCACAGTCATCTGGTTCGGTTGGCTTCTTTCAGCGAGTTACAAGGACTTCTGTTGTAAACTCGTTGGAAGGCTGATAAAAATCAAAAAATCAGAGAAATATCACGAAATATTTTGCTGACTGCAAAGATTTTAGTACCTTTGCAGCGTTCAGAGGAATGAGGGGCTTGCAAAAGTTCCTCATTTTTATTTATCCGTCTGTGCGCTCCTAAGGCAGGACGTGGAACAGAAGGAAAAAACAACAACTATTTATGATTGACAAAAACGTTGTAAAGACATTAGTTGACAAGTGGCTCGATGACAACAAGGAGAAGGACTATTTCCTCGTTGACATTGAGGTTGATGAAGACAACAAGGTTGTAGTTGAAATCGATCATCAGGACGGTGTCGTCATTGACGATTGTGTTAGCCTGAGCGAATACATCAATGACAACCTGGACAGGGACAAGGATGACTATGAGCTTGAGGTCGGTTCGACTGGGCTAGGACAGCCTTTCAAGGTGCCGCAGCAGTACGTTATCAACATCGGAGAGGAAGTTGAAGTGCTCGACGGCGAAGGAAAGAAAGTCAAGGGAATCCTCAAGAGCGTCGACGGACGTAACTTTGTCGTCACCGTCAACGAAAAAGTGAAGGTCGAAGGAAAGAAGCGCCCGGTCAAGATGGACGTCGACCACACCTACAACATGGATGAAGTGAAATATACAAAATACGTAATAAGATTCAAATAAAGCTATGGCAGCAAAAAAAGAAGAGCAGAAGCCCAATATGATTGACGTCTTCCGCGAGTTCAAAGAGACCAAGCGCATTGACCGCCCGACACTGGTCAGCGTGCTGGAGGAGAGTTTCCGTACGGTGCTCTCAAGGATTTTCGGCTCCGACGAGAACTTCGATGTCATCGTAAACCCTGACAAGGGCGACTTCGAAATCTATCGCAACCGCGTCGTTGTACCTGACGGCGAGGTCGAAGACGAGAACAAGCAGATTGCGCTTAAAGACGCACAGAAGATTGAACCGGACTATGAGGTTGGCGAGGATGTATCAGAGAAAGTCGACTTCGCTAAGTTCGGACGTCGCGCTATACTTAACCTTCGCCAGACTTTGGCAAGCAAAATCCTCGAACTTGAGCACGATGCGCTCTACAATAAGTACAAGGACCGCATCGGTGAGATTATCTCCGGCGAGGTTTATCAGGTTTGGAAGCGTGAGGTTCTGTTAGTCGACGATGAGAACAACGAGCTCATTCTCCCGAAGAGCGAGCAGATTCCGCATGACGTTTACCGTAAGGGCGAAACAGTACGTGCAGTCATTCTCCGCGTGGACAACGAGAACAACAATCCTAAAATCATCCTCTCGCGTACCGACAATTCTTTCCTGGCACGCCTGTTAGAGGCTGAAGTGCCTGAGATTCAGGACGGACTGATTGCCATCAAGAAGATAGCCCGCATGCCGGGAGAACGTGCTAAGATTGCAGTCGAAAGCTATGACGACCGCATCGACCCTGTAGGAGCCTGCGTCGGTGTACGCGGTAGCCGTGTGCACGGTATCGTCCGTGAGCTCGACAACGAGAATATCGATGTCATCAACTATACCACGAACACAAAACTCTTTATTCAGCGTGCGCTGGCGCCTGCCACTGTCAGCAGCATAAACATCGATACAGAGAACATGAAGGCAGAGGTCTACTTGCAGAAGAACGAGGTCAGCCTCGCCATCGGTCGTAACGGACTCAACATTAAGCTGGCTTCAATGCTTACAGGATACACCATCGATGTCTTCCGCGAGCTCGAAGACGAAAACGAGGAGGAAGATATCTACCTCGACGAGTTCTCCGATGAAATCGACCAGTGGGTCATCGATGCCATCAAAGGCATCGGACTCGACACTGCAAAGCAGGTTCTTAACGCTCCACGCGAAATGCTTATCGAGAAAGCCGACCTAGAAGAAGAGACTGTCGACCACGTTCTCAACGTGCTGCGTGCGGAGTTTGCCAATGGATAGCGTTGGCTGTTGGGTGATGGCTGATGGGTGTTGATGATTGAGCTTATAAGGTGTGGCTTTTCATCAAATCCCATGTTCGGAACTACCATATATCCAATTAAAAAGCAAAATGAAACGGTTTTCATTATCACCTAGCACCTGTCACCTATCACCAAAATAATAATTAATGAGTATTAGATTAAATAAAGTAATTCGCGAACTGAACATCGGACTTCAGACGGCTGTCGACTTCCTTAAGAAAAAGAAGCTGGGGGAAGTGAAGGGCGACCCAAACTTCAAGCTCAGCGGCAACCAGTATGACGCTCTCGTTCATGAGTTTAAGAGCGACAAGGACGTCAAGGACAAGGCAACGGAGTTCTTCCAGCAGAAGATGAAAGAAAAGGAAGACAAGAAACCGGCTAAGAAACAGCAGGCTAAGTCGCAGGAAGTCGTGTCCGGTATTCGCCAAACATACACTCCGCTGGGCAAGATTGACCTCAACGGCAATAACCCCAAGCCAGCTCAACAGCCTGCTAAGCAGGAGGCTCCGGTACAACCTAAGGAAGAGCCGAAGCCCGTTGCAGTCGAGAAACCGGCTGAACCGAAACCGACTGTAGAACCTGTTGCACCAAAGCAGAAGACCGAGAAGAAGCCGGAACCAGTCAAGGAGGCTCCGAAGGAGGAACCTAAGGCAGAGGCAAAGCCCGTCGTTGAGACTGCACCGAAGCCCGTTGAAGCTCCAAAACCTGAAGAGAAGAAGGCTGAAAAGCCTCAACCGGCTCCTCAGAAGCCAGCTGCCAAGCCGCAGCAGAGCGCTCCTGCAACTCCGAAGCAGCCTGTCCCGCAGCAGCCTGACAAGCAAAACCAGCCTGTAAGGAAGCCAGAAGCAAGACAGGACGCAAAGCCTTCGAAGTTCAACGGACGTCCGCAGAGCCCGAAGAAGCCTGAGCAGAAGCCTAATACCGGCGCAAGCACGACGGAAGGTCATATCTTCAAGACCAACGACGAGAAGAAAATCCTCAATCAGTCGAAACCTCAGGTACTCGGAAAGATAGACCTCGACTCGCTGAATCAGAGCACACGCCCTAAGAAAAAGTCAAAGGAGGAACGCCGTCGCGAGCGCGAAGAGAAGACTTCACAGAACGGAGGAGCCCGCAAGAAGCGCGTCCGCATCAAGAACGAGCGCGTCGACATCAATGCCGCAGCTAAGCAAGTCGGCCGCAACGGCAATGGCAACGGCAAGAAGAACAAGAAGAACCGCGGTCGCGGACAAAAGCCGCTGGAGGTCGACGATGAGGCAGTAGCACGCCAGGTAAAGGAAACTCTCGCTCGGTTGACGTCGAAATCGCAGAACAAACGTGGCGCTAAGTACCGTAAGGAGAAGCGCGATGCAGTTCAGGAGAAGATAAACGCAGAGCAGAAAGCCGAGAAGAAGGAGAGCAAGACACTGAAGCTTACAGAGTTCGTGACCGTCTCTGAGCTCGCAACGATGATGAACGTGCCTGTCACGAAGCTCATTTCGACTCTGATGAGCGTTGGTATCATGGTATCAATCAACCAGCGTCTGGATGCCGAAACTATCAACCTCGTTGCCGACGAGTTTGGTTTCAAGACCGAATATGTCAGTGCCGAAGTACAGGAGGCCGTCAGCGAAGAGGCTGACGACGAGAACGACCTCGTTCCGCGTGCACCTATCGTAACCGTGATGGGACACGTCGACCACGGTAAGACCTCTCTCCTCGACCACATCCGCAATACTAACGTCATCGCAGGTGAGGCCGGCGGCATCACGCAGCACATCGGTGCCTACAGTGTAACGCTGAAGAACGGCCGCAAGGTTACATTCCTCGATACCCCGGGACACGAAGCTTTCACCGCCATGCGTGCCCGCGGAGCTCAGGTAACGGATATTGCTATCATCATAATCGCCGCCGACGACTCTGTCATGCCTACCACTAAGGAGGCCATAGCACACTGTCAGGCAGCCGGCGTGCCTATGATTTTCGCTATAAACAAGATTGATAAGCCGGGCGCAAACCCAGACAGGATACGCGAAGACCTTGCCAACATGAACCTCCTTGTAGAGGAATGGGGTGGTAAGTATCAGTGTCAGGAGATTTCAGCGAAGAAGGGAATCGGCGTCGACGAGCTTCTCGACAAAGTCCTCCTTGAAGCTGACATGATGGACTTGAAGGCAAACCCGAACCGCAAGGCTACCGGAACCATCATCGAGTCGAGTCTTGACAAGGGACGCGGATACGTCTCCACCGTCCTAGTTTCCAACGGAACTCTTCACGTCGGAGACATTGTTCTCGCCGGAACAAGCTACGGTCGCGTCAAGGCACTGTTCAATGAGCGTAACCAAAACATAGATAATGTGAAACCGGCAGAGCCTGCTGTCATCCTCGGACTTAACGGAGCACCGACCGCCGGTGACCAGTTCCACGTCATGGATACAGAGCAGGAGGCACGCGAGATTGCCAACAAGCGTGAGCAACTGCAGCGCGAGCAAGGTCTCCGTACGCAGACACGTCTGACACTGTCGGACATTTCTCACCGTATCGCACGTGGCGAGTTCCACGAGATGAACATTATCGTAAAGGGAGACACCGACGGTTCAGTCGAGGCACTTTCCGATTCGTTCCTGAAACTGTCGACAGAGAAGGTACAAGTGAACGTCATCAACAAGGCAGTCGGTCAGATTTCCGAGAACGACGTCATGCTTGCATCGGCCTCAGATGCCATCATCGTCGGTTTCCAGGTACGTCCATCAGCCGACGCCCGCAAGCTTGCCGACCGCGAAGGAGTTGAAATCAACACCTACTCCGTCATCTACGACGCTATCGACGATATCAAGTCAGCAATGGTCGGTATGCTCGACAAGGTCAAGAAGGAAGTCGTCACCGGTCAGATTGAAGTCAAGCAAGTATTCAAGATATCAAAGATTGGCACCGTTGCCGGTGGTCTTGTCACCGAAGGAAAGGTTCACAACAAGGACAAGGCACACGTTGTTCGCGACGGAATCGTCATCAAGTCGGCACCTATCGCAGCTCTTAAGCGTTACAAGGACGACGCAAAGGAAGTTGCATCGGGCCTCGAATGCGGTATCTCACTTGTCAACGACAACGACATTCAGGTAGGCGACATCATTGAAACCTACACCGAAATAGAGGTCGAGCAGAAGCTGTAACAGTTCTGCCACAGACCTTAATTCCTTAAGAAAACAGCCACAAATGTTACCGTCATTACTTTGGCATAATGTTTGTGGCTGCTTTATAAAAGGCATTTTTTATTATGCAAGATACAAAGAACAAGGATAACGAGTTTGTAAAGGGGGTCGTCGACCAGAAGTACGAGTATGGCTTCACGACCAATGTACAAACCGACATAATACCAAAGGGACTCAACGAGGACGTCGTCCGTCTAATTTCGAAGAAGAAGGGAGAGCCCGACTGGCTTCTCGATTTCCGTCTCAAGGCTTACCGTTATTGGAAAACGCTGCCCGTTCCGACGTGGGGACACGTTCACGTACCTCACATCGACTTCCAGGCAATATCGTATTATGCCGACCCACTCGCCAAGAAACCCAAGAATAAGGAAATAGACCCGGAGCTCGAGAAAACTTTCGACAAACTCGGAATTCCACTCGAAGAGCGCCTTGCACTTAGCGGAACCGCTGTCGACGCAGTAATGGACTCCGTCTCGGTGAAGACGACTTTCAAGAAGCAACTTGCCGAAAAAGGAATCATCTTCTCATCGATAGGCGCCGCTGTGAAAGAACATCCCGACCTCGTTCGAAAGTATCTGGGCACCGTTGTTCCCTATCGCGACAACTTCTCGGCAGCCCTCAACTCGGCAGTGTTCTCCGACGGTTCGTTCGTCTACATTCCGAAGGGCGTCCGTTGTCCAATGGAACTGAGCTCATACTTCCGCATCAACGCGTTGAACACAGGCCAGTTCGAGCGCACACTTATCATAGCCGACGACGATTCTTATGTCAGCTACCTCGAAGGGTGCACCGCTCCGATGCGCGACGAGAACCAACTGCACGCCGCCGTGGTAGAGATTGTGGTCATGAACAACGCCGAAGTGAAGTATTCGACCGTCCAGAACTGGTACCCGGGTGACGAACACGGAAAGGGAGGAGTGCTTAACCTCGTCACAAAGCGTGGCGACTTGCGCGGCGTCAATTCCAAATTGTCGTGGACTCAGGTAGAAACCGGTTCGGCAATAACATGGAAATACCCGTCATGTGTACTCCGTGGCGACAACTCACAAGCTGAATTCTACTCTGTTGCGGTAACTAACCACTATCAGGAGGCGGACACCGGCACGAAGATGATACACATCGGAAAGAACACGAAGTCGACTATCATATCCAAAGGTATATCCGCCGGTCACTCGCAGAACTCCTACCGTGGTCTCGTTCGTGCTACGGAGCATGCCGAGAACGCCCGGAACTACAGCTCATGCGACTCCCTTCTGCTCGGTTCCGACTGCGGAGCACACACGTTCCCATACCTTGACATTCACAACGACACAGCAGTTGTGGAGCATGAGGCAACGACTTCGAAGATTTCGGAGGACCAACTATTCTACTGCAACCAACGTGGAATACCAATGGAGGACGCCGTCGGACTTATCGTCAACGGCTATGCCAAGGACGTTCTCAACAAGTTGCCGATGGAATTCGCAGTCGAGGCACAGAAACTTCTCAGCGTTTCGCTGGAGGGAACAGTTGGATAAAGCCAGTTAAGAAACGACTAACCCACCCCGGCCTCTCCCGAACGGGAGTGGGGCTGAATACCTTGAAGATATGGAAAGAGAAGAAAATAAAAACCGGCATGTATATCACAAGAAGTTTATAAAAAAGCTTCTGATGGGCATGATGGTTGTTCTTTTCACCATATCGGTGATGCCTGCCCGCGCCTGGGAGCCTCAACCGTGGATGAAATACATCATTCAGCTGGAGTTAGAGAAAGACACGGTGCCGCAACCGTCGATAATGACAAAGGGCTTTCGAACCTCGAAGAAGGTCGATACACGACCGTTCAACTGCGGACCGTACTTCTTCTATCAGCCAGGAATTTTCGAAGCCGAGGACGAGCAACGACAGAATGAGAAGGTGGCACGGGGCGATTACACCACCGGAGATTTCGTCTTTGATATTATAACTGATATATTAGATATTTTCACGAAGTAAATAAAAGCAAGTAAACACAATGCTTGAAATTCATAATTTACATGCCTCAATAGCAGGCAAAGAGATACTGAAGGGAATTGATCTCACCGTTAAGGACGGAGAGATACATGCAATCATGGGACCAAACGGTTCCGGAAAGTCGACTTTGAGCGCAGTCATAACGGGAAACCCGCTCTACACCGTCACCAGCGGTACTGCAACGTTCAACGGAAAAGACCTTCTCGCAATGAAACCGGACGAGCGTGCCTGCGAAGGAATATTCCTCAGCTTCCAGTATCCTGTAGAGATACCGGGCGTAAGCATGACGAACTTCATGAAAGCGGCCGTCAATGCCAAGCGCAAATACCACGGACTGGAACCGCTGAAGGCACCTGAGTTCATGAAGTTGTTGCGTGAGAAGCGCCAGCTTGTTGAACTCGACTCGAAGCTTACACACCGTTCCGTCAACGAAGGCTTCAGCGGTGGCGAGAAGAAGCGCAACGAAATCTTCCAGATGGCTATGCTTGACCCGCAGCTGTCGATACTCGACGAGACCGACTCCGGCCTCGATGTCGACGCCATGCGTATCGTCGGCGAAGGTGTCAACAAACTCTTTACACCGCAGAAGTCTATCATCGTCATTACCCACTATGAGCGTTTGCTCGACATGATAAAGCCTAACGTCGTCCACGTATTATATAACGGACGCATCGTTCGCACCGACGGACCGGAGCTTGCTAAGGAAATTGAGAAGCGCGGCTATGATTGGATAAAGGAAGAGGCAGATAAGGAGTTCGGGAAGTAACATAAAAAATAAACGAAAGACCCACCCTAACTACCCACCCCTACCCCTCCCGAACGGGAGGGGCTTGATTAGCAAGTTGGTATCTCTCATCTTTACTTATCTTCGCTTATCAACGCTTATCATCGCCTATCATGTCCTACACCCCATAACAGCAAAAGAAAATGAACAGTGAACAACAATATATAACTCTATACAACGAGTCGGCAGAACTCATCAAGAGCCACGCCCCGGAGGTCATGAACGCCGTCCGCGACCAGGCTTTCGACGATTTCAAGCGCCTCGGCTTCCCTAGCAAGAAGGTGGAACGCTACAAGTACACCGACATGGAGAAGCTCTTCGCGCCCGACTACGGTCTCAACCTCAACCGGCTGGAGATACCTGTCGACCCGTACGAGGCTTTCCGCTGCGACGTTCCGAACTTGAGCACGTCACTATACTTCGTCGTCAACGACCAGTTCTACACCAAGGCACTTCCAAAGGCAAAGCTGACGAACGGCATAATAATAGATTCGCTCGCTCATGCAGCAGCAGAGCATCCTAATCTCATAGGCAAATACTACGGCAGAATAGCCAATACGGCAGGCGATGCAGTAACGGCTCTCAACACGATGCTCGCACAGGACGGTCTCTTCGTGTACGTTCCACGCAACGCAAAGGCCGACAGAACGATACAGGTCATCAACATCCTGCGTTCCGATGTCGACCTCATGGTCAACCGCCGTGTGCTTATCGTCCTCGACGAGGGCGCTGAGGCAAAGCTGCTGTTCTGCGACCACGCTGCCGACAACCGTAAATTCCTCGGCACTCAGGTCATAGAGGCATTCGTTGGCAACAACGCCAGCCTTGAGCTCAACTGCCTTGAGGAGACTCACTACAAGAATACGCGCGTGTCGAACGTGTACATTGAGCAGCAGCGTGACAGTCGTGTCAACCACAACGTCATAACTCTGCATAACGGAGTGACGCGCAACCAGCTCGACTTGGTGTTCAAAGGCGAGGGTGCCGAGTGCCAGTGCAACGGCTGCGTCATAGCCGACAAGAACCAGCATGTCGACAACAACACTCTCATCGACCATCAAGTAGGCCACTGCACGAGTAACGAACTCTACAAATATGTACTCAACGACAGTGCAGTAGGTGCGTTTGCAGGAAAGGTTCTCGTCCGTCATGGAGCCGAGAAGACGAAGTCGCAGGAAACCAACCAGAACCTTTGCGCAACGAAGAAGGCTCACATGTACACTCAGCCGATGCTGGAGATATATGCCGACGACGTACAGTGCAACCACGGTTCTACAGTCGGACAGCTCAACGACGCCGCCATCTTCTACATGGAACAGCGTGGCGTGAGCTTCGAGGAAGCAAAGCTACTGCTCGAATTCGCCTTCATCAACGAGGTCATCGACAAGATGCAGCTTGAACCACTTCGCGACCGCCTCCACCATCTCGTAGAGATGCGTTTCCGCGGACAGCTCAACAAGTGCGAAGGTTGCAGTCTTTGCAAGTAGGAAACAATATAAATTGTAATATAGAAAAGGGCAAGTACCAATCCGGTGCTTGCCCTTTTTAAATGTATTTACTTTACCTCAAATATCAAATCAACAAGAACACATCCACTGCAGGGACAACCCCTACAGAGGATAAGGTAAACCCATTTACGCTGGACATCCACAAATCAAATTAACATCCCTCCCATTCGGGAGGGCTTGGGTAGGTCTCTTGGATAATGGTTACTTATGTTTTGAAATGTCAAAGTCCAACTCCTATCCTGGTTTTTAATTTATTTTTGGATGAAAAATAAATTATTTTTCATTCATTTTTAATTTATTTTTATCACATTTTTAATTTATTTTCCAAGGCGAAAGCTAAGCTATTGACTCTCTGAAGTTTAACTTTGATATTTTGAAAGGACATCTACGGACTCCTGACAAGCGCAAAATGCAGTTCGAAAACCAGCCGACATCAATTATTATTTAGGGGATTATCATCACTTTAAGTGAAGTCACCCACAAACCTCGAAGAGGTTTTACTTGTCGGAAACCCCATTCAAGGGAGTGCAACGACCGAAGAATGGGGATAACAAATACGTACCCACACATTGCGCTATCGCTTATGTGGGGTTTCCGACAGTATAACCTCTGCGAGGTTATTGCTGACGTTACACTAGCGCAGAAAAAAAGAATGATTCTTATTTATGCAGTATATAGACATAAAAAATTTACCCAACCACATTGCAACTGCATATCGTTTGCAACATGGTTGGGTAATTAATATTATTGTATAATGTAATTCTGCGGTAACGCCCGCTGGCATCACGCGTTCTTATCGGACGAATTCTCCTTGTAGATAACGTTGTTGACGCCACTTGTAAGGTGCAAAGCCTCGGGATGGTTCTTTACGAACGACTCGATGTGACGGATGCGCTTCTCCTCGAAAATCTCGTCGACAGCAATCAGGATACCCGTTTCCTCAACATCGCCAAAACCATAGTTGATAGCCGTTCCGAAGAGTTTCATCGTCGGCGAGAGGTTCATGTAGGCATTGATAAGCGGCGGAATATTGTAGCCAAGCTTACGGATGTTGTGGTTGAGGATGCGGTAATCATCCTTGAAAGTCTTGCCGGTGAATATCGGCGCAAGCTCACTCTCAGGCGTCTCTATCTTCAACGGCTTTATAGGAACGATGAGATTGTCCTTGTCGTCGAAGTGTTTCTTGAGGAAGTAGAGTATCATGTCGCGCCCCTTACGGATGTACGACGGGTACATTGTCATCTTTCCAAAGAAGTACTTGCAGTTCGGGTTGATTACCGTCAGCGCGCCGAGACCGTCCCAAAGATTGTCGAGGGCGAATATCGACTTAGTATTCTTGCGCACATTCTGGTAATCCAATGATACGAACGAGCGTCCGAGCTCCACCGTGTAAGGAGCGTACTCCTTCAGGAACTTATCTGAGAAATGGAACATGTGGCTCGTTGCGAGTATCGGCTGTCCGTTCTTGTCGTACTTCCAGTCGTCGCCGAAGAGGTAACGGTAGCCTCCGATAATCTCCTCCGCTGCCGGATTCCATACGATGAGCTGCCGGCAAGGGTCGTCCATGGTGTCGAACTCGTCGATATCCATAGCCTTTCCCGTTCCGCCACCTGCCGTCCGGAATGCTATCTCACGCAAGCGTCCAATCTCCTTCATAACGTTCGGAGCGTTATGAGCAGTGATGACATAAATCTCGTTATGGCTTTTATTAGTTATTCGGAGCAGTCTGTCCTTCGTAAGCTCTTTCTTCAGCAACTCCTTAGGTATAGGCTGTATTATCTCTTCTTCCATGTTCTGTGTCTGTTTTTGCCGTTAAGCGATTGGCTGACAGCGGCGATTTGTCAAAGAAATGCAACCTTCAGTCTCGTCACCTGTGTCCTTCGCTTATATTGTTATAATTCGTAAACTTTATCCTCGACCCACGTTGCCCACTCGGCAGGCTTACGGCTCTTGTCGAAAGTCTGCCAGGGTATCGGCTTGCCGAACTTCACTGTGAATGTCTCATGAACGTTGCGATACATCTCATCGACAAGGAACAACATCGCAATGTTCACCTTCAGGTGCAGCTTTTGCTGCCAGTTGGCTATGCGGTAGAAGCGGTCGGAGTTTCTTCCGCTGAAGTATATCGGCACGACATCGCGGTGATACTCGACGCTCTTGGTAATGAACGTCTTCTTCCACGGCAAATCGTGTATCTTTCCGTTTATCTTTCGCGAGTTCAGACCGGCAGGGAACATCAGCATGTGGTTGTCGCTCTGGAAGCCAGCCTCGACCATCCGCGGGAAGTCGCGGCTCTGTTTTCCGGTCTTGTTGATGCCTATCGACACCGGACGCAGCCCCGGAAGGTTGAGCAGCAGGTCGTTGACGAGATAGCGGAAACGCCCGTCGTAGTGCCGGCCGATGATGGACCCGAGCGCGACACCGTCCTCGCCGCCCAGCGGATGATTGCTCACGAAGGTGTAAAGCTTGCCGTCGTTCTTGTCGGGGAGGTTCTCCTTGCCTTCTATCTTGAGGGTCATGTCAAGGTATTTGACGCATTCGGTGAGCCATTCGGTGCCCGTCTTGTCGCGGCTTTCCCACAAGAAGCGGTTCACCTCGTCCTCGTGCGTGATGCGCTTGAGCCAGTTGACGGCAAAGCGGGGCACATATCGCGCCTTGCTTCCCATTTTGCTCTCAAGCACTTTGTCAATGTCTATTGTCTTCTCAAATTTCTCTTCCATTACAGTTGACTACGCTTTCATTTTGCAAAAATACGCAATTGTTTTTAGAAAATGACATTTATAATTAAAAAATGTTCAGAAATTATCATTTTTGTCATATTTAGAGGTAATTTTGCCGACGTTTGATTGACAGATGAAGAGCGACAAACGCCATTCGTTAATTTAAGTAAAAATGAACCAATTCGGAAAATATTGTGGAGCAAAGTGGTGAAATGTGGGGAATTTTACGTAACTTTGGCGGCAAATATCCAAGCGAAAGGAACGTTTGTTGAGATTTATTGGTAACATAGAAGCTAAAACCGACGCAAAAGGGCGAGCCTTTTTGCCGGCTGTATTCCGCAAGATGCTACAGACATCGGGCGAGGATACGCTTGTCATGCGCAAGGACGTGTTCCAGCATTGCCTAGTGCTGTATCCGCAGTCGGTGTGGGATACCATGGTCGACAGTCTGCACACGCGACTCAGCCGTTGGAACAAGCGCGACCAGCAGATTTTCCGCCAGTTCGTGAGCAATCTCGTTTGCATCACGCTCGACGGCAACGGACGCTTCCTTATACCAAAGCCATACCTCGAATGGGCGCACATCGACGACCAGCAGGTGCGCTTCATAGGCATGGACGACTGCATAGAGATTTGGAGTTCCGACAACGACGAGGCACAGATGGACCCCGACGAGTTCTCAAAGGCTCTCGAGGATGTCATGTCCGACAACAAAAAGGAGGACTGACGTATGGCTGATGCTCCTTCATACCACGTTCCGGTACTGCTGAAAGAAAGCGTTGACGGGCTCAACATACATCCCGGCGGGATTTATGTCGATGTCACCTTTGGTGGCGGAGGACACTCGCGCGAGATTCTTTCACGCCTTGGAGGAACCGGACGGCTGTTCAGCTTCGACCAGGATGCCGACGCTGAGAAAAACATAACAGCCCAGACTGACGGCAACAATGACGATGGTGGCGGAGAGATTCCTGCCAACTTCACTTTCGTACGCAGCAACTTCAGGTATCTGAAGAACTGGATGCGATACTACGGAGTTGAGCAACTCGACGGCGTCCTTGCCGATTTGGGAGTGTCGAGCCACCAGTTCGACAATGGCGGTCGCGGTTTCTCATTCCGCTACGATGCCCCTCTCGACATGCGTATGAACAAGCGCGGCGGCAAGACGGCTGCCGAAGTCGTCAACGAATACGATGCTGAGCAGCTCGCCGACATACTCTATCTGTACGGAGAGTTCCGCGACTCGCGCCGCATAGCAGCCGCACTGGTCAAGGCCAGGCAACAGAAGCCGATACTGACGACCGCCGATTTGGCCGAGACTGTCACTCCGCTGTTACGCCACGGTCGTGAGAAGAAGGACATGGCACGACTCTTCCAGGCACTGCGGATAGAAGTCAACCACGAGATGACTGCCCTCAAGGAGATGCTCGCAGCAGCAACGGAACTCCTGGGACAAGGCGGCAGGCTCAGCGTGATAACGTATCACTCGCTTGAGGACCGCATCGTGAAGAACGTAATGCGCTCGGGCAATGCGGCTGGAAAGGTGAGACGCGACTTCTACGGTAAGGCGGACACTCCTTTCAGGCTCATCAACAACAAGGTGATTGTGCCCAATGCCGAAGAGCAGGAGCGCAACCCGCGCAGCAGAAGCGCAAAACTGAGAATAGCAGAGAAAATCTGATATGGACAATGATATAGATAAAGACAAGACAGCGTCTACCGAAATACCAGAGATTGAAGGCGAGAGCATCGTCGTCAGTCCTATTGACGACAAGACTGAAGAGCCAAAGGAAGACAGCAAAGCCGAAGATTCCGGCGAGGATGTCGACTCCGTTGGCGATGACTCTGTTGCCAATGAGGGTGACGAGGAAGATGCCGGCACGGGCGAAAAGGAGGAAAGCACGGAGGAACATCTGCGTACCGCCATCGCCGAACAGGCACGTGAGGACGAGCGTCCGCACTCAAGCAACTTCTCGCTAAGGAAGATTCTCGGTGGCGACATACTGACGGCAAGCATGCTTCGCAACAACATTTGGCTGATAGTGCTCGTCGTCGGATTTGTCATTCTATATATTACAAACCGCTACAAGGTTCAAAAGGACTTACTGGAGATTGACGAGTTGGACAAGGAACTTGTCGACGCGAAGTACCGTGCGCTGTCCGTGAGCAGCAATCTGACGGAGAAGAGCCGCGAGAGTCACGTCCTCGACAACCTCAAGAATGGTCCCGACAGTTCGCTAAAGCAGTCGGACAAGCCGCCATACATCGTGGAGGTGCCCGAAAAATAGGATGTATTGATGATGTGATGACAGGATGATGGGATTGTCCTGTTGTCAGAAGGATGAGAAATGAGTAGTAAATTCAACGATAAGAAAATAATTCCGCGGTACTCGCTGATAGTCTTTCTGATGACTATCGTGGCGTTGAGCGTCGTCGCAAAGGCGTTCTACACCATGACCGTCGAGCACGACTACTGGATGGATGTTGCCTCTAAGCAGAAGAAGGACAGCGTCCAGGTGAAGCCTGTACGTGGCAATATACTCAGCAGCGACGGACAGCTTATGGCTTCGTCTCTGCCGGAATTCAAGATATACATGGACTTCGACGCTCTCAAGGAGGCAGGAAACGATTCTCTGTTCATGGCGAAAATCGATTCTATCTCTGAGGGGTTGAACCATATTTTCCTGACTGAGTCGGCAGCCGACTTCAAGAAGCATCTTCTCGAAGGACGCGCAAAGTGCAGCAAGCACTGGCCTATCTGGGACGATAGAATCGACTATAGTACTTTCACGGAGGTCAAGGCGTTGCCTGTCTTCAACCTTCCGAACAAGTACCAGAGCGGTTTCCACTGGATTGATTTCAATGCACGCAGACGTCCGTTCGGCTCTCTTGCCCAGCGAACTGTCGGCGATATGTACGGCGCAAAGGACACGGCGCGTTGCGGTTTGGAGCTCAACTACGACTCAATTCTCCGTGGCACGAACGGTATCATTCACCGCCGGAAAGTCCGCAATAAGTTCCTTGACATAACGGATACGCCTCCTATCGACGGTGCCGACATCGTTACGACCATCGATGTTACGATGCAGGACATCGCGGAGCGTGCCGTCGTCAATGAGCTTAAGGAGATTAACGGTAACGTCGGAGTAGCGGTCGTCATGGATGTGAAGACCGGCGACGTCAAGGCTATTGTCAATATGGAGCGCTGTTTCGACGGGGAATACCGCGAGATACGCAACCATGCCGTCAGCGACCTGCTTGAACCGGGTTCCGTTTTCAAGACTGCGAGCATCATGGCGTGCCTCAACGACGGCATGTGCGATACAACTGAGTGGGTCGAAACTGGTGGCGGAGTATGGAATATGTACGGCCGCGACATGAAGGACCACAACTGGCGGCGCGGAGGATACGGCACAATGCAGTTGCCCAAGACGTTGCTTGTCAGTTCGAATATCGGTGTCAGCCGCATCGTCGACAAGTATTACCACGACAAACCGGAAAAGTACGTGCAGGACTTGTACAACTTCGGACTCAATGCCGATTTGCACATTCCTATCCCTGGATATACTCCGGCGAAGATACGAATGCCCCACAAGAACTCGCACGGGAACTATACGAACTGGACAAAGACAACGCTGCCGTGGATGAGCATAGGTTATGAGACGCAGTGCCCGCCGATTTCAATCCTCACCTTCTACAATGCGATTGCCAACAACGGATGCATGGTGCAGCCGAGGTTCGTCAAGCAGATTGTGAAGGATGGCGAGGTCATTGCCGATTTCCCGACTGTTGTCATCAAGAAGCAAATTGCAAAGCCTGAGGTCATAAAGGAAATGCAGATTATTCTGGAGCATGTCGTAAGTCAGGGACTCGGCAAGAAGGCAGGCTCGGACAAGTTCCTCGTGGCCGGTAAGACTGGTACGGCGCAGATGTCGAAGGGTGCTTTGGGCTACAAGAGTGGCGGAACAGACTACTATCTTAGCTTCGCGGGCTACTTCCCGGCAAACGAGCCACGCTACAGTTGTATCGTCTGCATTCAGAAACATGGTCTGCCGGCTTCCGGCGGTGGTATGAGCGGAGTCGTTTTCCACAACATCGCCGAGGGCATAATGGCCCAGAACCTGAGGCTTGAGGTAGCCGACGCGCGCGATTCGTCGGCCTCACTGATGCCATCGGTGCTTGACGGCAATCTGTTCTCTTCGGATTTTGTTCTCAATGCACTTGGTTTCAATGTCAACGGAGGCTGGGGAGGCGCTAGTCCGATGAGCGACCCGCTGTGGGGAGCTATCGTTGCCGACCGCAATGCCTACGATATAAAGCGAGAGAAGGTTCAACCTGAAGGCTATGTGCCTGACGTTCACGGCATGGGAGCACGCGATGCTGTCTACCTACTTGAGAGCCGCGGTGTGAAAACGGTAATCAACGGTTGTGGAAAGGTGCTTCAGCAGAGCATCGGAGCAGGCGAGAAGATTCACGAAGGCATGGTCTGTACGCTTAAGTTGGGCTAAGCTGCCGTTTCGCCGGTATAGGTTTTGAAAACATAAAATTATCCTGAGCTAATAAGAATAACAATAAAAGATACTTGAAAATGAAGTTATCAGAATTGCTTAAAAACATTAAGCCACTGCAGATTGAGGGCAACGCAGAGGCTGAAGTGACCGGAGTCTGCATTGACTCACGCAAGGTCGGAAAGGGAAGTCTTTTCATTGCCATGCGCGGAACGCAAGTCGACGGCCACAAGTTCATACCGTCAGCAATCAAGTCAGGTGCCTCCGTGGTCCTCTGCGAGGAAATCCCGGAGGACAAGCCGGAAGGCGTCACCTTTGTGAAGGTTGCGTCTACGGAAGAGGTTGCAGGCCCGGTGGCTACGATTTTCTATGGCGACCCGTCACGGAAGTTGAAGCTCGTGGGCGTAACGGGAACCAACGGAAAGACAACTATCGCTACATTATTATATAATATGTTCCGCAAGTTCGGCTATAAGGTCGGACTTATGTCGACAGTCTGCAACTACATCGACGGCGAACCGATACCTGCCGACCACACAACGCCGGACCCTATCGAGCTCAACGAACTTCTCGCGAAGATGGCAGATGCAGGATGCGAGTACGCTTTCATGGAGTGCTCGAGCCACGCGATACACCAGCGCCGCATTGCGGGACTGCGTTACGTTGGCGGTATATTCACTAATCTGACACGAGACCACCTCGACTATCACAAGACGTTCGAGAATTACCGCAACGCGAAGAAGATGTTCTTCGATGATTTACCAAAGGAGGCTTTCGCAATCACCAACGCCGACGACAAGAACGGCATGATTATGGTGCAGAACACGAAGGCTACCATCAAGACATACAGCACACAGCGCAAGGCTGACTTTACTGCCAAGATTCTCGAGGAGCACTTCGACGGTATGCTTCTGCAAATCGACGGACGCGAGGTATTTGTACAATTCATCGGCCGATTCAACGGAAGCAACTTGCTGGCGGTATATGGTGCGGCAAGAATGCTTGGCAAATCGCCTGAGGATATACTAGTTGTCTTGAGCACACTGAAGAGTGTCAACGGACGACTTGAGCCTATTCAGTCGCCTGACGGCTTCACGGCTGTTGTCGACTATGCCCACACTCCGGATGCACTTGAGAACGTGCTGAACGCCATCCACGATGTCCTGGGCTCGAAAGGTCACGTCATCACAGTTTGCGGAGCTGGCGGACACCGTGACAAGGGCAAGCGTCCTCTGATGGCACAGGAGGCCGTCAAGCAGAGCGACAAGGTTATCCTGACAAGCGATAACCCACGCGACGAGGACCCGCAGGCTATCATCGACGATATGCTTGCCGGACTTAACGCTACCCAAAAGAAGAAGGTCATAACCATTGTGGACAGGCGTGAGGCTATACGCACGGCTTGCATGATGGCAGAAAAGGGCGACGTCGTACTCGTTGCGGGCAAGGGTCATGAGACCTACCAGGAAATAAACGGTGTCAAGCACCACTTTGACGACCATGAGGTGCTGCACGAAATCTTCGGACAGAAGTAGGTTGCAGCTATCATCGCTTAATTACAAACAACAAAAAGCAAAGAAAGAAAATGCTATACTATATCTTCCGATGGTTCGACCAGTTTGGTATCAGTGGCTCACACATGTGGAGCTACATATCATTCCGCGCCATTCTCGCAATGGTCCTGGCACTTGTCATATCGGCATGGTTCGGAGAGAAATTCATAAAATACCTCAAAAGCAAACAGATAACCGAAACTCAGCGCGACGCAAAGATTGACCCGTTCGGCGTAAAGAAAATCGGAGTACCGTCGATGGGTGGAATTATCATCATCGTGGCACTGCTCATTCCGGTGCTGCTCCTTGGACGACTGAGGAACATCTATCTAATTCTGATGATTATAACGACCATCTGGCTTGGCTTCCTTGGTGGCATGGACGACTTCATCAAGATATTCCGCCACGACAAGGAGGGGCTTAAAGGAAAGTACAAAATCATCGGACAGGTAACCATCGGCTTCATAGTCGGACTGGTGCTGTGGGCTTCTCCAGATGTCAAAGCTAACATGAACCTTGAAGTTCAACAAAAGGACGGACAGGAAGTTGTTATCAAGCACGAGACGAAAGCCGAGAAAACGCTGAAGACAACCATCCCGTTCGTGAAGAACCATAACCTCGATTACTCGAAAATTATGGGCTTCTGCGGTAAGTATAAGGTAGCCGCGGGGTGGATATTGTTCGTTATCATGACGATATTCGTCGTCACTGCGGTGTCCAACGGTGCCAACCTCAACGACGGAATGGATGGTATGTGTGCGGGAAACTCGGCAATCATAGGTGTGGCACTGGGCATTCTGGCTTATGTCAGCAGTCATATCCAGTTTGCCGCGTACCTCAACATAATGTATATACCTGGCTCCGAGGAGCTGGTTGTGTTCTTCTGCGCATTTGTCGGAGCACTGATTGGATTCTTGTGGTACAACGCCTATCCCGCACAAGTGTTCATGGGCGACACCGGAAGTTTAACCATCGGTGGCATAATTGCCGTCGGTGCAATCATCATTCACAAGGAACTGCTGTTGCCTATACTGTGTGGCATCTTCTTTGTGGAAAGCCTCAGCGTCATATTCCAGGTCTGGTACTACAAGATTGGTAAGCGGCACGGGGTGAAGCAACGCATTTTCAAACGCACGCCGATACACGACAACTTCCGTGTGCAGGACAGTCAGCTCGACCCTGAGTGCAAATACCTCATCAAAGTGCCACATACCGCAAAACACGAGAGCAAGATTACGGTGCGCTTCTGGATTATAACGATAATCCTTGCGGCACTTACGATAATAACATTGAAGATGAGATAAGCCGCGACAGGGCGCAGATTACGTCGTGCCGCAATATCAGCAATGATTTCAAGGCTTTCATAATCTTGAATAATTAACGTTGAATTTTAAATCAAAATGAAGAGAATAGTAGTTTTAGGAGCCGGCGAAAGCGGTGTGGGAGCTGCCGTACTGGCAAAGAAGGAAGGCTTCGACGTATTCGTTTCGGACACTTCGAAGATTAAGAACAAGTACAAGGAACTGCTCGACAGCCACGGAATAGAATGGGAGGAAGGCCATCACACGGAGGAGAAGATTCTCAATGCCGATGAGGTCATCAAGAGTCCTGGTATCCCAAAGGAAGCTCCGATGATTCAGAAGCTAATGGCTCAGGGCACGCACATCATCAGTGAGATTGAATTTGCTGGCAGATACACTCACTCCAAGATGATTTGCATCACCGGAAGCAATGGTAAGACAACCACAACGAGCCTCATCTACCACATCTTCAAGAGTGCAGGATACGACGTCGGACTAGCCGGTAACATCGGACGGAGCCTCGCCTTGCAAGTTGCCGAGGACCCGCACGAGTACTATATCATTGAGTTGAGTTCGTTCCAGCTTGATAATATGTACGACTTCAAGGCCGATATCGCCATTCTTCTGAACATAACGCCGGACCATCTCGACCGTTACGACTTCAAGTTTGAGAACTACGCCGATGCCAAGATGCGCATTACGCAGAACCAGACACCTGACGATGCGTTCATCTATTGGAACGATGACCCCGTCATAAAGAAGGAACTCGAGAAGTTCGACATACATGCAACGGTCTATCCGTTCTCCGAATTGAAGGAGGCAGGTAGCATTGCATACATCGAAGAAGGACAGTACAAGATTGAAAAGCCTACCCCGTTCAACATGGAACAAGAGGAGCTGAGCCTCACAGGTAAGCACAACCTCTACAACAGCTTGGCGGCAGGCATCGCGTCGAACATCGCCGGCATCAAGAAAGAGAGCATTCGCAAGAGCCTCGGCGACTTCCCGGGAGTGGAGCACCGCCTAGAAAAGGTGTGCAAGGTAGGCGGAGTGCAGTACGTCAACGACTCCAAGGCAACCAATGTTGATGCCTGCTGGTACGCATTGGAAAGCATGAAGACCCCGACAATACTCATTCTCGGTGGCAAGGACAAAGGAAACGACTACTCACACATATTCGACCTCGTCAAGCAGAAGTGCAAAGCGATTGTCTATCTGGGAGCTGACAACAAGAAACTGCACGACAATTTCGACCAGTTCGGGCTTCCGGTACGCGACACCCACAATATGAAGGACTGCGTAAAGGCTTGCTACGAACTCGCAAAGCCGGGCGATACGGTACTGTTAAGTCCCTGCTGCGCAAGCTTCGACTTGTTTAAGAACATGGAAGACCGCGGCGAGCAGTTCAAAGCATGTGTCCGTGCACTTTAAAATACTGATATAGTCAATTCATAATGAACAAGAAATTAGGACGGATTTTCAAGGGCGACAAGGTCATTTGGATGATATTCTTCCTGCTCTGTATGATTAGTATCGTGGAGGTTTACTCAGCTTCCAGCTCACTGTCGTACAAGTCCGGAAGTTTCTGGAGCCCTATTCTGTATCATGCCAGCATACTCGTTGTAGGCACAATCGCCATGATATGTGTGCTGAACGTGCAGTGCAAGTACTTCAAACTGGCAACGCCGATACTCATAGGATTTTCGTTCATAACGCTTATCTGGGTTCTCTTCGCAGGTCAGACGACCAACGGAGCCAACCGGTGGCTGTCTTTCCTCGGCGTACAATTTCAACCGTCGGAGATAGCCAAAGGCACTGTCGTGCTCGCAGTGGCGCAAATTCTGAGTGCCATGCAGACCCCGAACGGAGCCGACAAGAAAGCTTTCAAGTACATTATGATTATCTGTGCCTTTCTCATTCTGCCTATAATGTTCGAGAACCTGTCGACGGCAGTACTCATCTTTGGCGTTGTCATCATGATGATGTTTATCGGACGGGTTCCCAAACAACAGCTAGGAAGACTATTAATCGGCATCGCCGGACTTGCAGTTATCCTGCTCATAGCAGTCGTTCTCATGGGAGATGCCGACAAAGCGGAGTCCCGTAACACCAAGACAAATCTCACAGAGCAGACCGGCGCAACAGCGAAAGAAGAGAAACCGGGGCTCATTGCCAAGATGTTTCACCGTGCCGACACATGGAAAGCACGTATGGAGGACTTCTTCAACGGCAGCGACGTGAAACCACAAGATTACGACCTCGACAAGGACGCACAAGTTGGTCATGCCAATATCGCCATCGCTTCGTCGAACATAAAGGGCAAAGGACCAGGCAACTCAGATGAGCGCGACTTCCTGTCGCAAGCGTTCTCCGACTTCATATATGCCATCATCATTGAGGAAACGGGCATTGTGGGAGCCTTCGTGGTAGCCATGTTGTACATAATTTTACTATTCCGAGCCGGGATAATAGCACGAAGATGCGAAAATGCGTTCCCCTCTTTCCTGATAATGGGACTGGCCCTGCTACTCGTTACCCAAGCTTTGTTCAACATGTTGGTAGCCGTCGGGCTCATGCCGGTCACCGGACAGCCTCTGCCTCTGATAAGTAAGGGCGGTACATCGAGTATCATCAACTGTATATACATGGGCGCAATGCTCAGCGTCAGCCGCTCGGCGAAAAAGAAGCCGGCACCCAACAACATCAAGATGAAGCCCGTTGCGCAGGCTGCCTGAAATGTTGATAATATTTAAAATAGTCGTAAAATTACCTTAAAACAGAAAATATTATTATCTTTGCCGTTAAAACAGAAGAGCTGTTATGGACAAGGAACTGAGAATAATAATAAGCGGAGGCGGAACCGGAGGTCATATCTTCCCAGCTGTCTCCATTGCTAACGCAATAAAACGGAAGCGCCCCGACGCCAAGATACTTTTCGTTGGCGCAGAAGGACGCATGGAAATGCAGCGCGTACCAGCTGCCGGTTACGAGATAAAAGGACTGCCTATAAAAGGCTTCAACCGTTCCCACATACTCAAGAACTTCGCCGTTCTGTGGGACTTGGCAAAGAGTCTGCGTCTCGCACGCCGTATAATAAAAGACTTCAAGCCAATGGCGGCAGTCGGAGTGGGCGGATATGCCAGCGGAGCAACACTGTATGAGTGCGCCAAGATGCACATTCCGTGCCTCATTCAGGAGCAAAACTCATACGCAGGCGTCACCAACAAACTTCTCGCCAACAAGGTTCAGAAGATATGCGTTGCCTACGAAGGAATGGAACGCTTCTTCCCAGCCGGCCATATCATCATGACCGGCAACCCTGTACGTCAGAACGTGCTCGACTCCCCTATGACTAAGGAGCAGGCACGCGAGAGCTTTGGACTCGCCCCCGACAAGAAGACAATCCTCATCGTTGGCGGAAGCCTCGGCGCAAGGACAATGAACGAAAGCATACAGCAGCACCTCGACATTGTCCGCGACAGCGGAGTGCAGTTCATTTGGCAAACCGGCAAGTACTACAACGCCAAGATTATGGAGTTCATGAAGGGCAAAGAACTACCCAACCTGAAGATACTCGACTTCGTAAGCGACATGGGTGCGGCCTACAAGGCTGCCGATCTCGTCATCAGCCGTGCCGGAGCAAGCTCCATCAGTGAGTTCCAGCTCATCGGAAAGCCCGTCATCCTCGTTCCAAGCCCTAACGTTGCCGAGGACCATCAGCGCAAGAATGCAATGGCACTGGTCAACCGCCACGCCGCATTGTACGTCGAAGACGCCGAGGCACCCGACAAGTTGCTCGCCCTTGCCGTAAAGACGGTAGCCGACGACAAAGAGCTTGCGGCTCTGAGCACCAACGTCAAGGAGATGGGACTCAAGCTCCGCAACGCCGACGACGTAATTGCCGACGAGGTTCTGAAGCTCGTCAAGGGTGCCGAATAGCACTCTTCCCCACCCCGCCACATCAATATTAGTCAGCAAAATCTATAAAAAGTCTATATAGTCTATAGCACCCCAAACAAGAAAAAGCAATGGAACTGAAAGACATCAAATCCGTTTATTTCATCGGAGCAGGCGGTATCGGCATGAGCGCCATCGCCCGTTACTTCATGCACAAGGGACTGATAGTTGCCGGTTACGACAAGACAACGACACCGCTGACACGCACTCTTGAGCGTGAAGGCATGATATTGCACTACAAGGACGACATCGACCAGATACCGAACGCATGCCGCGAGCCGAAGTCGACACTCGTTGTCTACACTCCGGCAATACCTGCTACACACAAGGAACTGAACTACTTCCGCCAGAACGGATTCGAAGTGCAGAAGCGTGCACAAGTTCTCGGTATCCTGACACGCGCCCACAAGGGACTCTGCGTTGCCGGAACCCACGGCAAGACCACAACTTCGACGATGTGCGCACATATTATGCACCAGAGCCATGTTGACTGCAACGCCTTCCTCGGTGGCATATCGAAGAACTACGGCACCAACTACATACTCTCGGACAAGAGCGACTACGTCGTCATCGAGGCTGATGAGTTCGACCGCAGTTTCCATTGGCTTCGTCCGTGGATGACCGTTATCACCGCCACAGACCCCGACCACCTCGACGTTTACGGCACAAAGGAGGCTTATCTTGAGAGCTTCCGCCACTACACGGAGCTCATCCAGCCGGGCGGCGCACTCATTATCCACACCAATCTGGAAATGAAACCGAACGTGCAGGACGGCGTCAAGACTTACACATACAGTCGCGACGAGGGCGATTTCCATGCCGAGAACATCCGCATCGAGAACGGAGAGATTACCTTCGACTTCGTTTCGCCTGTCGGAAACATAAAGGACGTGGAACTGGGACAACCTATTCCAATCAACATAGAGAACGGTGTGGCAGCAATGGCACTTGCACAGCTCAACGGTTGCACAGCCGACGAGATACGGAACGGCATGAAGACCTACAAGGGAGTTGACCGCCGCTTCGACTTCAAGATACGCAACGCCCGTCACGTACTGCTTTCCGACTACGGACATCACCCGAAGGAGATACTGCAAAGTGCAAAGAGCCTTCGCGAGCTCTACCCCGACCGCAAGATTACGGTTATGTTCCAGCCGCACCTCTACACCCGCACACGCGACTTCTACAAAGATTTCGCAGCAGCTCTGAGCAATTTCGACGAGGTAGTACTTACAGAGATATACCCCGCCCGTGAAGAGCCTATCCCCGGAGTGACAAGCAAACTCATCTACGACAATATCAAACCGGGCGTCAAGAAGACCCTCATCAAGAAGGGCGACGTACTGGAATACGTTGCAGGACGCGACTTCGACGTACTCGAAATACTAGGAGCCGGCAACCTCGACGACCTCGTTCCGAAGATAGAGGAGCTTATTAAGGACAAAGAAAAGTGAAGCCAAGACTGAAGAACATCATCATTGGAGTCATGGACGTGGTACTCGGCGTGTACCTCGTCCTAGCCGTTACGTCTTTCAACAAACCTAAGACGACGGATATGGCATGCTCTAAGGTAGAGATAAGCGTGGCCGACTCCAGTGACGCAGGGTTCCTCAGCGCGGACGAAATAAAGAAGATACTCACCGACAAGGGTCTCTATCCGCTCGGAAAGAAGATGAGCGAGATAAACCCGCGCAGCCTCGAGGATGCCATGGCACCCCGCAACGGCGGCAGCGGCATTCCGTTCGTAAAGACAGCCGAATGCTACAAGACGGAGAACGGCCACGTCTGCATCATCGTAACGCAGCGCACACCGCTCATCCGCATAAAGAGCGACCGCGGTGCCGACTACTATCTCGACGACCAGGGCGGCATAATGCCGAACTCCAAGTACACCAGCGACCTCATCATCGTCACCGGTTCCGTCAGCGATGTGTTTGCGAAGTACTACATAACGCCTATGGCACGCGCCATAATGGCAAACGATTTCTGGAAGAACCAGATAGAGCAGATAAACGTACTGCCCAACCACGGCATCGAACTCGTTCCACGCGTCGGTGGTCACATTATATATATAGGTGAGCTTCCGACGGGAAAATACAAGGGCGAAATATCCCAAAAGGTTACCGACTATGTAAATAGCAAGCTCGACCGGACGCTGAAATTCTACAAGTACGGGCTCAGCAAGGCAGGCTGGAACAAGTATTCCTACATCGACGTGGAGCTCGACAACCAGATTGTATGCCGCAAGCACGGCAACGAGCCTCAGTCTTCAGCATCCGACGAGGGCGACAATGGCAACATCGACGCTACGGCGAAGAAGGACGCCCCGGCAAAGAAGGAGGCGAAGCACAATGCCGACACCCTCTCGCGTCACGAACTGACGGAGTGACATTGACGGCAAACGGGAACAAAGAACACAGAAGAAACAAGAAAATACATATAGTTTATGGCAAACGATTTTATAGTAGCCATCGAATTAGGCTCATCAAACATCAGAGGCATAGCAGGGCGCAAGAACCCTGACGGCAGCATAAATGTCCTTGCCGTTGTCACGGAGGACTCCACGAAGTGCATCCGCAAGGGCGTCGTCTACAATATCGCCAAGACCCAGCAGTGCATCACCAGCATCATCAACAAGATGAAGGCGCAGCTCAAGCACGAGATAACACAGGTCTACGTCGGTGTTGGAGGACAGTCAATCCGTAGCATTCACAACGTCATTGTGAAAGAATTCCCGGAGGAGACAGTCATTACCAACGAGATGATAAACGAGCTGATGGATGCCAACCGCAACATGAGCTATCCCGACCAGGAAATCCTTGACGCCGCAACACAGGAGTACAAGGTCGACAACGTCTACCAGCTCGACCCTGTCGGCATAAAGGCAACACGTCTGGAAGGCAACTTTCTCAACATACTATGGCGCAAGAAGTTCTACGATGACTTGAACGACTGCTTCGAAAAGGCAAACATCGCCATTGCCGAACTCTACCTCGCACCACTCGCACTTGCCGACAGCGTACTCAGCGATGCAGAGAAGCGCGGCGGATGCGTACTCGTTGACCTCGGTGCCGACACCACAACTGTTTCCGTTTACTATAAGAACATACTACGCCACCTCGCCGTCATTCCTCTTGGAGGCAACAGCGTAACACGCGACATAGCATCGCTGCAAATTGAAGAAGCCGATGCCGAGAAGCTGAAACTCAAATATGGCAGCGCTTACACTGACGAGGCTGACATCGACAACCAGCAGACACTGCCTATCGACGAGGACCGTTCGATAGAGTGCCGCAGGTTTGTTGAAATCGTCGAGAGCCGTGTTCAGGAAATCGTCGAGAACGTATGGTATCAGGTTCCTTCAGAGTATGCCGACAAGCTGCTAGGTGGCATCATCATAACGGGCGGTGGTTCGAACATGCCGAACATTCGCCGCGCCTTCTACAACCACACTCACGTGGAGAAGATACGCATCGCCCGCTTCGTGACACAGACCATCAACTCGAACAATCCTCTCATAAAGGCTAACGACGGACGCATGAACACGGTTCTCGGACTGCTCGCCAAGGGCGACATGAACTGTGCCGGCGAGGAGATTGACCCAACAAGCGACCTCTTCAACAACACGAAACAGGGCGAAAGACCTACCACGGCAACTATCCACAGCAACCCGCGCAGCGCCAACGAGCTGAACGGTGGCGTGGTACCTACAGCCGCCGAGAAGAAGAAACGCGAAGAGGAAGAACGCCGCAAGCGCGAGGAAGAACGCCGCAAGCAGCGTGAAGAGGAAGAGGAACGCAAGCGCATTGAAGAAGAAGAAAAGCGTAAGAACAATCCACTGAACAAGATTGGACGCAGCTTCAAGAACTTCATCAACAAGGTTATGTCCGAAGACGACGAAGAATAAGCGGCGCGCTGGGAGTTAATGACAAGATAATTATCGAACACAAAGAACAGATTGAAATATGCCAGACAATAATAAGAAAGTAGATATACTCGACTTTGGCGAGCCCGAAAAGAACGATAGCATCATAAAAGTCATTGGCGTAGGCGGTGGCGGCGGCAATGCTGTCAACCACATGTACCACGAGGGCATCCACGATGTCAGCTTCGTACTTTGCAATACCGATGCGCAGGCACTCAACGACAGTCCTGTACCTGTGCACTTGCAGCTCGGAAAGGAAGGACTCGGAGCCGGAAACAAGCCTGAGCGTGCACGTCAGGCAGCCGAGGACACTCTCGACGAGATAAAGAACATGCTCGACGACGGCACCAGGATGGCATTCATCACAGCCGGAATGGGCGGTGGAACAGGAACGGGAGCGGCTCCGGTCATCGCACGTGTCAGCAAGGACATGGGCATTCTGACCGTCGGTATCGTCACCATTCCGTTCAAATTCGAAGGCAACAAGAAGATTGACCAGGCTCTGGACGGTGTCGAAGAAATGGCAAAACACGTCGATGCACTGCTCGTTATCAACAATGAGCGGTTGCGCGAGATATACCCTGACCTCACGCTCGTTGATGCTTTCGGAAAGGCTGACGACACTCTGAGCGTCGCTGCGAAGAGCATTGCTGAGATTATCACTGTACACGGACTTATCAACCTCGACTTCAACGATGTGAAGACGGTGCTCAAGGACGGTGGCGTGGCTATCATGTCAACCGGCTATGGCGAAGGCGAAGGACGTGTAAAGCAGGCTATCGACAATGCGCTCAACTCTCCGCTGCTCAACGACAACGACATCTACAACGCCAAGAAGATACTTCTCTCCATCAACTTCTGCAATGAGAAGTCGAAAGACAGCTCATCGCTGACAATGGACGAGATGAACGATGTCAACGACTTCATGGGGCGTTTCGGCGACGGCTTCGAACTGAAGTGGGGCGTTGCGCTTGACCCTGAGCTCGGAAAGAAAGTCAAGGTCACCATCCTTGCTACCGGTTTCGGTATCGAAAACGTCGATGGCATGGACAAGCACATACAGCATCAGAAGCAGGAAGACCTGGAACGCATCCGCAAGGAGGAAGAGGAGGAAGCCGACAAGCGCGACCGCCGCGAGCGTTACTACAAGAACACGGAGAAGACTCACTACAAGCGCCGTCCGCATATCTTCTTCTTCAACTCTGAGGACCTCGACAACGACGACATCATCCTTGCTGTTGAGAATACGCCGACATACAAGCGCACGAAACAGATGCTGCAAGACATTAAGAACACTAACGTACCGGCAACAGACACGGACAAACCTGACAAGAGCGAACCGGTGCAGGGTGTCATCAGCTTCGTTGACTAATCAGATAAGGGAAAGCCTGCCCAAGCCCTCCCGAATGGGAGGGATGTTGAAATGATTTGTGGATATAGCAAGATTAATAAGCAACTTTAATGAAAGTCTAAAAGGTCTTCCAATTAACAATAAGTTGCTTAACCATACACTAAAATATGTATAAGACTACCCAAGTTTTCTCGTTCGGGAGAACTTGGGCAGTCTTTTTTTATACTGGAGAAGACCTTTTAAATTCCCAGCGCTAACGTTTTGAATTACAACGCGATAACTTTCGTATTGATTTTTAATTTATTTTTATCTAATTTTTAATTTATTTTTCTCACAAAAATAAATTATTTTTCATTCGTTTTTAAATTAAAAATCAATCTAAGATTTGAGCTTTCGCATTCTAAGAGTAAACCTTTCATATTCTAAAAAAGAAGCCCCAGCCATGCAAACAACCACATTCTACCACGCAAACACCCACAAATCACTTCAACACCCCTCCCTTGGCAAGGGCTTGGGTAGGACAACCCTTCGGGCTTGGGTGGGCTTTAGCTGGCCTTGGTTCGGCTTTTCCATACCCCAATTTCACCTGAACACCTCTCTCAACACAGCCAACGACCGCAGCTCAGGCATAAGAGGGATGTGCAGGCGATAGTATCCGATGATGATATCGGCAATCTGGTTGCGCTGCGCACCATTAAGATGAAGATGGCGCATGGTGTAGAAGTCGAGCTTGACGAGGAAGTTGGCGAAGCGCGACTCTCGCGAATCGAGGAAGTCGGTATGCAGTGGCACCGACGAAGCGTACCTTCCCTCGCGCATGTCGAACACACAGCCATGGTAGTAATCGTCAAGATTCGGCCAGAAACCGGCGAAGCGGCTCAACTGTATCATAAAGACAATGTGGAAGTTGGCATAATCTTCCGTTGCCGCATCCAGCAACCGCAGTCCCGTTTCCACATACCCGTACAAAGCGCTGTCGCCCTGTTCGTCACGCGTAACGTAAGCCAGGAACTCGGCAAGGAATATCGTTATCGCCATCTTCGACGGATTCATGGCAATGGAATTCAGAGGAACGGCGATGCGGGCGTCACGCAAATGCTGAAGACGGGAGCGCTGATGGTAGTCGAAATCGATTTCGAGAACCGTCATAGGATTGAAAAACTGCTTGCGCAGCTTGCCTTTTTTCGTCTTCGGGATACGCACGATGAACGACACACGACCATGTTTTTCAGTCAACATGTCGACGATTAGCGACTGGTCACCATACTTAACCGTTCGCAGTACAATTGCCTTAGTTTTCACTTCCATTATGTCGCAAAAGTACAAAAATACAGTATTTTACGAAAATTTATTTCGGAAAATTTGGTCAGTTGGCAGAAAACATCTACCTTTGCACCCGCAAAATTAACGCAAGGTCCCTTCGTCTATCGGCTAGGACGAGAGATTTTCATTCTCTAAAGAGCAGTTCGATTCTGCTAGGGACTACATAACGACGTAACGGAAAAAAATAAAAAGAACACAAATAGAAGATGGCAAATCACAAATCAAACCTTAAGAGACTCCGTCAGGACAAGGTAAAGACTTTGCACAACAAGTATTATGCAAAGACGATGCGCAACGCAGTACGTAAGCTGCGCGCAACTACCGACAAGGACGAGGCTGCCAAGCAGTATCCTTCGGTACAGAAAATGCTCGACAAACTGGCTAAGACCAACATAATTCACAAGAACAAGGCCGCAAACTTGAAGTCTAGTTTGTGCCGTCATATTGCTGCTCTGGGATAAAACCCAACCGTCAGTCATAGCCATAGCAAAGAATAAGAAGGTCGTGTTCCCAACAGGAATGCGACCTTTCTGTTTTTCAATAGATATGAAGATAATCAACTTCCAAGGCGGTCTCGGCAACCAAATGTTCATCTATGTGTTCTATCTTTGGATGAAGAGGACACACAGCGGCGAGCGCATCTGCGGCAGCTACTGGTCCGGTTCGCTTCGTACGCACACCGACTTCCTGCTTAGCAGCATCTTCGGCGTTGAGCTTCCGCCCCACAATTTCCTTACCGACACCATCAGCCACTGCGCTTCGATAATGCAGCGGCTGCACATCGTCTCACGCGACGAGAACGAACACAGTATCTTCTACGATGGTTTCTGGCTCGACAGAAAGTACAGCGAGGGGCTGGACCTTGCCAATGTGTTCAAATTCCGCAACGTTGAGATGGACGAGAGGAACGCGGCTGTGAGGGATGAGATAGTCGGTTCGAATTCCGTTTCGCTCCATGTGCGCCGCGGCGACTATTACGACGATGAGCATAAGAATGATTTCGGGGCTTATTGTACGCAGAAATACTACACCCGCGCTATCGAAATGGAACTGAAAGATAATCCGTCGGCTCACTTTTTCGTATTTTCGGACGATATAGAGTGGGCAAAGGCCAACATCAAAGTTCCGCGGGCAACGTTCGTCAGTGGCAACTCGGGCAATGATAGTTGGAAGGACATGTACCTGATGTCTCTCTGCCGTCACAATATCATTGCCAACAGCACGTTCTCCTGGTGGGCTGCGAGCCTCAACAAGAATGACGGCAGGCGCGTGTTCTATCCTCAGAAGTGGTACGCATGGGAAAATCCTGACATTTTCCCGAGCACCTGGACGCCCGTCGAAAACGTGTGATAAGGTATGTCAGAAGGCGCATTTTTGTCACTGAAAAATTTCTGTATCTCATCAAAAATTCGTATCTTTGCATCTATAATTAGAAACTTAGAAAAATGGCAGTAGATAAAGAGGCCGAAGAGAATTATTCGGCGAAAAACATACAAGTTCTTGAAGGCTTGGAGGCAGTGCGCAAACGCCCTGCTATGTACATAGGAGACATATCGGAAAAGGGTCTCCACCACTTGATTAACGAGACCGTCGACAACTCTATCGACGAGGCTATGGCAGGTTTCTGCCACAACATCGAGGTTACGATTGGTGCCGATGGGTCTTGCACTGTAGAGGATGACGGACGTGGAATTCCTGTCGATGAGCACAAGAAACTCCACAAGAGCGCCCTCGAAGTTGTAATGACCGTGCTGCACGCAGGCGGTAAGTTCGATAAGGGCTCTTACAAAGTGAGTGGCGGTCTGCACGGTGTGGGTGTCAGTTGTGTTAACGCTCTGTCGTCACACATGAAGTCTCAGGTGTTCCGCGATGGTAAGATATACCAGCAGGAGTACGAGAAGGGAAAGCCGCTGTACCCTGTCAAGGTTGTCGGCGAGACCGGCCGCACGGGCACAAGGCAGCAGTTCTGGCCGGACCCGACTATCTTCACGACCACAACATTCAAGTGGGACGTCGTTGCGCGTCGTATGCGTGAGCTCGCTTACCTGAACGCCGGCATCAAGATTACGCTCACCGACCTTCGTCCGGACCCAGAAACGGGCAAGACAAGACAGGAGGTTTTCCATGCCAAAGATGGTCTGAAGGAGTTCGTCCGCTACATCGACCGTCACCGTACGCATCTGTTCGACGATGTCATATACCTCAAGACGGAGAAGCAGGGTGTGCCTATCGAGGTCGCCATCATGTACAACACCGATTACAACGAGAACCTTCACTCATACGTCAACAATATCAACACCGTTGAGGGAGGTACTCACGTGACGGGATTCCGTATAGCTCTGACACGTACACTTAAGGCTTACGCCGACCACGACCCACAGATTTCAAAGCAAATCGAGAAGGCTAAGATTGAGATAAGTGGTGAGGACTTCCGCGAGGGCTTGACTGCCGTCATCTCGATAAAGGTCGCTGAGCCGCAGTTTGAGGGTCAGACGAAGACCAAACTGGGCAACTCGGAAGTGGCTGGCGCCGTTCAGCAGGCTGTCGGTGAGGCTCTTTCGAATTATCTTGAGGAGCATCCTGACGAGGCAAAACTTATCTGCAATAAGGTCATCCTTGCCGCAACAGCTCGTATCGCTGCCCGTAAGGCTCGTGAGAGTGTACAGCGCAAGAGCGTGATGAGCGGCGGTGGACTGCCGGGAAAGCTCGCCGACTGTTCCAACAAGGACCCGAAGCAATGCGAGATATTCCTCGTCGAGGGTGATTCCGCAGGTGGTTCGGCCAAGCAGGGACGTGACCGCTACACGCAGGCTATACTTCCTCTTCGCGGAAAGATACTCAACGTGGAGAAAGTTCAGCGTCACCGCGTCTTCGAAGCTGAGTCTGTAATGAACATTATACAGTCGATTGGCGTACGCTTTGGCGTTGACGGCGATGACTCCTTTGAGGCTAACACCGACAAACTGCGCTATGACAAGATTATAATCATGACCGATGCCGATGTCGATGGTTCCCACATCGACACGCTTATCATGACTCTCTTCTATCGCTATATGCCGAAGGTCATAGAGGAAGGGCATCTGTACATCGCTACTCCACCACTCTACAAGTGCACATACAAGAAGATTAGCGAGTACTGCTATACCGATCAGCAGCGCCAGGCGTTCCTCGACAAGTACGGAAACGGTGTTGAAGATGGCAAGACACTTCACACTCAGCGATACAAAGGACTTGGTGAGATGAACCCATCGCAGCTTTGGGAGACTACAATGGACCCGAAGACACGTCTGCTCAAGCAGGTTACAATCGACAACGCAGCAGAGGCTGACGAGGTATTCTCCATGCTTATGGGTGACGACGTTGAGCCGCGACGTGAGTTCATAGAGCAAAACGCAACATACGCAAATATCGACGCATAGCGTCAACCTATAAGAGGCGGTTCCCATCGGGGAACTGCCTCTACATGTTTCAGTAGCTATCTTATTGACATCAAAACCTAAATGTACTATGAAGAGAATTATAGCCGCCGTTGCTTTGGCAGCAATCAGTTTGGGGGCTGTGGCACAAGGGCAGCAACCCATGCGTCTTTGGTACAACAAACCGGCAACGTACTTTGAGGAAAGCCTACCAATCGGAAACGGTAAAATTGGCGGACTCATCTACGGGGCAGTAGACAATGACACCATTTACCTTAACGACATCACCTACTGGACAGGCAAACCGGTGGACCATAACGAGGGAGCAGGAAAGTCAAAGTGGATAAATGAAATCCGCGATGCGCTGTTCTCGGAGGACTATCGTGCAGCCGACTCGCTCCAACACTTCGTGCAAGGAGGCGAGAGCGCTGACTATCAGACGCTCGGAACTCTGCATCTCATCAATAGCAACACTGGTGACGTGACGGATTACAGCCGCGAGCTCGACCTCGACAGCAGTATTGCGCATGTCAATTATACGCAGAATGGCGTTCGGTATCAAAGGGAATACTTCGCAAGTAATCCCGAACGGCTCATCGCCATTCGGCTTACAGCTGACAAACCGGCAAGTATCAACACGAAGGTGATGCTCACCGCGCAGGTTCCACACAACGTTAAGGCTTCGGAAAAGCAGTTGACGATGATTGGACACGCCAACGGTAAGGAGACGGAGACTATCCACGCATGCACCGTTCTGCTTCTTCAGAACGACGGCGGAACAGTAACGCACGCCGACAGCACGCTAACCATAAGCGGAGCGAACACCGCCACCATTTACATAGTTAACGAAACGAGTTTCTCGGGAGCCAATATGGACCCGGTGAACCAGGCTTCAAGCTACATCAGCCGTGCCAACGACGAGGCTTGGCACACTGTTAACGTGTCGTATTCGACAATACGCAACCGCCATATAGCTGACTATCAGCGCTTCTACAATCGCGTTAAGCTTCGCCTCGGGAAAGGTAATCTGCAACCGAACGTACCTACCGATGAGCTTCTTAAGGCTTACTCGCAGCGCACAGAGACAGGCTCGACGGCCGACAAGGATGCCGATGCGGCTTTCGAGGCATTGTATTTCCAATTCGGCCGCTACCTTCTCATATCAAGCTCGAGGTGCAACAACACCCCCGCAATGCTGCAAGGGTTGTGGTCTCCGTACCTTTGGTCACCATGGCACGGCAACTATACGATGAACATTAACCTCGAAGAGAACTACTGGCCGGCAGAGGTTGCAAACCTGACGGAGATGACCAAGCCTCTCGAAGGTTTCATCAACTCTCTCCGTTACAATGGGTCGTTCACCGCAAAGAACTTCTACGGCATTCAGCATGGCTGGTGCTGTGGCCACAACAGCGACATTTGGGCTAAGACAGCACCAGTTGGCGGTGGCACACAGGCGCCGAAATGGAGCAACTGGAACATGGGTGGAGCATGGATTGTCAACACTCTTTGGGAGCATTATCAGTTCACCCAGGACAAGCAATACCTTCGTGAGATAGCGTATCCGGCTATGAAAGGAGCGGCAGAGTTCTGCTCCGACTGGCTCATTCCTAATCCGAAGAATCCCGACGAGCTGATAACGGCACCGAGTACGAGCCCGGAAGCGGAATACGTGACGGACAAAGGCTACACTGGAGCTACTCTCTACGGTGGCACAGCTGACCTCGCAATCATCCGCGAACTGTTCCTGAACACGATAAGTGCAGCTAACATACTCGAAACGGATAAGGATTTCGTCAAGAAACTTACCTACCAGTATGAGCATTTGCATCCTTACACGGTCGGAAAGGACGGCGACTTGAACGAATGGTACTATGATTGGGCTGACAAGGATGTACATCATCGCCATCAAAGTCACCTCATCGGACTCTTCCCGGGTCACAACCTGCCTTACGACCTCTACCCCGCTGCACGCCGGAGTCTCGAATTAAAGGGTGACGAAAGCACAGGATGGAGCACCGGATGGCGTGTAAACCTATGGGCAAGGCTTGGCGATGGAGACCACGCCTACAAGATTTACCGTAACCTTCTGCGCTATGTCTCACCTCAGGACTACAACGGAGCCGATGCCGTTCATCGTGGCGGAACTTATCCGAACTTGTTCGACGCGCACCCGCCTTTCCAAATTGACGGCAACTTCGGTGGTGTTGCAGGTGTCTGCGAGATGCTTCTGCAAAGCTCACCGGACAGTATCAAGCTTCTTCCGGCACTGCCTAAGGCTTGGAGCGACGGAGAAGTGAAGGGGCTTTGTGCACGTGGTGGTTCCGATGTATCAATGGAATGGCACAACGGAAAGGTCACTTCGTTCACCATCAACAGTGGTTTGCCACTGAAGCCGATAGTCGTCGTGAACGGTGAAGAGAAGAAAATAAAGCTCAAGAGGAAACCCGGCGAGTCGGTTTACACCTACACTTTCGGCAAGCCAACTGCCAAATTATAAACGAAAACAATAATTTTCGGATAGTCACATTATATAATTAAGGACTCTCCAGATATACATTGGAATACAAGAACAGGGCTATTCGTAAGCCAAAGCGGAAGCAATAAATTCCGCAGAAAGCTTACAAGTAGCCCTGTTTTTTTAGCTCATCGGCAATGGAACACAATTCATCGTACCACTCCTTGCCAAATCTTGTAGTCAAAGGAGCGGCCAAGAACTTGTAGACAGGTATTCCGAGGCGGTTGCCTTTCTCAACGGCAGCCTTGCAAACGCTCCACCTATTGTAGTTGATTCCAACCAAATCGTTGCCGAAGTCTTTCACTCTAATGGGATACAAGGCACACGA
Source organism: uncultured Prevotella sp. (assembly GCA_900314455.1). Classification (GTDB taxonomy): domain Bacteria; phylum Bacteroidota; class Bacteroidia; order Bacteroidales; family Bacteroidaceae; genus Prevotella. Next base: position 20,031 of record OMVI01000030.1, on the reverse strand, counting down.
TATCGGCTTCATAAACTTCGTCCTGCCATTCCGGCAAGCCCGTTCAAGCGCACAAAGACAGCAGTTGCGTATTACGTTTCCACTGTCGTTGTCGGTCAAATCATCATAAAACGTGAACACACAGTCGCGTCCGTTGACGATGCTCGTTACCAAATCGCCTTCCTTATCGACATATGCGACGCCCTGACGGTCGATGACACTCTGCGCCGAAGCCGACAAATCATTCCACACTTCGTCAACGCATTCCTCGATTTCCATCTCCTCATCCATCGTTATCGGGGCACCGGCATCACCTTCCACACAACATTGTCCCTTGCATTGAGCCAAGTCGCAGCAGAAGTTCTCTGTGAATATATCAGGTGAAACGAGCACGTTACCGACCTGAAGGATATGCAATTGCTTCTTTACCATTTGATTGGCTCAATTCCGTTAGCCTTTAAATACTCGTTACAACGTGAGAACTGGTGATTGCCGAACCATCCTCCGCGGTTCGCCGATAGTGGAGACGGATGCACGCTCTCAAGTATCATGTTCTTGTTTTGGTCAATCAGATACTTCTTCGAACGTGCGAAGCCACCCCAAAGCATATAGACAAGGTGAGAGCGGCGTGCGTTCAGTGCCTTTATAGCAGCATCGGTGAACGTCTGCCAGCCAAGTTTCTGGTGACTGTTAGCCTGATGCGCGCGCACCGTCAGCGTAGCGTTAAGCAGCAGAACACCCTGCTTTGCCCAGCGGGTCAAGTCCCCGTCCTTAGGCATAGGCGTACCCAAGTCCATCTCAATCTCCTTGAATATGTTGATAAGCGACGGCGGCATGGCGATGCCCGATGGCACAGAGAAACTCAGTCCCATAGCCTGTCCCATCTCGTGGTATGGGTCCTGCCCTATTATAACAACCTTGACGTCGTTGAAAGGACAGAGATTGAAAGCATTGAAGATGAGCTTTCCGGGCGGAAAGCACTGGTAGTTGAGGTATTCCAGACGCACGAGCTTGGTAAGGTCGACAAAATATTGCTTATCGAACTCCTCCCCGAGCACGTCCTTCCACGATTGTTCTATCTTTACGTTCATAATTTCTTATTCGCTGTCTGCATTGAAACCGATTTACAGAATGCAGACAATACATTTGCAAAGGTACAAAAACTTGCCCTAAGGCTGAAGCCAACGACATACTTTTTTGCCAATTTACGAAAGCGCACAACTTTCGAAACAATTAATAACCTTAATTGTTTGCCCGTGTTAATATTAATCCGTAAATTTGCATAAACGAAATAACAACCAAAAACACCAATACTATATGCGACACAAAAGACTGACGGTAGCTTTTGCTACATTACTCTTATCAACATCCATTATGGGACAAAACGCACCACAACTCAATGAAAACAATATCGACGAAGTGCTGAAAGCGATGACGCTGGAGGAGAAATGCCAGATGCTTGTAGGCGATGGCGGCATCGGATTCATAGGAAGCGGAGCCATGTTGGGCCACCAGTCGCGCATCGTAGCTGGCGCGGCAGGTCAGACCATAGCCATTCCGCGACTCGGAATACCGGCAACCGTACTGACGGACGGCCCAGCCGGAGTGCACATCGATGCCACACGCGAGGGCACTTCGCAAACTTTCTACGCCACAGGCTTCCCCGTTGGCACCTGCCTTGCCTCAACCTGGAACCCCGAACTTGTCTACAAGGTTGGCCAGGCTATAGGAAACGAGACAAAAGAGTACGGCTGTGACGTTGTGCTCGGTCCCGGAATGAACATCCAGCGCAACCCGTTAGGCGGCCGAAACTTCGAATACTACAGTGAGGACCCATACCTTTGCGGCACCATCGCTGCTGCAATGGTCAAGGGAGTGCAAAGTCAGGGAGTCGGAACGAGCCCCAAGCACTTCGCAGCCAACAGCCAGGAGAGCGACCGAATTCGTGTTGACGAACGCATTTCGCAACGTGCACTGAGGGAAATATACCTCCGCTCGTTCGAGAAAGTTGTACGTGAGGCAAAGCCATGGTCACTGATGTCGTCATACAACCGCATCAATGGAGTCTTCTCGCAGGACAACCACGACATGCTTACTACCATCCTGCGTGACGAATGGGGCTTCAACGGTTTCGTAGAGACCGACTGGATTGGCAAGCGCAACGGTCTTCCGACGACCTCCGAGGTAGCGGCAGGCAACGATATGATGATGCCCGGCTATCCGGAGCAGGCTAAAGACCTCGTCGCAGGTATCAAAGACGGAACGCTAAGCGAAGCCGATTTAGACAAGAGCGTGCGTCGCATACTCGAATACATCGTCAAGACGCCATCGTTCCATAAGTACAAGTACAGCAACAAGCCGGATTTGAAGGCGCATGCAGCCATCACCCGTCAGTCGGCGACCGAAGGAATGGTACTCCTCAAGAACGATAACAACGTCCTGCCGATACACAACCTTAAGACGGTAGCCCTCTTCGGAGTCAACAGCTACGACTTCCTCAGCGGCGGTCTGGGCTCTGGTTGCGTCAACGTTCCTTACGTTGTCGACATGGTTCAGGGCTTGAAGAACATCGGAGTGAAAACCACCAAGTCGCTCACAGATATCTACGAGAAGTACGTTCCCTTTGCCAAGGCAAAGCTGAACGCCGACAAGAACCCCGAGATGTGGTTCCTCAACCAAGGCCAGCCAAAGCTTGACGAAATCGAAATCAGTGACCGTCTCATCATGCACGAGCTTCCTGAGGCTGATGCCGCTATCATAACGCTTGGCCGTCAGTCAGGCGAAGGCATTGACAGGGAGATTGAAGACTTCAACCTCAACGAAAAAGAGCGCGACATGATATACCGTGTCAGCGACCTGTTCCACAACGCCGGCAAGCCCGTCATCGTCGTTATCAACAGCGGTTGGTCAATAGAGACAGCCAGTTGGCGCAATCGTGTCGACGCAATCCTCGTCGCCTGGGAGCCGGGAGAGGAAGGCGGCAACAGCGTTGCAGACGTGCTGACAGGCAAGGTTTGCCCGAGCGGACACCTGACAGCCACATGGCCTGTGTCCATCGGTGACGACCCGTCGACCTATAACTTCCCGCGCCGCCCCGACTACTACAACCTTACGGGTAAGTTTGAGAACGGAGTGCTCAAAGGAGTCAACTATTCCAATCACGAGGAGGACATCTACGTCGGCTACCGCTACTACGACACGTTCAACCGCAGCGTAGCTTATCCGTTCGGATACGGCCTCAGCTACACCACATTCGAGTTCAGTAAGCTGGCTGCAAAGAAGTCCGGCAGCAACGTAGTCGTTACCGTCAACGTCAAGAACACAGGCAAGGTAGCAGGCAAACAGGTAGCGCAGATATACGTTGCAGCACCAAAGGGAACCCTCGAGAAGCCTGCAAAGGAACTGAAGGCGTTCGCAAAGACGAAGGAACTGAAGCCGGGTCAGAGCGAAACTCTTACTATGACGATACCCGTTCGTGAGCTTGCTTCGTTCGACGAGTCCAACAGCGAGTGGCTTGTTGAGCCCGGAACATATTCCTTCTTCGTAGGCAACAACGTCGAGGACATAAAGGACGGTGTCACACTGTCGCTCGAGAAGTACACCGAAAAGGTAAACAACGTCATGGCTCCGAAGGTGAAACTTCATCTTCTTCGCCAAAACGATTAGGCAGACCGGCGGCCTTTCGCCACGCGCGAACTTTCGCAGTGTTGGCGGGGTCGCCAATTTTTATATTGTCAAAGTGGTTCTTGACCGTCATTATCTTTATCTCGTCGTTGATGTATTCCTCGAAATCATCATCGGCGAGAATGTTTATATTATTGTATAGACCAAGCACAAAGCGACCGATACCACGAAAGTCACAGACGTCGAGCTCTATAATCCAGCGCTCGCTGTCGCTGCCTGCCAGCCCCACAGACGGACTGACGTAGCGGCGTCCCTGCGGAAACTCCTCCAGAAAGAGGTTCCGCGCTAAGTGGTTGACGCGTATCTTGATGTGGTGGCGTTCCTCTCCGCTGAACATAAATATATCGGTGAACACCTGACGGTGCTCGCCTTCGTGTATCCACGGTGTGTCGAGGATTTCCACGCCACCCATTCTTGCAATCTTGAAAGTCTTGTTCACCCCCGTCGCAAGCTCATAGCAACGCACGTCGCGACTGTCGTTCATAAGCATGAACGGCTCCACAACGCGGTCGGTCACGCTGTTGCTGTGAGGCGACGAATAGTCTTCTATCCTCACCATGCGCTTGTCGCGTATCGCCCTCGTCAGTTTTTTGGCGATACTCGTCTGCCGCTGCCGCTCCGGATTGTTTATAATCTGCGTGAAGTCGAACGACGAATCGAACTTCCTGCGCAGCGAGTCGACGGTGGCATTGCCCTCCCCCATCATTCCTATAAGGTTGCGTATCGTGAGCAACTCGTCGTCGGAGAACTGTGCGGCATGCGTCAGCCGCGTTATGAACGGCGAGCGGCGGTCGATGTGGTAACAGCCGTTGCACTTGAAGATGATTATGTCCTGCGTGCGCAGAAACTCAATAAGGTAATAGAATGTACGCCGCGACATACTCAGTTTGTCGCATATCTCCGTCACGCTTCTGTTCCTGTCGTCCATCAGAAGCTGGATAATCTTGAAGGCTTTTACAATGGATTCGTTTCTCATGTTGTAGTCGTTGTTCGTTAAATCAGTAATAATACTTTTCTGCTGCAAATTTAATCAGACTACATGCAATATCGGTTCACTTTATGGGATAAAACGTTATCAGATGTTAAATATTAACATACTATAACTAATAAAGTTATCATTGTGAACAGATATTGCACACTTGCCGCCTAATTTTGCACTCAGAAACAAAATAAAACGATATAATTATGAAGAACGAAATGACTCTTTTCGACGCGATGGTAAGCACAAGTGCAGAACGCGAGACGGTAGAAATGATGATAAACGCTGTGAAGTCGCCGGCTGAATGGCTACGGAAATACTACTCAGCGATACTGAACAAGGATGTGAACATGCATCAGACGTGGCTCATCACTAAAGTCCAATTAGCCCTTGTAGCAACAATCGTACTTGCGGGGCAGTCCATCATGCTAGGCGCAGCTTCCGTTGCGTGGCTCGCAATGTCGCTTCGGAGCTGCAAGCGCTCATTTAGCAAATAGCTAACGTTAACCTTTACAATTATAAATAGACCACAGTCCCTGCTGCGTTGAGGCTCTCCGCCTCATCGTGGCAGGGACTTTTTTGTGTGTCTATACATATAAAAGAAATTATCCGGCTTTTGAAGAGATGACATCCACAAACCTCGAGAGGTTTAATTCTCGGAAACCCCAGGCAAGGGAGTGCAACGACCGTAGCCTGGGGGTAACCGATAGTATAACCTCTCCTAGGTTATTGCAGTAGCGTTGTACGTTTATCCAAAGGTCATACAACAACTCTTACAGGCTTGCAAATAATCTTTGGGGATGTCAAAGTTCATCTTTGAGATTGGTTTTTAATTTATTTTTGATTGAAAAATAAATTATTTTTGTTTGGTTTTTAATTTATTTTTCTCTCATTTTTAATTTATTTTTCCTCCTGAAACTTATGGTTTCATTATCAGGAAGCTAAGGTATAGGCAGGCAAAACCGTAACTAATTCCTCTCCAAGCCTCCCTCCAAGGGGAGGCTTGGAGAGGTTTTACCTTGGGCTTGGAGAGGTCTTAATTTGGTGTTGGTTAGCTCTGCGTCTCTTTTCTTTTATTCTTAACGAAGGTTAAAAAGAGGCCACAAATTGAAGTTTTTCGTCTTTTTGCTTGCAGGAAACGCGGAATTGCAATACATTTGCAGTGTACTATTAAAGTAATACACTATTAAAAGACGATTATGATAGACATCAAAGACCTCAACTACAGCTACCCCGGCACCCGCAGGAAGGTGTTCAGCGACTTCAATCTCAACATTGAAGGCAACAAGATATACGGACTGCTCGGCAAGAACGGTACCGGCAAGTCAACCCTACTCTACCTCATCAGCGGTCTGCTACGCCCCGGCAAGGGCTCGACGGTTAGCGTTGATGGTCACGAAAGCCGCCGCCGCGATGCCGAAATGCTCGCCGACATGTTCATAGTTGCCGAAGAAGACACTCTGCCGGGAATATCCCTGCATGCCTATATCAAGAATCATTGCAGTTTTTACCCACATTTCAGCGAGGACATTCTAAATCAGTGCCTATCCGATTTCGACATGGACACAAACCTGCCGAACCTCCACGCCCTGTCGATGGGTCAGCGCAAGAAGGTGACAATGAGTCTTGCACTCGCCTCGGGATGCCGCACCATGCTCATGGACGAGCCTACCAACGGTCTCGACATTCCTTCGAAAGCTCTGTTCCGCAAGGTTATCGCGAAGAATATGACCGACGACCGTACGCTGATAATTTCCACTCACCAAGTCCACGACATAGAATCGCTTCTGGAGCACATTATCATAATAGACCGCAGCCGTGTGCTTCTGAACTCTTCCGCCGACGAGATAACCGGCAAGTATGCGTTCCGCAATATCACCATTGACGAAGCGAAGTCGCCGGAAGTGCTATACACGGAGCCGTCGCCGATGGGCCTCGCCGCCATAATGCGCCGCCAGAAGGATGAGGATGAGACGCAGATGAACCTCGAATTGCTCTTCGACTACGTTCTGACAGAAGAGAATAACAAGCAGGAAAAGTAAACCTTAAAAACAAAGAACATCAATGACAAATTTCAATTGTAAACGCTTCGGCAAGGTCGTCGGTTGCACCGTTGCCGACAACAGGAAATTCTACATGCAGACGGCGGGTGCTTGCGCCGCTATAGTTATAGCAACTGTAGCAATTAACATCTTTCTCGTCAGAAACAGAGACAGTGTAAACTACGCTGACATGATAGCCAAAGGATTCTTTTCCGCATCGTTCATCTATCTGTTAACGTGCGGTTCTCTCATTGTCAGCAATATATCGGAGAAGAACAAACGCATATCGGCCTTCATGCTGCCGGCAAGTAAGCTGGAGAAGTTCATTGCCCGATACATTCACCTTCTGATATTTATTCCGCTGGCAGCATTCGTCGGCATAGTCGTCGGCGATGTTCTGCAAATGGCATATTCAAGTTTCTTCGTCAACCATGTAAGCCCTGTGACGTCGGCATTTATTGACAAATGGAAATTAATATTCATTACGGAGCCATTCATTTCTGTGTCTGATTTAGTCAAGTTGTACTTCGCCCTCATATTCATCCACTCCCTTTATCTGCTCGTCGGAGTCGTTTTCCGCCGCCATGCATGGATAAAGAGCAACATAACGATTATATTCGGTTCGTTTATACTTATCTTTGCAGTGATGCTAATTTGCAAGTTCATCCTTGATGCGATATACGGTAAGGACATGTACAGCATTATCGGGGTGAACACTTTGTGGACGTACATTCTGGAAGATGCAGCGTTCGCGTTAATCACAGAATTCAACTTCTGGCTCACTTTCCGCATTTACTCGCGCATGCAGGTAGCCGCCAACAAGTGGTATAACCTATAGAGAGATGGAAAAATTGAAAAAATGAAATAATGAAAGATTGAAAAAGAATATGAAAAAGACATTATATATTATAGCATTAGCTATCGTGACACTGACGGCTATCACGTCATGCAAGATTGAAACGACAAAGGATTATGTGGAGCAACAGACCAAAATTGTCAATGTTCAGCCGTTCAATGCAATCGTAAATAATACGTATGCAGACGTACACTTCAATCCATCTGACAAGTACGAAGTAAAAATAACCGGCTCGGAGAAATTGGTCAAGAGAATCTCAGTTAAAGTCTCAAACGGCAATTTGATTATTTCGGGGCAGGGCAAAGATGAAGTTAACTATATATACTGTGGAAAACATGCCGGAATTGCTGAAGTATGGGTGAAGGCTCCGACACTGAATGCGATTTCGGAAACAGGCAGTGGCGATATCTACATTGAAGGAACGATAACGACTTCGAAACTTTCCGTGACGGCAGAAGGCTCCGGCGACATAACAACAGACGGTATCAACTGCTCTGATTCGCTTCAAATAACGACGCTTGGGGCGGGAGATATCAGCCTCAACAAGCCGGTAAAAGCCAAGGCTGCTGGCATATACGCTTCCGGGGCGGGCGACTTCAGTATAGGTAATCTTACTTCGCAAAAGGTCGAAATACAGTCGCTGGGCTCAGGAGACGTTAGCGCAAGGATTTCACAAGCAGCAGAAATAACAGTCAACAATTCCGGTTCGGGCGATATAGACCTCAATGTCGATAAGTGCGGAATTATCTCCGGCGGCATTATAGGCTCTGGAGATGTATCAGTAAGGGGTACTGCGAAGTCGTGCGACATCAGCTCCAGCGGCTCCGGGGATGTCATCCAGGAAATCAACAAGCAATAGATTTATCGAGCGCTAAAGGCTATTAGAAATGAAAAAATTACCACGGCGTATCTCGACGAACTTGCAACGCGAAAGAATCACAGGTTCACCGTTAACCTTCTCATACTGAAAATACAAATAACAAACTGTGAAACGGTTGCCCTCTATGAGTACGATGGCGAGCCTGAATCGCAAACCAAATTCATCAGTTTCTGTAATCATACACGTTGGTGGGACAAAAGCTGAATGCTGCGGAAAGCACAAGCGAAGGGCAAAATGCTCATGGGCGAGGTCAGCGAGGACGGTCGAATGTGTTATGCCAGAATCGGTTCCGATGCTTAGCGAAAAACTTCTGCAAAAGCTAGAGTTATTTAAGAAACTGACAAAGCGCCACTGGGAAGGCAGGAATATTATTGTCCCAACAGCGAATAGTAAATAAGACAAAGCGACAAAGGAGATTATTATGAATTTCAATAGCAACAAAGCGATATACTTACAAATGGCTGACAGGTTGTCGGACGACATCCTCGCGGGGCGCTATGGTCCCGATGAGCGCATCCCTTCGGTAAGGGAATACGCCGGAGAGTTGGGCGTCAATGCAAACACTGCCGTCAAATCGTATGATGAACTTGCACGGGCAGGCATCATATACAACCGCCGTGGATTGGGATATTTCGTTTCCAGCGATGCGGCGGAGCGCATCCGGAAGTCGCGACGTGAGGAATTCTTCCGCAACACACTGCCAGAAGTGGCGCGACAGATGCACCTTCTCGGTATAACGGTCGAGGAAATGACGCAGCATCTGAAAGAGGCGGATGCACAATCATAGCTTCATAATACATTAAATAATTATCAGCTCCTGTCAAAACAGCTACGAAAGCTTCCACTGCAGGGGTGTCCCTCGTGGGCGCCCGGTCGCCTTGCAAAGGCGAATGTTCTGTATTATATGCCGGTCTTTCTGATAGGACGGGCGCAGCAGGGCACGCCCCTGCAGTGGATGGCATAAATGTTTGGTTGTCTTGGATATTCTTTTTACGTTTATAAAGACCTGTTTAGGAAGCGCCAAAAAGCAAAAGCGGTCTCTCTAACCATTTTAAGGGAGACCGCTTTTTCGGTGTGTCAAAAGGTATTTGTGTGCAAATGTGCAGTTAAAACTTATCTGCTTTATTTATCATTTGTGTTGTCAAAGTTACATATTTTACCTGAAACGTGCAACCCCAGTTTCCCGTTCATCGGTCACAAACTAGCGAACGGAGTGTTTAAACGACATGATAATCTGCTTAAACGTGCAAAAATAAATTCAAAAGAAATCCCCATCAAGTTCCTTAATATCAACTTGATGGGGATTAAATCTAATTTTCTCTATAATGATTGTATGTCTTCTGGCGTCGAACCGGTAGCCTCTGAATAATCTACCTTTCAACTGCAAATATGCTACATTATTTTTTTCTAATCAAGAAAAGGATAGTTTTATTCCGGATCAACGTCGTAGTAGATTTGCAATGCGCCATAAGTGCGGTCGGACGATAGCGACTGCTGGATGTCACGGAGTACCTGCCGGACGCGATGATAGTCGAGACCGTTTTCGAATTTGAGTACAAGTTTCCTGATATACAGCATCTTAACGCGTGAGATGGACGGCTTGTCAGGACCGAGGACACGCTCACCGAACAGCTTGCGGAGGCGAGAGCCCAAGTCTGAAGCGGCATGCTCGACAGTCTGCTCGTCACGATGCTTGAGATAGACGTTGACAATATGATAGAACGGAGGATAGCGGAACGCAAGCCGCTCGGCAGTAAGAGTCTTGTAGAATGACCGGTAATCGTTCCTCACAACTTGGCGTATGACCGGCAAATCAGGGTTCTTGGTTTGCAGGATGACGAGTCCACGGTGTCCTTTTCTGCCTGCCCGTCCGCTCACCTGACTAATCATGTTGAACGCATGCTCAAAGGCACGGAAGTCAGGATAGTTCAACATGGTGTCGGCATCGAGTATTCCGACTACGCTGACATTGTCGAAGTCGAGTCCCTTCGTCACCATCTGAGTGCCGATAAGGATGTTCGTCTTGCCTCGGGAGAAGTCGTCGATGATGCGCTCATAGGCCCCGTGCGTCTGCGTTGTGTCCAAATCCATTCGTGCCACACGAGCTTCGGGGAACAGTTCGCTTATATAGTCCTCTATCTTCTCTGTACCGAAGCCACGTCCGTGGATATTCTTGCTGCCACAGTTGGGGCACGTCTCAGGCACGCGGTATGTCGTTCCGCAGTAGTGGCAGGTAAGCATGCCGAGCCGTTTGTGGTAAGTCAGGCTCACATCGCAGTTGTTGCACTTCGGTGTCCACCCGCAATCGCGGCACTCTATGACAGGGGCGAAGCCACGGCGGTTCTGAAAGAGGATTGCCTGCTGACCTGCGGCAAGGGCCTTTCGGATTGCAGCAAGCAACTGCGGAGAGAACGGTCCGTTCATCATCTTGCGGCGGCGCAAATCCTTCACGTCAACCACGAGTGTCTGCGGAAGTTCCAGTCCCTTATAACGAGTTGCAAGACGGACATAGCCGTACTTGCCTGTCTGCGCGTTATGCCACGACTCCATTGACGGAGTTGCAGTGCCAAGGAGAGTCTTCGCACCATACATCTGTGCCAGGACGATAGCAACAGAGCGCGCATGATAGCGTGGCGCAGGGTCCTGTTGCTTGAAACTAGTCTCGTGTTCCTCATCGATTATGACCAAACCGAGATTGTTGAAAGGCAGGAATACGGCACTACGGGCTCCGAGAATTATATCGTAAGGGTTATCAGAGAGTTGCTTCTGCCACATCTCTACACGCTCAGCATCGCTGTATTTACTGTGATAGATTCCCAGTCTATCACCGAACACATGCTGCAATCGCTGGGTTATCTGCACCGTCAGAGCTATCTCAGGCAACAAGTACAGCACTTGCTTATGCTCGGCGAGCGTTTTCTGAATGAGATGAATGTAGATTTCGGTTTTGCCAGAAGACGTCACGCCATGCAAGAGGACAACGTTCTTGCCCATCATCTGCATGAGTATCTTGTTATAAGCGTCCTGCTGCGCCTCACTGAGCTTCTTCACAAGCTCCGGATGCTGTTCTCCGCCGTTGTTCAACCGACCTACTTCCTTCTCGTAGATACGAAGTATGCCACGCGTCAGAAGCGAACGAAGCACAGCGGCAGTTGCGTTGGTTTCGTTCAGCAGTTCCGTACGGGTAACCTCTTTGCCTCCTTTGCGCATCTCCAAGAGCGTTTCGAGCATGTCAAGTTGCTTTCTGGCGCGACTGAGGACACCACGTGCGATGTCCAATCCACGCTCGTTGTCATACTCAGGGGCAACTCGCACATACTGTTCCATGCGTGGACGGTACTCATCAGCTGACTTCATGCCTGACGGCATGGCAGCCTTGTAGACATCGCCGATGGGCGACAGGTAGTAATCGGCAATCCAATTCCAAAGTTTAATTTGCTTGTTGGTGACTGTTGGCTTATCATCAAGAACGTCTTCAATGTCCTTCACCTTGAACTCAGGTTTGTTATCGTGAAGCCGTTCCACAACGCCAATATACTTCTTCGACTTTCCCAATGGGGCAAGAACACGCATGCCGACAGCTATTCTGTCTGCAAACTGCTCCGGAACACTGTACGTAAACAGTCCTTCGAGGGGCAAAGGCAATATGATATCAGCGTATTTCATCACCACCAAAGACATCAAACCCCTCCTGAGAGGGAGGGGTCGGGGTGGGTATTAACTATTAGAAGTAGTATGCAAGTGCAATTTGCCACGAGTTGTTGCGGCTCTTTTTCTTCAGACCAGTTCCTTGACCGAGGACTTGCTCAGCAGCCTTGAGGTATGTAAGGTCAGCTGTTGAACCGCAGGCGATGTTGTAATTGCCTGAAATTTGCAGGTGTTTAAGCAGCGTGAAGCCAAGTCCGACGTTCCAACTGAAGTTAGAATTCTTCAGCTTATAAGAACTTGTATCATTCCATTTGTACTCTTTGTCACCAACGTTGAAGCCAAACTGCGGACCTGTGAACAGGAAAACGCTTGCCTCGCTGCCAAGACCGATGGCATAGCGGACGTTGATTGGGACATCAATACTCTGCTGTTTTACCTTCTGTTCTTCATTAGTTGTCTCGTTGTTAATCTTTGCTGACTTGTAATCGTACAGCGCTGAGGCATCGAAACTCAGTCCGACGATAGGCAATGTTAGCTTAATGGTCGGTCCGATGAACCATCCGGCCTGATTGGACTTGTCGAACACTTCACTGTCGAAGTGCATGTCGGTGACGTTCAATCCACCTTTGAGACCGAACTTGAGTGCGCTCTGTGCGCTTGCCGGGACGGTTGAGAGAAGTCCCAAAGCAAGGAATGCGATTGTAAAGATTTTCTTCATATCTTTGTTTTTTATAGGGTTAATAATCTGATAAGCGTTGATGAGCGATGATAGGCGATGATAAGCGGGGATAAGCAATGATAAGTGATGACTAAAAACGACAAAGCGTTCCCTCCCGATGGGGAAGGAACGGATTGGTCGTTAATGTCTTTCGCGGCGTACCGTGACACGTGCTGCGCCACCGCCACCCGACGAACCGCCACCCGAACGGCGTGTGCGACGTACCTTCGTAGTGCCACCACCGGCACGACGGTTGCGGCGCCCCTTCTTCACACCTTTGGCATCAGCCTGTGCCTGGGCGATACTGTCAAGTGAATCCTTCTTAGCCTGGTCGCCAAAGATATTCTTCTCGAAGTCGACGAGTTCCTGTTCAATCTTCTTCTGCTCCTTATCCATGGCAGAATCGGTAGTACAATACTGAGCAAGGGTGCGTCCGAGCATGTTCGTCGTCTTGTAAATCTTACCTTTATACTGGTTTGTCGTGAAGTAATCGTCGATACTCATGGTTGCGGCATTGTTGATGTCGCTCGTCATAATCATCTGTTTGCTGAGGAAAGGAGCGATGTCGTCGTAGCGAACCCAGAAGAGAGGGTACTTCGTTTCGGTACCGCCACCAAAGTCGCCGAAGTCGTCCTCACGATACATAATAGGACAAAGGGCGATGACTTTGCGATGGAACGTCGACGTATTCTGGTCGTAATAGGCACTCTCCTTCAAGTAGTAGCCTTTGACTTCAGCAGAAGGAATATCGCTGTTGTCGATGTGCAGTTGACGGCCTCTGCGCTCATAGTAGATATGATAGTTGTCGAGGAACTGCAACGGCTTTATCCTTGCACTGTCGCTGAACACCTCGTTGCCGTCGAGACGGTACTCGTAAGCCTTCACACGACCGCTGAGGATGAGCTTGAACATATATGTGAACAGGTTCATCTGACTGCCGATAGGCTCAACGGGATAGTAGAGTCCGGCGTTGGCTTCGTCGGTCAGGTTCAGCTCGCGGTAGATGTCGCGGCGCCATACCACATCAGGTGGCATCTCTGCGGCAACCGGAAAGGATATCTGCTGCCTTACCGTGACGTTGTTGGCGTTGCTTTTAGGCTTGTTGTCCTGCTGCACACGGCGTCTTGCCGGCTGTGCGGCAACACTCAGAACCATGCAAGCAAGTCCAATTATCATGAATATTCGTTTCATATCTTCATTTTAACTATTTGCATTTCTATCATTTCCCATCTGCCCGAAGGGATTGGAACGGCATCTATCTAACGATAATCTCCATTGCTCCAGGAAGCTTTCTCGTCAAGTGGTCAGGACCGACGGCGGTGATATTGGTGATATACACGCGGCGGTTGCGAGACAGATGACGGAACTGCTCACGCTGTGCTGCCGAGAAGCTGGAGCCCGACGAGGCAACAGGAACGGCATTACCCATGTTATCATGGAACACAGCTGTGAAGCTGAGAACGTTGAACGGTATGTCAAGGAGCCCATCGTCGATGGCTGCATGTATACCGGAAGCTCCGATGAGAGAACCTTTGGCGAGTCCACCACCCTTGAAGCGGTCGCTGCCGATGGCGATGTAAGCCGTTGGGTCTGGCAACTTGCGCACGCGGAACCTGTATTCGCCGACGCTATGTCCCTTCGCCATGACGTTGAGGGTCATAGGCTGACCAACAGCATTTGGCCTTGCGATATAATGACCGGGACTTGTCTGACGAAGAGAGCCGCCCGATGCGCTTACGCTAATTTGTCCTGGAGCCGCGTTAGGAATGCTGACGCTGACCGGGTTGTCAAATCCTGCATAGAGGACGTTCATCAAATCGGCAGCAACAGTTCCTGCCTCAGGCACCGGCTCTGCTATGAAGTTGTCCGGCTTTGAACCTCCGATGACCCAATACTTCTGCGTGAAGTCGCGGCGAAGCATGTTGCCAGCTGCGTCACGCATAAGGATATAACCACTGAAGGAGTGCTCACCGACTCCTGAAGGCTTGAATGAGTAAGTGTTGCCTTGTATCTTCTGCCCGTTGACATAGACCTCCGGACGCTGTGTTGTATCGACAGCAGCCATGAACATGTTAGCCGTGAAGGTCTCACCAGGGTACAGGCGCAACTGATTAGGAACGACAAACGCCTTCAACTCATTGACACGGACATCCTTAAGACCGACGTTAGCAACGAGAGTGTGCAGCACCTCGCCCTCAGCATAGCGTACATCGCTCTGCAACTTAGACAGAAGCGTGACGGCAGCGGCAGCCGGCATGTTCTCGAACATGTATTCCTCCCACGACTTTCCGAGGTTATCGCTACCCTTCGGCACTTGTGTCGAGAGGTTGCTGGCTATAATCTTCTTCTGCAACGGGTCGGTGACGAACTGCAATATCTTTGTGCGGTAGTTGTTGATAGCGTTGTACAACTTCCGTCCCTGCCCCGAAGTAGGCGACAGCATCACCTGGTCGGCAGCCTCAAGGTCGTCCTTGTTGCGTATATTCATAGGGTCGCCGTCTTCACCGTCGGCCTCTTTGACTATCATGACCTTCAGGTCCTGGGCATAGTTATAGAGGGAGTCGCTGGAGTTCTTCACCGCTGTTGCCATCTCAAACCACTCACGCACCTTCTCAGGATTGTTCTTCATCATGTCGCTGAGCTCGCCGTAGATGGCGTTGTTCTCAGTCGATGAGTTCCTGGTCGTACGGTTCAGGCTCTCCTCAACAATGGAGAAGCCGTTCAAGACCTCAGTGGATATATTGAGAGCAAGCATAGCCATGAGGACGACGTACATGAGGTTAATCATCTTCTGGCGAGGACTGACTTTCCTTTTTATGATTGCCATTAGTTACTCTTTACTTATTGGAAACGAATTACTTTTGCGGCTGCTGGGGCTGTTGTGCCCCGTTCTGCGGCTGCTGGGGTTGTTGTTGTGGCTGTTGCTGCTGCGCATAGCCTTGGTTTGGTGCATAACCCGGTTGCTGTGGGGCATATCCCGGCTGGTACTGAGGACCGTAGCCCTGCTGATACTGTGGCTGTGGAGGTACAGCACCTGCTCCACCACGCATGTTGACAGTCATAGCCTCAATCATACGGGCGTAGATACGGTTGAGCTGGTCAATCTGCTCAGCCATCTTACGTGTCTGCGCGTTAATCTGGTCGATAGTGCCGACCTGCTGACTTGCGCCCTTAAGCTGCATCTCATATATCTTGGCGATACCGGTGAGAGTACGGTTGAGGTTCTCCATCTCCTCTGAGTCGCGTGTAAGACGCTCGCTCTGGTCGCTGACCTTACCAAGCAAATCAGTAAGATTCTGCAATGCCTCGACGTATTTCTCCTGTGCCTCGACCATCTCCGGAGTGCTCGTCTGTGAGCTCTTGATAACTTCGCTCTGCTGTTTGACGGCTGCCGCAATCTCTTCGGCTGTCGGAACAACCTGGCGGGCAACTTCTTCAGCAGTGGCTTTAGCCTCGTCGCGGGCTACCTGCTGTGCATCGGCGCTTGCTGTGGGCTGCTGAACCGGCTGCGAAACAGGCTGCTGTATCTCTGTGCGAGGAGTCTCTTCATGCTCAACGAAGGCTGACTGCTGACTTGCAGGAGTCTCTTCCTGCTCCTCGTCAGTTTCCTCATACTTTCCGTCATACTTCACCTTGCCTGTCTCGAGATATTCCTCAGTGACACGGGTAGGTATCTGCTTGCCATCGTCGGTTTTGTCGAACGGACGGTCGAAGGCTGATATGAAGAACACGAACACCTCGGTACCCATACCGATGAACAGCATCAGATTGGCTCCAGGTAAGTGGGTCAGTTTAAACAGAGTACCGAGAATCACGATAGATGCTCCCCAACTGTAAGCGTAGTTCAGGAACGTTTGACCCGGCACGCTATCCATCCACTTTTGCAGACGATATATAATATTGTATTTACTGTACGTTGCCATTATGATTGAAAGATTGAAATGTTAAAAGAATGAAATATTGAAATATTGAAGAAATATTCTGCTATTCTTTTTTATCAGCGTTTCCGTGACTTCTTGGAAGCCTTGCGGCTCTCCTTGGCGGCCTCGCTCGATGAACTAGCAAGACTACGGACGCAACGGAAGCCTATGTAGGAGCGTGGCTGGTTCTCGTATTCCCAAGTGCGCCATGCACTGCGGATGTAGCTCTCAGGGTCTTTCCAGCTGCCGCCACGTACGCTCTTCTTCTTCAAACGATACGGGTCTTCCTTCGCAGCCTTATAAGAGAGCTCCGGGTTGAGGTCGTTCATGGCGTCAACACCAGCCTCCGTATAAACGGTACTTGTCCATTCGGCAACGTTTCCGGCCATGTCGTAGAGTCCATTGCTGTTGGCTGAGTAGATACCAACTTTACTTGTGATGAGGTTTCCATCCTTTGTATAGTTTCCTCGGTCAGGCTTGAAGTTGGCATAGAAACATCCGTTGCCGTTCTTCACGTCCTGGTTGTTCCACGGGAACTCATTCTGGTCCTTGCCACGGGCTGCATACTCCCACTCTGCCTCTGTCGGAAGGCGGTAGCGCTGGACGTAGCGTGCCTCACGGCCGAGTCCTTTCAGCAGATACTCAGTACGCCAAGCGCAGAACGCATTGGCCTGTTCCCAAGTGACACCTACGACAGGATAGTCGTTGTAAGTTGGGTTGCTGAAGTAGTTGCGGAGATATGTCTCGTTGTCGGAATTGCGAAAATCGTTAACCCAACATGTCGTATCAGGGTATATATTAATAATGTACGTGTTGAGGAAGTCCCACGGACCAGTCAGCGGACGGTTGATTGTCTCGTTGTGGATGTTGCCATCGTCATCGATATAGGCAGTATCCTTGGAAATCATAACGACCTCGTTCGGGTCGACTTCAACATCAGTGTTGAGGTTGCGCTCTGATGGTTTGAGGCGGTTACGACGAAGTGCGGCAGCCGTGTAGTCGTAAATTTCGTAGCGATAGTTCATCTGGCTTGCGTCAAGACTTTTCTCACCGGTGACAGGATTGGTGACATAGAGGCTCTCGAAAGCACGCTGCTCGTCCTCATTGGGTTTGCGCGGCAGTGCCTTACGCCAGTTCAGATGCGGTGTAACAGGGTCGCCGTTCTTGTCTTCGGTAATCATATAGGTCTCATCGCCGCCGTACGACGGGTCAGCAAGGCGAGTACGGAGAATGGAATCTCGTACCCAGTAGACGAATTGCTTATATTCGGAATTCGTAACCTCAGTTTCGTCCATCCAGAAACCATCGACAGAGATGTCCTTCCGAGGTGTTTCCTTACCCCAAAGGCTATCGGTCTTGTCGAGTCCCATCTTCAGGAAGCCTCGTTTGATGAGCGTCATGCCATAAGGTGCAGGCTCTTTGAAACTTCTTCCGCCGCCCACGCCAACGAGTTCGCCACCACGACCGGACGACGAAGTAGCCCTGCCGCCGAAGCAACCGGTGAGCAATCCCAGCATTGCTACGCTGAGACACACCATCAATATATATTTTCTCATTTTCATATTCTATATCTCTTCATCTTACAGATAGCGTACGCTCTTATGCTTGTTGCGTCCTTTCTTCTGCAAGTTTATGTCTGTCTGATAACTGACAAACAGCTCATGACTTCCGTTACCTGGGTTTATTGCCGAGGTATAGAACTCATAGCTGTAACCGATATTTATGCCGTGGAAGCTGCCGCCTATAAGAGCCGTGACCGAATTGGTAGGGCTGTACGACACGCCACCATACAACATTTTCTTGTCATTCTTATAAACCACACGCGCCGTTACGTCAGCACGGAACGTGGAACCGTCATACTGCATTTTGGTAGATGTCGGTATAGTTATAAACGGATTTCTTAGCTTAATATTGTATCCACCCGTGAAATAACAGATAGGGTCTATCTTGAATTCGTTGGTTTCGCCGAGATTGACCAGAGGCGACGTCAAATGCTGGGCTGAAACTCCGGCGTACCATTGCTTATGGGCGTAGTAGAGTCCGACTCCGGCATCGAAGCTGTTGCCGGTAACTTCCGACTTCGGGAATGCAGGGTCGCTGGAGTCTTCCAAATCGACCTTACTTCCATCGAAATTCTCCATTATCAGACCCAGTTGAACTCCCGCTGCGAGACGACCGCCAAAGAGCTTGAAGCGGAAGGCATACTGACCGGCGATGCGCTGGTGGGTGAAGAGTCCGATTTTATCGTTGAGCAACGACAGACCAACACCGTGGTAGTTCTTCAGGAAATACAACGGCATATCGGCACCGACATAGAACGTGTTCGGGTTGTTATCAAAGCCGGCAAAGTCGAGAGCGTAAGCTCCAACGACGTTGAGTTTGTTTTCCTTTCCTACAGATGCCGGGTTGAACGACGGTTCCATGTCGAAGTAATGGCTGAACAATGGGTCATACTGTCCCATGGCCTTCGTTCCAAACAGAACGATGGCTCCCATTATGGCTATCAGACGTTTTCTCACGTTGAAATAACGTTTCTTTTTTCCTTTTATTGTCAAGAGGACATAAAAAAACGATATATACCGCTTTGTGAGCGTAACAGCATGGTAAGAAATTAGTTCATCTGACATTTCGAGGTTTGTGGGTGTCATCACTTCAAATGTCGGATGGACCAAGATATTAAACTAATTGATTATCCGCCAATCAACAAAACTGCCACGAAAACAGTAAATAAAGTTTACAGCAAAACAAGAGCTATCGAATTGGCTCGCAGAAGCTGACCTTTCGCGTTGCCAAACCTAAGCTTTCACCGCCTAAGACCTAAGCTTTTGGAAGCCCAAAGATGCCCTTTTGCAGCAGTATTGACAATCAACGAGTTACGAAGACAAAATCGACGAAGAACGAAAAAGAAAAATTCAGACATAGTAAACATCATAGTTTAGCATGGCTTCCAACGCAAGGACGGTACATGTGGCTATAAGTTCGCTTTGTAAAGGCAAATGATGTGAGATATTGTACAGCGTAATATAACAGTCTGGATATTTACGGATAATCATTTTAAACTTTATTCATATTGTAATAGAAAAAAAGTGATGATTTTCTTGGAGATAGAAAAATTAATATTATCTTTGCGCCCAAAATAAGGATAATGTAAAATTTTACGACTATGTATTGGACACTTGAACTTGCTTCAAAGCTTGAAGATGCGCCATGGCCGGCTACTAAGGAAGAACTTATTGACTATGCAACGCGCTCCGGCGCTCCCGCCGAAGTATTAGAGAACTTACAGGAAATAGAGGATGAAGGCGATGTCTACGAGAGCATCGAG
>OMVI01000011.1 GCA_900314455.1 uncultured Prevotella sp. | reverse complement strand
AAAGACCGACATTTAAAGCAGTGAATTCGCCTTTGAAAGGCGACCGGGCGCCCACAAGGGCCGTCCCTGCGGAGGGTGATTTTGAGGGCTGGAACAATGAGGTATTAGCTATAAAATGAATATCCGCCAACATGTTGGCGGATATTCATTTGATTTAATCAACTAGAATAACCAACTATGCGCAAGGAGGATCCGGTTTTCAACATCCTTCCCCGTGGGCAGGGGCTTGGTTCGGACAAGGGGGAAGGCTTGGTTCGGACAAAGGGTAAGGTTTGGTCAGCACACCCCAATTACTCTGCCTCCGGCACGATGAGCTTGTATCCCTTGCCGTGGATGTTGATAATCTCAATCTGGTCGTCGGCCTTGAGGTGCTTACGAAGCTTCGTGATGTAAACATCCATTGAGCGGGCATTGAAGTAGTTGTCGTCAATCCAGATTGTCTTTAGGGCATAGTCGCGCTGCAAAATCTCGTTGGCATGGCTGCAAAGAAGACCGAGCAGCTCATTCTCCTTTGTCGTCAGCTTCGTAGCCTTTTCAGGGTCGTTGTCGAGGGTGAGAAGTTGCTTTTGCGTATCGAAGGTGAAACGGCCGATGTGATACAGCGTGCTCTCCTTGTTCTTCTTGCCACGTACGCGGCGAAGGATGGCCTCTATTCTCAGAACAAGTTCTTCCATAGAGAACGGTTTGGTAATATAGTCGTCGGCTCCAATCTTGAATCCTTCGAGAATATCATCCTTCAGCGTCTTCGCCGTGAGGAATATGATAGGTATTTCGGAGTTCGCCTGACGTATCTCCTGTGCCAGAGTGAAACCGTCTTTCTTTGGCATCATGACGTCAAGGACGCAGATATCGAACTTACTTCTCAGAAAAGCCTTGTATCCGGCTTCGCCATCGGGGCAGAGCTCAGCCTGGTATCCCTTTGCCTGCAAGTACTCGCGAAGAAGCATTCCGAGGTTTTCGTCGTCTTCGCACAGAAGGATTTTAATCTTTTCGTCCATAATTCTATTCTTTTTAAAAGTTAATATTATTTTTCTTTATTGTTGTTTCTTATTCTTCCGGGGTGAACGGCAGGGTTATGGTGAACGTCGTTCCCTTGCCGTAAGTACTGTCGACGTGGATTTCACCGTTGTGCAAGTCGACCATCTTCTTGACGTATGCGAGTCCGAGACCGAAGCCCTTGACGTCGTGGCGGTTGCCGGTGTGGACGCGATAGAACTTCTCGAAGATTTTCTTCTGGTCCTCCTTCTTTATGCCCTGTCCCGTATCGCGTATGCTAAGGCAAACCTTGTCGCCCTCGTTCCATGTCTTCATGTAGACGTTGAGCGGTGCATCGGTGCGTGCGTACTTAACTGCGTTGTCCATGAGGTTGAAGATTACGTTCTGGAAGTGCATCTCGTCGACGTAGATAGTTGAGTCGACGGCACCGATATCGGTGTAAACCTTTCCTCCGGCGTGCTCCACACGAAGCGTGAAACTGTTGGCGATGTTCTCCACCATCTCGTTCAGGTCGACATGCTTCTTCTTCAGCACCGCCTTCTTTTTGTCGTACATGCTCATCTGAAGGACCTTCTCGACGAGGAAGCGGAGGCGCTTGCTCTCGTCCAGCACTACGCCGCTGAGATGCTGAAGCATTGACGGTGTCGTCTGGATGCTCTTGTCGTTCATCATCTGGGCTGCGAGCGAAATGCTTGCTATAGGCGTCTTCAGCTCGTGCGTCATATTGTTTATGAAGTCGTTCTTTATCTCCGAGTAACGCTTCTGACGGAATATGACGACGATGGTGAATATGAATGTGACGAGCAAGACAAGGGTGAAGATAACCGACGGTATCATAAATCTCACACTGGAGAATATGTAGCTGTTCATGTCGGGGAAGTAAACCTTGATTACCCCCATGTTAGGCTGCTGGTCGTTGCGGAAGAGCACCTGCGAGTAAGACTTCTCCTCGATGTCCTCTTCGGTAGCGTCGGCAGGCCAATCGGAGCAGCGGTAGACCTCGCGGCCGTCCTGCGTCGTCACCATAAAGTGATAGTTGATGCTGGTTCCGACGTTGATACCGTTGTTGAGGAGCTCTGCCCGCAAGTCCTGGTCAAGGAGTTTGAAGTTGATGCGCTCCTTGAGCGGCTTCTCAGATGCCGAATACAGGATGTTGTACACGACCTCGTTGACCATTGCCTTCTGATAGACGTAGCGGTTGCGCACCATCTGCTGGATGCTCTTCTTCGTCGATGCGACAGCGTTACTGTCGTTGCGGAGTATCATAGCCTTAGGAATCTGCGACGGCTTCACCAGCGCTGTCTTCTGCTCGAACGTCGTTACGCCTCCGTTGTTGTTGGCTTTGGATTTCTTGTTCTCCGTCGAGTCCTTGCTGACATAGTCCTCGAGGTACCGCAATGTCTCGTTGAGTTCCAGGTTGCGCGAAGCCTGATACAGTGCACGATTTACCGACTCGTCGAACTGTTCCTTCTTCATCTCCGCCATCTCTTCGATGTAATTGAGTTGAAGAAAGAGCAGGGCAAGGAACGAAAGTCCCATGATTACCGCCACTGTCCATATCGTCTTCTTCTTCATTGCCTTTATCTTTATCTGCAAGCAAAGTTACTTCAAATCTTAATTATTTAACAACTTAAAGTTAAAACAAATCAATCTGATTTACGTTAATTAACTTATTACTGTACTTTAGTTCATTTTTATTAATTATAAAGGACATCAACAATCGTCCGGACAACCATGCCATCCACCACAGGGAATGCCCCTCGGGTGGAAGGCTTTGCTGCTATTTGGGCGGTGGCGGATACCTATATTAACTGTAAAGTTAAGCAACGGCGCCAAAAAAGTTAACCAACGACGCCAAAAAAGTTAACTGACGGCAACAAAAAAAAGGCATGCCCTAAGACATGCCTCGTATTGTTTTTGAAAACGAATCCTATTGGATTACTCGTCATCACTTGTTGCTTCAGCCTCGTGAGCTGCGATAAGCTTCTGCTGAACATCGTTAGGAACAAGCTCGTAGGAAGCGAACTTAGCCGTGAACGATGCGCGACCGCCCGTCAGACTGCTGAGGGCAACTGAGTAGTTGGAAAGTTCCTTGAGAGGAATCTTAGCCTGAAGCTTCTGATAACCTGCCTCGGCGTCCATTCCCATAATCATTGCACGGCGTCCCTGGAGGTCACTCATGACATCGCCCATGTAGTCGGAAGGAACGAAGACCTCAAGGTCGTAGATAGGCTCAAGAATCTTCGGGCCTGCATTCTTGAACGCCTCAGAGAATGCGTGACGGGAAGCGAGGGTGAACGAGAGCTCGTTTGAGTCTACCGGGTGCATCTTACCATCGTAGACAACGACACGAACGTCGCGAGCGTAGCTGCCCGTCAGTGGTCCGCTCTCCATGCAATCCATGACGCCCTTTAGTATTGCAGGCATGAACCTGGTATCGATGGCACCACCGACGACGGAGTTTATGAAGACAAGCTTTCCGCCCCACGGCAGGTCTTTCTCCTCTTTGCTCTTGATGTTCATCTTGAACTCCTGTCCACCGAGCTTGTAAACAGTTGGGTCCGGCATACCTTCAGCGTACGGCTCGACGATGAGCGAAACCTCACCGAACTGTCCGGCGCCACCCGACTGCTTCTTGTGGCGGTACGTAGCACGCGATTGCTTGGTGATAGTCTCACGGTACGGAATCTTCGGCTCTTCGAATTCAACAGGTATCTTCTCGTTGTTCTCGAGACGCCACTTCAGCGTACGGAGGTGGAATTCTCCCTGTCCGTGAACGATAGTCTGTTTGAGCTCCTTGCTCTGCTCAACTACCCACGTCGGGTCCTCCTGCCGCATCTTCAGCAAAGCTGCCATGAGCTTCTCGGTATCGGCAGAGTTCTTGGCCTTGATGGCACGCGAGTACTTCGAGTTAGGATATTTGATGAAGTCGAATCTATCGTCGACTCCCTTTCCATTCAGGGTGTTTCCCGTCTTTACGTCTTTCAGTTTGACTGTACAACCAATGTCGCCGGCATTCAGTTGGTCAACTGGTATACGCGTAGCGCCTGCGCAAGCGTAAATCTGACCAATGCGTTCCTTCGAGCCGCGGTCGGCGTTCGTAAGGTCATCGCCCGGCTTTATGTTGCCCGACATTACCTTGAAGTAACTTACCTCACCAATGTGCGGCTCCATACCGGTCTTGAAGAAGTAGACTCTTTCCGGTCCGTTTGAATCCGGTGTGACCTCTTCGCCACGTGTGTTGTGAACCTTCGGCATATCGCTGACGAACGGAACGACGTTGCCAAGGAACTCCATGAGGCGCTGAACGCCCATGTCCTTGTGAGCATCGACGCAGAATACCGGGAAGATAGAGCGTGTCACGAGTCCCTTACGGATACCCTGGCGCATCTCGTCCTCAGTCAGTGTCTCCTCCTCGAAGAACTTCTCCATGAGTCCCTCGTCGTTCTCGGCAGCTGCCTCGACGAGAGCTGCGTGCAGTTCCATAGCCTTGTCCATCTCCTCAGCAGGGATTTCCTCACGCTTAGGAGCGCCGCCATCAGGTCCCCACGACAGTTTCTTCATGATGAGAACGTCGATAATCTCGTGGAAGTCAGGACCTGTGCTGACAGGGTATTGTACCTGTACGCACTTCGAACCGTAGATGTCTTTCATAGATGATATGATATTGTCGAAGTCGCACTTGTCGGAATCAAGTTGGTTGACAAGGAATATCACCGGCTTCTTGAGCTTCTCGGTGTAGCGGAAAGCGTTCTGCGTGCCAACCTCCGGGCCGTACTGTCCGTTGATAAGTATAACAGCAGTATCGGTAACGTTGAGGGCTGTGATGGCTCCGCCTACGAAGTCATCGCTACCCGGGCAGTCGATAACGTTCAGCTTCTTGTTGTTCCACTCTACATGGAAAACCGTCGGGAAGACTGAATAGCCATACTCCTGCTCAACGGGGAAGTAATCGCTGACGGTGTTCTTAGCTTCTACTGAGCCACGGCGCTTTATGACACCGGCTTCGAACAACATACTTTCGGCAAGCGTGGTCTTGCCGCTACCCGCACTGCCAAGCAATGCGATGTTCTTAATCTCGTTTGTCTGATATATCCTCATATCTGGTAGATTTAAGTTGTTAGGATAAAGTTTCGTTTTTCCATGCAAACCGTCGTGGTTCACATTTGCGCCGATAAAGTTACGCTATTTATCCGAGACTGCCAAAATAAAAGGACAAAAACCGTAAATATTTTAAATCTTATTAGTACTTTTGCACGAAATAGAATACATTGCATTGCCAATAATATGTCAGGATTGTACGTTCACATACCCTTCTGTGCCAGCCGCTGCATCTATTGCGGGTTTTACTCGACCACACTGGCCGAGCTCAGGGCGAGGTATGTCGACGCTTTGGGGCGTGAAATGCGACTGCGGGCTGCGGCATCGGGAGCAGAAACGATTTCAACGGTGTACATCGGGGGCGGAACCCCAAGCCAGCTGACGGCCGACGAGTTGCATTCGCTCTTCCGATATATAAATAATGTGTACTCGCCGGACTGGGACAACATTGAGGTAACTATGGAATGCAACCCCGACGACGTAACTGCCGACTTTTGCCAGGTGCTGAAGGCGCTGCCCGTCAACCGTGTCTCGATGGGTGCGCAGACGTTCTCCGACGAGAGGCTTCGCTTTCTCCACCGTCGCCACACCGCCGTTGAGGTGCGGCAGGCTGTCGGCAATCTGCGCGCGATAGGCATCGGCAATATTTCCGTCGACTTGATGTTCGCTTTCCCCGGCGAAACTTTGAGAGACTGGCAGAGCGACATCGACGCGGCGCTCAGCCTCGATGTGGAGCACATATCTGCCTACAGTCTGCAATACGAGGAAGGTACCACATTATATAATATGTTGCGGCAGGGGAGGATACATGAGATTGACGACGAGCTGTACCGACAGATGTACAACACGTTGTGCGACCGTCTCACCGCGGCAGGCTACGAGCACTACGAGATAAGCAACTTCGCGAAGCCGGGCCATCGCTCCCGCCACAACTCGTCCTACTGGCACAACGTCCCTTATATCGGCATCGGTGCATCGGCGCATTCCTATTCCTGCAGTGCGAGAAGTTGGAATGTCAGCGATATCCGTCAATATATCACGACGGTAGAATCCAGCCAACTGCCTTCGGAGCAGGAGGTTATCGACGACGACACACACTATGACGACACGGTGGTGACTGCCTTGCGCACCTGCGAGGGCATCGACGTGGCTGCCTTAAAGCCACGTTACCAACGCTACATCCTCTCCGCTGCCCGCCCGTACATCGATGGTGGCGACATGGAGTTCAGCGCCCATCGCCTCCGCCTTACCCGCAACGGCATCTTCGTCAGCGATATGATAATGGCGGACTTGATGATGGGGTAGCACGAACAATATTTATTATATATTCTCTTCTGCACGAACACACGAATAAAACGATATTATTCATATACGATACATCGTGCCATTCGTGTCTTTCGTGCATAAAATCGAATGCGCAATCAGAACACATCCACCGCAGGGGCGCCCCTTGTGGGTGCCCGATCGGGCTGTAAGACCGACATTTAAAGCAGTGAATTCGCCTTTGTAAGGCGACCGGGCAGCCACAAGGGCCGCCCCTGCAGTGGGTGTTCATCGTTTATTTCGTGTCTTTCGTGCATAAAATCGAATGCGCAATCAGAACACATCCACCGCAGGGGCGCCCCTTGTGGGTGCCCGATCGGGCTGTAAGACCGACAATAA
>OMVI01000005.1 GCA_900314455.1 uncultured Prevotella sp. | reverse complement strand
CAAAGAGGAAGAAGGAGTTTATACACCTAACAATCCCTGCCAAGGTTACTACTCCTATAGAGCGTAATCAGCGTAACGAGATTTTGATACTTGCTGAGGAAAAGAGACGAAATGCGGAAATTGCACTCAAAGAAAACCGCTATGGCTACAAGTTCGACAAAGGAAATCAAAACTTCTTCGACTTCTACGACAACTACATTGCCGACTACACCAAGAAGGATAAGCGAATGATAGTTGCTGCCGAGAGGAAATTTAAGGAGTTCCTTAAATCCAAGAAGAAATACAAGATGTTTGCCGACAATATAGCAGGTGAGATGATTGATAAGGAAATGGTAAGAGGATATGCCGACTACCTTATCGACCATTCAAAGGGTAGTGGTGCGCAGACAGTGTTCCAAAGGTTCAAAAAGGTAATGAAGTATGCCGTTGAGAAGGATGTGGTTAAGAAAAATCCGTGTATAGGCATCAGTATTCCTGTGGACGAAACGGCACTTGTAAAAGATGTGCTATCCACTGACGAGATACTGAAACTTATCAATACCCACTACATGAACGAGAGCAAAGAACTCCGTCGCTCCTTTATCTTCACCCTCTACACAGGCATAAGGTACTGCGATTTGATAGATTTGACTTATCAGAACGTGGACTATGAGAACAAAATCCTACGTTTCAAGCAGAACAAGACCAAGCACAGCAGCCCTCACAGCCAAGTGGACTTTCCTCTTAATGATTTTCTTCTTGCGTTGATAGGGGACGCGCCAAAGGGAGACCTAAAGGCACATATATTCACTCTGCCATCGCATGAGAGTTGCAATAAGAGCCTTAAAAGGTGGTGCAAGCACGCAGGGATAACGAAGCATATCACATGGCATTGTGGGCGACATTCCTTTGCTACCAACATTCTTGAAAGTGGCGCATCAGTCAAGACGGTTGCTGACCTCCTTGGTCATAGTGGACTGAAATACACAGAGAGGTATGTTAGAGCCGTTGACAAACGAAAGAAGGATGCCGTTAACAGCTTACCAACGCCTCAACTCCCCACTACAGAGCAATAGCGGTCTAAGTTCAACTTAGGGCAGATATATAAAGGGGTGGCAGTCATCGCGATTGCCACCCCTTCCTTTTACCGAACTTAAAAGTAATACAAATATTCAATAAAACTTTACGACAAAAAGATATGTTCGGAATTTATCAGATAGCCGGAAATCTCACGACCTCCGAACAACCTTGGTACATAAACGCTAAGAGTATGTACCAACCTATATTTATGGCTACTAACTATTATCTTTTACCATTCGTTTGATGTCGGAAATGTCGTCAGCCATACCACTGATAGGACGAGTATTCTGTTCTATCCTCGTCAGTTGGTTAAGACCTTGTTCCTGTATATCTCGCATTACGCTGACATCTGCCTGTATCTGCGTCGCTGAGATACGCAACTGCGACACATCTATCGACATTGCCTGTTGGAGCGATAGAATGGACTCAGTAGTGTCAATATCCTTGCTCCCTCTCAACGTCTCACGCATCACCTCCTGTAATTTGTCGGTGTCAATGGTAGCCAACTTCCACACATCGGGTACAACAACGCTTGGTGCGATGGTCGTGATATTATTCATCACGGGCGTTGCCGGTGTAGGATAGTCAGAGATATACCCTTTTGCGTTCAGTGCGTTCAGCATTTCCTGCCGCACCTCATTGCCTTTTTCAAGTGCTATGTTTCGTGCCGTAGCAAGGTTGACAAGAAGGTTTGCTTGGTCGTAGGTTATAGAGCTAACACCCTTTGCAGATGCTGATTGCTCTTGGTTGCCTGTTACATCAAAACCATATTTCGACAACACGTCTTGATACTTCTCAGCAAAAGCTTCAAGCTTCGGCATATTGGCTTCGGCACTGCTTAGCACTCCGCCCATTATTGCGCCCACTTGCTCAACAAGCTGCTCGTCGGACACTTTGCCTTGCGCATACCGGTCATAGAGATTTTTTAGATTTTTGTCAACGTCCTTAAACACCTCTTTAAGGAGTAGCTGCTTAATCATCTCTTTGCCGATGTCAGCGAATGTCTTTGAAGCTGCATCTTTGAACTGTTGAAGAGCGTCCTTGCCGTTGGAGAGCCACTCCCAAACAGCATTAGACATATCATCAACGAGTGGTGAGTATGTGTCAGAAACGTATTTCTTTAGTTCTTCCTGATATTCGTCATACTCCTTTCTAAGCTTTATGAGTTGTTCGAGAGTCTGCTTGGTCTGTCCTTGTAGCTTGCTCCCGTAGTTATCAACTATGTTTTGTGCAAGGTCTGAATTTATTAGCCCATTCTCATCGAACAAATCTTCTCCGAATTCTTTCTTTACCCATTCACGTAAATCTGCTGTTTTCTGTCCACGCCAGAATGATTTGTGTCGGGTCTGTATGCGAAGATTGTCAAAGGCCGACGTCTGTCCTTTTTTGTATTTTATCTTGCTCAATGCTGACTGTGCAGCTGAACCGACAGTATACCCTGCGATAGCGTCTACCGTAGCACCTACAACCGTAGCAGCAAGAACACTACCAAGAGAAGAACCTATAGCACCTACAACCGCGCTGCCGAGTCCACCCGTTACAGCACCAGCGGCAACTGCGGCTATGGTCGTAGCAACCGGAACAGCTATCTTTGACAGTCCACTTGCCTTATTTTTGTAGATTTCCTGTGCCTCGTAAAGCTTGTTATAGTAGTTTTCTTCGGACTTCGCATGAACCGCCCAAGCGTCTTGCAAAGCTTGCAATCCAGTCGTTGAAAACCAATTCTTTTCCTCTTGCCTTGCTTTTAGAACGGACATGCGGTATTCCTCAACGGCTGTCCGCAAATCGTTTATTTCCTTCTGCTTGTTCGCATAGTATTCGTAGTAGTCATCAGAGGTCTTGAACAAGGAAGTTATTTTCGACATTACTGATATTGCTCCAGCAATGATAGTCAAGATGGCAGATGCACGCTCCAATGTCTTCACTGCTGCACTCGCTGTCTGAGACACCGCCATCATTGAGTTAGCCGACGATACTGCGAAAGTACCAATATCACCGATAAGTCCTATTATCTGCCCTGCTTCTCCGCCGATAGCACTACCCACTTTGTTAAAGGCATCTATAAGCTTTTGAACGTCTTTCAGCGTTTCCTCTTGTGCTTTGCTTATTTCCTTCTGCGTATGAGCAACTTGTTGCCCTGCCGTTGCGACATTCTTCTCTGCTTCGGCAAGAGACATAAACTCAACAGATAGCTTTCCCGTATCTTTATCAAAAGACACAGATTTCACAACGGGCATTCCATTTTTAACGGCATCACGCTGTTGCTTCGCTTTTTCAAGTTCCGCTTCTTGTTCTTTCAGTTCTTCCGTGAGCTTGCGCATCATCCCGATAGGGTCTCGGCTGATTAGCTCGTCAATAAGCCCATTAACGGTGTCGAAATACGTCTTTGCATCTTGCGGATTCAATGAAGATGCTGCGGCAGACTTTACTTCTTCAAAACGACTTAACAGCTTGTTCAGCGTCTCGGTGCTTGCCTTGTCAATATCGGTAAACGCAGCAACATAGTCAGGCGAATTTTTCAGTTCGTCGAAAGCTGCCTGCATCATCTGTTTGCCATAGTCAGTAGTTAACTGATTACGACTTCTCCGCAACGATTCGACACGCTCATTGTCATATCGTTTCTGTGCTTCGGAAATAGCGGCATTGATAGAAGCAAGGTCGTCTTTATACTTCTTGTCAATAGCGTTTTTCTTGTCCGTATAAGACTGATGCGCGCTGATAAGTTCGTCCTCCGCCTTCCGCTCGTCCTCGACCTGTTTGCCTACTGTAAGAGTACGCAATTCGTCGTACATCTTGCGGATCGACTTAACTTCTGCGCTCTTTTCTAAGTCGTCAGATTGCTGCTTCGGGTCCCACTTAAGCATTGCCTGCCCTCTTGCCTTACGGATAGCATTCTGCGCATCAAATTCAGCCTTTACACGCTTCAATTCAGCTTCAACGGCTGCATTTTCTTGCGCCTCAATCTGTTCAAGTTCTTTTTGCTGCTGGCGTTGACGCTCTGCTTGTGTCTTTGCGAAGCCCTCACGCATTGCAGCAACACGGGCATCGGCAAGTTTTGTCTCAAGGTCTTTATATGCTTTCTCACGCTCGTTGTCGTTGTTATAGACAGTTTCGTCATATTTTCCTTGCGCCTGTTTCGTCTGCTCATTCTGATTGAACTGCTTTTTAGCAGCAGCGGCGGCAGCTTTTGCTGCCGACTCTGCTTGACTCGCCATGTGACGGCGATTAGCCTCTTGCATACGGGTGAGCATACGGGTAGAAGCGGCTTGCTGTGCCTCGGTTTGCAAGAGTGATATTCTAAGGTTGCGTTCCTTTGCAATATCTTGTAGAGATACTGTGTGGAGTTTGTTTCGCTCGCCTTGTAATTCAACAAGCTTTTGCTGAGCTTTAATTGTAGCATCATATTTCTGCTTCATTAAAGCCTTTGTTTCCTCGATTAAAGCGTCCTTTGCCTTGCCGGTTAGCTTGTATATCTTTTCACGGTTCTCAGCAATTTGTATATCGAGCTTTGCCTGTGTTTCTTTTGCTTTCGATATAGCAATCTCTGCTTCTTGCTGTTTACTTGCAATAGATGCTGCTTTTGATGCTTTTTCAAACATACCATTAACAGCAGAAGATAGCTTGCCTTGCAACTTGTCGTTAGTGAACAAATCGTAGGCAGCTTTCGCTACACCAACGGCACCCGTTAATGATGTCTTAAACGCTCCGATAACAGTATTTCCTACACCTTTAAGACCGTCCCATGTCTTTTTTAATCCAGATGTAAAAGTGTCCCAATCAAGATTGAAAATTCCTTTTATCGTGGTTCCAAGACCGCCTATAAGATTAATAGCAGCTTTAACGGCCGTCTTGAAAGTATAGACAAAATTTTGCCCAAATGCTCTTAGTGGCCCATTAGCATTGGTGAAGCATTTGTATAACCATTCGCCAAGAATAACAATAATATCTGTTACAGAAGCTGCAAGCGAACCAAAATATGCCATAAGCTTGGTGTACACCTTTTGGCCTTCTGCTGATTTCGTCATCCATGTATGTACAGCTTTTAGGCCAAGTACAATCACGGCGATAACAGCACCAATAGGTGTTGCACACATTCCCCAAAGAGCCTTTGTTACCGCCTTGATACCTGTCAGCGCGCCTCCCAATGGTATGCCGAGACCACCGATAGCCTTTGTCAGGTTGCCGACATTCTCTTGCAACTTGCCATTGGCAGTAATAACATTGACCGCACCATTCTTGAAGTCCTCCATGCCAGCCTTGACCTGCGAGAACTCTGCGGAGAAACGTTGTCCGAAGCCACTATTGCTTATCTTATCGCCTAACTCGGTGAAAGGAGCTGTAACCTTATCCTTTAGCTCACTGCCAAATTCTGATACCTTTTCCTTCAACTCGGAAAGATGATTGCGAAGGCTGCCGACAAAGGTTTCTTCATTCTTCTGCTTGATAGCGTCTTGGAGTACCTGTATTTTCTCCTTGGTATCGTCAATTTCCTTGTTAAGGTCGGCGAGTTTCTGCTTCTGCGTGTCGCCAAGCGTTTTGTCGTTGAACTTATCCGCTTCTGCTTCGAGGTCTTGCAACTTAGACTTGCTATCGTCAAGTTGTGTGCGAAGGTCTTGTAAGGAAGTGCTATCCACATCAACAGAAAACTTCTGCTCCTGCGGCTCGGTAGGGATGATAGTCTCACCGCTTTGTATCTGCTTTGCTGCGTCAAGCAAGGTATTGTATTCTTGCAAGTCTGCGTTGAGGGTCTGCTGCTGTTGCTGCCACCCCTCTATCTGTGATTGGAGGTCGGCAATTTTCTGTTGTGCCTGTTCGATGAGGCTGTTATAATAGTTCGTTCCTTGCCCTGTCGCATCTTCTTCGGGTGAGATGTTTGCAAGAGACTCCTTATAAGCATCTATCTTTGCTTGCTGCTTCTCAATGGCTGCGGTGGCATCAGATATTTTCTTGGAGAAGTCCGTACTATCAAGTGTCGCCTGAATATCCTTGATAGATTGCTCGTACATCTTTATATCATTCCGCAACTCCTTGGAGTTTTCGGATTGCATACGTTCAATCTCGGCACGACCACTTGCAACGGAGATATATTCTTGCAGTGATGATGTGAGGTTCTTGGTAGCCTCAACGTTGGCATTTTCCGCTTGTGCATTGGCAGTTGCTGCGGCTGCGTTAGAGACATGGGCTGCGGCTTCCGCTCCTGTTGCCGTGGCTGCTGCGGTGGCAGATGCACCAACCTCCACATTGGTAACAGCCTGTGCCTGTCCTGTGGCAGAGCTTGTTATGGTGGCGGTGTTCAGTGCCTCATAGACGCTATTTGCCTTCCCCATGACATCAGAGGCATTGGAGTAGGCTTGCGTAAGGTCGTTCACGTCCTCTTGTGCAAGTCGGAGTGCTGTCTGTTGCGCTTCGAGTTGCTTGG
Organism: uncultured Prevotella sp.; assembly: GCA_900314455.1. Taxonomy (GTDB): domain Bacteria; phylum Bacteroidota; class Bacteroidia; order Bacteroidales; family Bacteroidaceae; genus Prevotella. Next base: position 19,977 of record OMVI01000005.1, on the reverse strand, counting down.
TTATCTCACCATAGGTAGAGGAACTTTGCGGAGTATTGGCAAGTTCTGCGTTCAGCTTGCTGATAGAGGATTGGTAGTCATCGACGTGCTGCTGGGCGACCTTTATCATACTTGGCACATCTTCCATGCCTTTCTTCGCCTCGTCCATAGCCTCCTTCAAGATGCTCATTGCCTGTTGTGTCTTGGTGGATATATCACCATCAGACTTGGCAATGTCATTCAGAGCCTTGGTCATTCGCTCACTGAGTGCATCGGTTTCTACTCCTACCCGTTGAAGGGTACTACATAATTTGTCAATAGTGGATTGGATGTCCGATATATCCATTTGTCCGGATATACCAAGGACGTTGTCATTTTCTGCCATAAATTTTCTTTTTGTGTTGTTACTCTTAGCTGCTACAAAAATAGGTAATAATATTTAGGGAAAACCTCTTTGAAGGGAGTTCGTATAAACAACTTACTATCTGTATAACTCGTTGACTATTATAAATTTATAATAAGTCACCTTTGCAAATAATTGATATTCTTAGGGTTGCAATTTTGTTTATTCAAAGTAAATAAAAACTTATAAACTATTATGCAATATTATTAATTTTGCTCTCGTAAAATAATTCAAAAAAAGGAGAAAATATGAACAACAAGACTAACAACATCAGTCGAGCAGACATTGCCCAAAAGGAAATGTTAACAAGACCAGAGGCTGCCGTTTATCTCGGCATATCCCTTGGCTACCTTCATCAGCTATGCGCCAACCGCCTTATCCCATTTTATAAGCCGCTTGGAAAAAAGTCTTATCTCAAACGTTCGGAGTTGGATGAGTGGTGCGCACGACGTGATGCAAAAGTTAAGACCATCTACGAGCTAGAGGCTGAGGCTGCAAGGAAGTAACACCTAAAGACACGGAGCAATGGGAAACGAAAGTCAATCTAAAATCATTCTCGCGGCGTTGAAGGAAGGCAAAGACCTCACTGCCTATGAAGCACTTGAACTTTGCGGCACATTGCGCCTAAGTGGGCGTATATGGGATTTGCGAGACCAAGGCTACAACATTGTTACTCGTATGGTCGTCCGTAACGGCAAGCGAGTGGCGCAGTACCATTTAGTCCAAGAAGGAGAATCGGCATGAAAACAAAGAAATTCAATAAGTCTACCTCTGACAGAATTAACGAGGAAATGACTATGACTGAGTATTACGAGCTTTTCATTAAGCCCGCCTTACAGATGTTCACTAACGATAAGGAGCAGCGGTTGGGCGTTGCCCTTATCCGTTACCTTGTGAACGGAACACGACCAAAACTAAAGTCAGAAGTTGACAAACTCCTTTGGAATGGTCTGATGATAGCTTGCAATGTCGGTTTCAATACAGAATTTGCCGATATGCCTGCCTATGAAGTGCAAGAGGCAATGAATGGGAAGAACGACAACTTCTAAAAGGATAGACTATGGAAGAAGGTAAGAGATTTTTAAAAATACCGATACAACTCTTGAAGGGACTTTTAGGAAGTCCTCGGAAAAGGGATAAAGCTATTAACGACATGATAGCTTATTGTGTGTTCTCTGTTTTCGTAGGCTTCCATGATAAAAAGGCAACTATTGAGGAAACATTGGAAAAGGTTTATGACTTCTTAGGTATTGTGAGTAACAAAGGTATCAAAGGCATGAAGGGGACATTAAACCGAGGAGATGCTATTGCTCAAAGTATAAAGACAAAAGCATACTTCTTTATTGATAAAAGCAGGTTATTTGATTTGAGGGATAAGGCTTATAGCAATGATTTGTATGTAGCCATGACTATGTATTATGCACTTGGCTATATACAAGGTAGGAAGGCATATTGGAAGGCTACCAACGATTTTCTTCTTTCGAGAATGGACGGAAGAGACAAGACTATAACCAATACCGACAGATTTTCTGCACCTATAAAGAAAATAAATACACGTCGTAAACTTGACAAGTACAAGGCAATTCTTGAACTCCATTACGGAGTTAGTTTTTATGGTCTCCACATGCACGGCTTCTTCTTCTCTACCAAGCTAAGTAAAGAAGAGCTGATAAAAAAGTTAGAAGAACCAAAGGAAAAGACGAAAAAGCCAGTGAAAAAAAATCGCAAATCCGACAAAGAGACTATTAAAAATATGATTAAAAATCAAGATTTTAACCCGTTGGTAGCCAATAGATTACAGAGAAAATGTACAACATAAGCGAATGTACAACATAAGCGAATGTACAACGCAACGGATGTACAACGGGTGTACAACATAAGCGATGTACAACGCAACGGATGTACAACGGGTGTACAACTAAAATACAATGTAAATAAATACAATACTATAATACTTATAAGGATTAAAGACTTTCGACACTATCGTGTCTTTGTGCTTTTTTTCCAAAAGCACTCACTCTCTTTTTATGACTAAGAAAATTTTATATAAGGAAAGTTTCGACCTGAACACGGGTAATATCCACTTGCTGACTGCTTGCCCTTATGGAACAGGAATAAGGGTAGCTTCTGATGAGTGTTGGCGGTGCAAATATTTCATCGCTCTCTATCTGTCGGGGAGCGTGGAATGTGCGAACCCCTCTCAAAAAAGCAAAAAGGATGCACAACCACAACTTTTCAAATAAACGAGTAACAACAAAAATACAAAAGATATGGAAATCCAACTTAGAAATTATCAGATTGAAATCGCCCATAAGGCGACCGCACTCCTTGGGGAGCGTAAGATAGCTTACCTAGCAATGGAGTGTCGAACAGGTAAGACCCTAACCGCACTTGAGACAGCCCGCCTCTATGGTGCAAAGAGCGTCCTTTTCCTTACCAAGAAGAAGGCAATTCCTTCGGTTGAAAAAGACTACAAGATGTTGCAAGACGTTACACCCCTATACGCAATGGATATTGTCAACTATGAGAGTGCTCACAAGGCAGTAGGAACATACGACCTTGTTATCGTAGATGAGGCTCACTCCCTCGGTGCATACCCTCGACCAAGCAAACGCACGCAGGTTGTGAAGGTGCTTTGCCAGGGAAAGCCAATCATCTTTCTTTCGGGTACGCCTTCGCCGGAGTCCTTCTCCCAACTCTATCATCAGTTTTGGGTGTCAGACTACTCTCCCTTTGCTGAGTGGAAAACCTTCTACAAGTGGGCGCATGAGTTCGTAGACATTCGACAAAGGAAGGTTAATGGCTACCTTATCAACGACTACTCACGTGCATATAAGGCAAAGGTGGACGAATACACCGACCCTTACTTCCTTACCTACACCCAAGCCGAGGCAGGGTATTCCACTAACATACGTGAGCATGATTGCAACGTAGAGTTGGGCGACCAAGCACGAAGGATATTGGAAAAGCTCATGCGTGATGACATCTGCTATATTGGCGACAACAACGATGTTATCCTTGGTGACACGCCTGCTAAGAAGCTTACCAAACTACATCAGTTATCGTCGGGTACAGTAATCACGGAGAGCGGCATGAGGCTTTGCCTTGACGTGAACAAAGCACTATATATCAGAGACCATTTCCAAGGCAAGAACGCTATCTTCTATGTCTACGATGGCGAGTTCACTCTGCTAAAGAAGTTCTTTCCTAATTGGACGGACTCACCCGAAGAGTTCCAAGCCTCAACAGACAAGACCTTTATCTGCCAAGTACGCAAGGCAAGGGAAGGCATCCGTCTCGATAGTGCCGACGCACTTATCTTCTATAACTTCGAGTATTCCTACCTCTCCTACGAGCAAGGCAAGAATCGAATAGTGAGCAAGGAACGCACCACTCCTGCTGATGTCTACTTCCTCGTTTCCGATTGTGGCATTGAGAAGGACATATTAAAGGCTGTGAGGGACAAAAAGGACTTTACCCTACACTACTACCATAGAGTTCATAAAAATGAAATCTAAGCCATTAGAGAGGGATATACAGGCACGTATCATAAAGAGATACCAAAGCCTCGGATATATGGTCGTGAAGGTCATTCTTACAAATAGGAATGGCTTTCCTGACCTTATGTTGCTGAAAGATGGTGTTGCGTCGTTCATTGAAGTTAAGCGAAAAGGGGAGAGACCTCGACCCTTGCAAGAATATGTTATCGGCGAGCTACGAAAACAAGGCTTCAAAGTTGAGGTGATGACAGAGTAACAAACAAGCATAAAAACGTATATAAATTTATACTTTATAGGGTAATTTCTCTTTGTAGCATCAGAATAAAAAGCTACAAAATATATTTACAATATTAAGTTTGTAGGCAAAAACTTAATATTTGTACAACTTTGTAACTATCTATAAATCATTTACTTGTAAAATGTTTATTCAAAAAGTAGTAAAACGTTGTATATTTCAATAAATAATAGTAAATTTGTGGTATAATTCAATATAATAATATTCTCGTATGGCAGAAGAAAAAGAGAAGGTATTAAACCTACCTATGCGCCAAAAATACGCTCTTGAAATACTGCGAGGTGAGAAGGTGAGAGAGTACCGACCATTCACCGACCATTGGGCAAAAATCATAGGTAAGTTTGACGACCCGAAAGATAAGAACATAATGACAGATGTCAAGCAATTTGACAGAGTTCATTTTTACCCTTATAACAACAAATGGTTCTTAGACTGCAAGGTTAAAGCTATCATTTGGCACGTTATAGATGATGAGTTCTTTGAAAGATTTAAAGGCGAGTATGACGGCAAAAAGGGTGATGTCGTCTTCATAATTCGCTTAGATGGCGTTATAGCAACGAACTTAAAAGCGTAATTCGCGTGTGCGCTGATAGTCCGGTGTTGTTCCTCCATAGTATCACCCAATAGTTTAACTTTAATGATTTTAGCACTATGCCAGAACCAAGACTTTACACCATTACAGGTGGTCGCGTCCGTGTTCCAAGCGGTTCACAGGGTGGTCAGTACAGCACCGTTGCCTAATTCCACTATATAGGGCAACACAAACACGAAATGAAATGATACACGCAACTTCCGCAATAAAGAAGGTAGCGTCTCTGACGGACAGGGCGATATTGTTCCACTCGGCGAGCGGAAAAGACAGTATCGCCCTTCTTGATTTGATGCACCCACACTTCAAGGAGATAGTCTGTGTTTTCATGTATACCGTAAAGGACATGGAACATATAGGACGTTACATCAGTTGGACAACCAACCGATACGACAACATTCGCTTTATCCAAATTCCACATTACAGCGTTTTCTCTTACATCAAGGTCGGTTTCATGGGGTGCAATATGAACCCGAAGCAAAGGAAATACACCTTGGAGCAGTTGACCGACGAGGTAAGGAGCAGAACAGGCATAGAGTGGGCTTTCTTTGGTTTCAAACAATCTGACAGCCTCAACCGCCGACTTATGCTGCGTGGATATGAAGATGAGGCTATCAATCCCAAGACAAAGAAGTGTTATCCGCTATCCAAGTACAAGAATTCTGATATTCTGCGGTACATTGAAGACCACGACCTTATACGACCCGAAAAGTACGGAGGTGAGCACCAATCGGCAGGCTGCGACATTTCCGACTTGCACTACCTTCTCTACCTTAGAGAGAACTTCCCCAACGACCTAAAAAGGCTTTTTGCCGTTTATCCGTTGGCTGAACGAATATTATTTGAATACGATAACAAAAAGGAGGAATAATATATGAAAAACTCGGAAACGATAGTAATAAAGCGTAGTCAGATACATCTCAATCCTTGCAATCCCAAGCGTCATTCAGACAAGCAGATTGAAAAACAGAAAGCCAACATTAAAAAGGTCGGTTTTCTTGGTGGCATTGTATGGAACAAACGCACGGGCAACCTCATCGACGGACATCGGAGGGTGATGGCTCTTGACATCATAAATAAGTACGATGGAACAAATAATGACTACGACATCAAGGTTGAGGCTTGCGACCTCAGCGACAAAGAGGAAAAGTCTCAGCTTACCTATATGGCATTGGGAAACACCAAGGCTGACTATGCTCTTGTAGCCAATTATATATCTGATGTGGATTATGGCATAGCAGGGCTTGACGATTACGACATAGCGCAAATACAAGCCTACCTCCCTTCTGCATCTGATGCGCCTGTAGAGAGTTATGATGACCTTATTTCCTCACCAGAACAGACACAAGCACCGGCAGAGGATAAAGCCTTAACAGACACCGAAGATACAAATAAGGCTGACAACGCTCCCGAACAGACACCCGAAGAGAAGAAGGCTGCTGTCAAAGAAGCGAAGGAGGCAGCAAAAGAAAAGGCTGTGGAGAATTTCAAAGACCTTACCGCCTACGTAACCATATCCTTTGCCAATGCTGAGCAGAAGCGTATGTTCTGCGACCTTGCCGAGATAGGAGAGGATGATAGGTTCGTTTCGGGTGAGAAAATACTTGAAATGATAAACTGATACTATTATGAGAAAACCAACGCTTAAAACATTCGAGAGTGCCGTTTCCAAGCATAACGGCAACCTCACCAAGGTAGCGGAAGCCTTCAAAACTTCACGCACACAGGTTTATCGTTGGATAAATTCTGACAAGTCCTTCAAAGAAATCGTGGAAGATGCACGAATGAGACTCTTTGACGAATGTCTGACTACTGCGAGAGCCGTATCTATTGGTATTCCCAATATAGAGAACGGTAAAATGGTGGGTTGGGTAGAACGACCAGACAGCAATATGCTCCGCTACCTTATTGGCTGCCTTGGAAAGAAGGAAGGCTTCGGTGAGAGTGTTGATGTTACGAGCGGCGGACAGAAGGTCGGACTCAAATTTGAACTTGTAACCTCTAAAGATGAGCTTGCAAAGTTGGCTGAGGACGTACCCGATATTGAGGACGAAAATAATACAGAGGATAATGAAGAGTAGGTCATGCAAAATAAAATCGTTTTTGGGAGATAGCAACTTCTTTAGTCCTACGACTAATCTCTTGCCTTATGGTGATATGGTGAAAATCATGCAAAAGCTATTGGAAATGCCAAAGAGCAAGGTGCATGAGTTAGCCATAAACGACGAAGCTCCCACCTTCATAAATGCATCAGCCAATTTGCTTAATGATAATCGCCTCGGTGAATATATGGACACGTTTAGGATATGCCAAGAAATGAGCGAAAAAAGGAAAAAGTAGACGGATATGTTACCGTGAACTTCGCTAAGGTGGAGATAGCTTTCAGAAAAGGCTACACCACCGTATCGGAGCAAGGAAGCAGTAGGTCTGGAAAAACATGGGCAAATGTTCAGTGGCTCATTAAGCAATGTGTGGACGTACCTAATACCTCCGTTTCTGTTGTCCGAAAGACTATGCCTGCCATCAAGAGGTCAGTGTTCCGAGACTTCAAGGAAGTAATGGTAAGTACAGGCTTGTGGAATGACAAGAATATCAATAAGACCGAGTTTATTTACAATTTCCCTAATGGCTCATGGATAGAGTTCTTTTCTTGCGAGAACGAGCAGAAAATGCGTGGTAGCAAGAGGCAAATCCTATTTGTGAACGAGGCAAACGAATTGACCTTCATAGAGTGGCAGCAGTTACAAATGCGTACCACACTTTTCTCTATCATAGACTATAATCCCTCATTCTCCGAAGAGCATTGGATTAACCTTGTAAACCAAGAGAAGAAAACATTTCACTTCATATCTACATACAAGGATAACCCATTCTTGGAGCAAAAGGTCATTGACGAAATTGAGTCTCTACAATGGAAGAATAAAAGTCTGTGGCAAGTCTATGGCTTAGGTCAGCGAGCTATCGTTGAAGGTCTTGTATTTCCCAAGATTACTATTGTCAACCATATTCCGAGACAAGCACTGCTACATAGATATATTGGTCTTGATTTGGGATATGCCTCAGATAGCACGGCAATCGTCATGGTTGCCTTCAATCATAACAAGATGTATATCCAAGAGCTATGCTACAAAACACATATGCTGACCTCCGACATCATAAATGAGTTGAAGAAGCAAGAGAATTGGTCTCCCGAAATCATTTCAGAGAGTGCCGACCCTCGTATGGTAGATGAGATATACAACGCAGGATTGGATATAAAGGCAGTCCACAAATACAACGGCTCTATCATGGCAGGAATAATGAAGATGCAAGAGTTCGAGATTTGCGTAACAAGAGACTCTATCAATGCTATTAAGGAGTTCCGCAACTACACCTACCGACAGGACAAAGAAGGCAAGTGGCTTAATATCCCAATAGATGCCTACAACCATTGCGTAACTGCTGATACCCTCGTAACAACGGACAAAGGATATAAGCGGATTGATACCATGAGAATAGGTGATAAGGTGCTTACTTCTGACGGCTACCACAAGGTGCTCAACGTATGGAAGCGTATGCCTCCCAAGGTCTTCGAATATACCCTTACCTTCTCAGAGCGACGAATGGCAATAAAGGCAACTCCCGACCATAAGATAAAGACATCGTGCGGTTGGACACCTCTCCACGACCTTAAAGAAGGCTGTCATCTTTACTTGGAAGGTATCGGCGAGGTGGTGCTGACAAGCCTCAACTATAAGGAGATACCGGCAGAGACGGTCTATGATATAGAGGTTGAGGAAATCCACGAGTTCTATGCCAACGGATTACTTGTCTCAAATTGCATAGATGCTTGCCGCTATATAGTTTTGGAGAAAATACTTGGCGGTTATGACAGTGGTATGTCGCCCGATGAAGTTCTTGATGTAATAGGATAAATTCATTAATAATAGATTATAGAAGCTATGGAAGAAGAAGTTAAAAAAAAGATTAACAAGAAACTTAGAGAGGATAATCCACGGAGGTACGACCTAATCCTTTCTATTGACAGCATAGTCACACAGATTGAAAGGTTGGAGAAGTACGGCATTGTAGCCTCGACGCTTGACGCTTGCGAGTCAATTTCAGGTCTTTTGGCAAATATGGCCAAAGGAGAAATAACTTGCCAACCCGAATATGGAACATACTTCGAAGCCATGCACGACATCATGCGCCTGTGCAAGATGATGAATGACCTCGTGGAGTTGAAGAATGAGCTTAAAAACTCACCTACTATTGATTGGGATAAGTTGACTACTGAAATCTGATAAGACCGCAAGGGAGCATAAAAATGGGTGGTTATCGTATCACTACGACAGCCACCCTCGGAAAACTTATTCTTTACTCAATGATACAAGTATTTCTTTAAAGAAGGATGTAGGGATTTACTCTACACCCTTTGCCCCCTCACTGGGTGGTCGTGCTTATAATAAATAGGCGGTTTCTATTATAAATTACATTGTTGTACCTTCTTCTTGGTCGCCCACTAATAACTTGCAGCATTAAAAATTGAACTTTTTAAAAGGTGGTGGCGGTTACTCGCTTTCGCTTTTACCGCCATACCTTTTGCGTGCACTCGCTTTCAGTCGCTTTTGTGTTTTAAGACGGGTGGCGGCTCAAAGGTTAATATCGAAAATCTGTAACCCGTCTTTTGCTTAGTCGCTCAAATGGTCTATCGTTTCGTGACCTATCATCTTTGCAACCTCATCAAGATATTTGTCTATATCGTTTGAGATGTCGCAAAGTTTAAGCCATTGCCAATCGTCAGCCTTAAAGCCATGCGATAAATCGTTAATGGTGTTTTGAACTTGCACTAACTTTGACGCAATAGATGTCAGTTGTGCGACCTTGCTTTGCTCGTTTTGTATCATAAAGCCAAAGAACTTAGTGAAGGGTGGTTAAACCTTCGTTACCTTTTGATAATGCAAAGGTACTACCTTTTTAGTGTACACCAAAATAAATAAAGGTTATTTAAGAAAATAAAGTGTACACCGATATTATATTAACAGAAATATACAATTAAAGTGTACACTTATAAAATAGGTTAATATTTTATGTGTACACCATATTACAACCGAAAATTATCCTATCTTTGTGGTGTAAAGACAAAAAGAAGCAATATGAATACAGAAAAAACAGAAAAACGTCCTGTTGGTCGTCCTCGACTTGGTGACAAGAAGATGAAATCCTACCATTACAAGGCAGCACCCGAACTTGTGTCAATTTTGGACTCCCAATCCAACCGCAATGCCTTCATAAACGAAGCAATCCGAGAAAAGGCTGAAAGGGACAATCTGCTATAATTATCCTTGCATTTCAATCAGCGCAATAATATGAAACGACTACTATTTATCACATTATCCCTCTTGTTTTTTGTGGTCAGTCATGCTCAGACTAACCGAACAGATACCATTAGGGATATGCCTGTAGCAATACGCACGGGTCAGCTCTTGGAGCAGTATGTAAAGACACATTCTGTCTCGGAAATGGACGGAGATACGGTAGACCTCGTAAATATCTACTCAACGATAGGATATGGCTTCAACGACAAATATCTTGGTATTGTTACGCAGCACTTCCTTGTTACCATGCAAGATATTGAGTTTGAGGATAACACTGCCGGAGCATACAAGACAATGGTGTATATTCCAATCAAGGCAGGTATCTATGAGCTTACCAAATTCGATGAGAAAGAAATGGAGCGCAAACTTGGATATAAGTTTGTCCTCAACGGAGAAAATGATTTTTTCGTCCGCATGGATAAGTTTGCCGTGAAAGCTGAATACGATTATGGCAAGAAGCACGTTACCTTTCATTGCCTCACCTACCCTAAGCGGTACACCTTCGATTTTGGCAAGGATAAGACACAATAAATAATATTATTTGCGCCCTATTTGAGCCTTTGAAGGTTTTGAACAAAATAAAAACTCCTTGTAAGTTGTTGACTTACAAGGAGTTTTGTTGTTTATAGGATTATCCTATGTCGTACCCAGACTCGGGCTCGAACCGAGATGAGTTGCCTCACTGGTGTTTGAGACCAGCGCGTCTACCTATTCCGCCATCTGGGCTAATTGGATGATAACGAATGTAATGTGGGTGCAAAGGTACAATAAATTAGCGGAAAAACAATTGATTTTGCGATTTTTTTTCTTTTGCGATGAAAAAGTCGTGCTTGTGGTTGTTGCTAAGTATAGTTATGTGGCAGGACAATGCTGTAGGTTAGATAGACTTCATGCTTATGGGCATTTCCTTTTTAAAATAAATGACTGGGGGTAAATAAAAATGTGTTTTAATTAGGATAGCGTTTTATAGATGGTGTGGGGTAGGGGAAAGGGACGTTCCGATAGGCTATATATAAAGATGGTGTTTTTCGATGAAATCGGCGATTTTCGAAGGAACAAGGCTGCGGTATGGCTGTCCTGAATGAACACGGTTACGGATGTCCGTGCTGCTGATGTCGAGCAACGGCATGTCAATAACTGAGACATTCGCCGGAAGTCTTGTGGCGTCTATGTTGTCGCCACGACGAGGGTAAACCGCTATTTTGAAATTTTTGACGATTTCATCGGAATTTTTCCATCTATCGAAAGCCCTCCAATTGTCGCCTCCTATAAGTAATGTAAAGCGATAGTTGGGATACGTGGATGAGAGATGGCGAAGAGTTCTGTACATGTATGAGGGCTTCGGCAGATGAAATTCGACATCGCTAACCTTTAGCCTTGGTTCTTCCTTTAGGGCTTCACGTACCATTTCAAGTCGCAGGTTGTCGTCAAGGAGTTCTTGGTTGACCTTAAAAGGGTTCTGTGGAGATACCACGAACCATACTTCATCAAGCGATGCTTGCTGCAGGAAAGCCTTAGCCAAAGCGATGTGCCCGTTGTGGAGAGGGTTGAAGGTGCCGCCGTAGATGCCTATGGCCTCCCCCGGTCCCTCCGAAGGAGGAGAGATGAAAAAGTGTTTTGTGGATGTGTTCATTCCTTCAGGAGGACTTGAGTATTTCTTAAGAACTCACTGACAAGCTTGTAGGTCTCTTCCTCAGCCTTCTTGAGGTCATCGTTGATGACGACATGGTCGAACTTCGGGGCGAAAGTCATCTCGTAGGAGGCTTTGGCAAGACGCTTCTGTATGTCAGCCTCGCTGTCGGTGCCGCGGCTTTCAAGGCGGCGGCGGAGCTCGTCAACAGACGGAGCCTGGATGAAGATGCTCAGCGCACGGTCGCCATAGAACTTCTTGATGTTGCAGCCACCCTTGACATCAACATCGAAAACAACATTCTCGCCTCTTGCCGTTTGCGTTTCGACCTGCGATTTCAGAGTTCCATAGAAACGTCCGGGGTATACTTCCTCATGCTCTAGGAATTCGTCATTTGCGATTTTTTCTTTGAATTCATCGAGCGAAAGGAATAAATACTCTACTCCATTTCTTTCCGTTCCGCGTGGTGGCCGCGTGGTGGCGCTTATGGAAAATGCGAGGTTGAGTTCGGGGTGCTCCTTCATGAGATACGAGACGATAGTGCTCTTGCCAGAGCCCGAGGGGGCGGAGAAGATTACTAGCCTGCCCCTGCCCTTTCCTGAGGCCTCTGCCGACCCCTCCGAAGGAGTGGAGACGATGTTAGTCTTGCAATTGTGTACCCCATTCGTGTTCTCCGAATGACTATCGGTAACATCTTGCTTGCTATTAGACTGATTATTCATTGAAAGCCCTTTCTATTTCTCTAATTTTTATTTCTATCTTTGAAATTACCGTTTCTATATCTTTACAGACCTCCTCATTGGTAAATCTTATAACAGTATATCTCACTTTCGACAAGTATTTCGTTCGCTCTTCATCGTGTTCACGCTGTTCTCCTGCGAAGTGATACCCACCGTCTGTTTCGATTATCAGCTTTAATAGGTAAGCATATAAAGTCGGGTATATAATCCAGAACTATGTATTGTCGACGGAAACGATAGCCCGATTGCTTCCCGCGTAGGTAATCCACAGTATGAATTCAGCTTCCGTAGGATATTTCTTCATTCTGTCGGCATGTTCCCTCAATGCAGAATACAATATCGGGTCAGCTGTGACATAGCCGTATTTCCGTCATACCGAATTAAGAGTTTACCCTGGTAACTCCTTCTCCTCTCCTCCGGAGGGGCTGGGCGATGTATCTAAAGTGCATTGAGCACCTGCTCTTTTATCTGCTCAAGTTCATCCTTCATCTTGACGACGATATTCTGCATCTCCGCATTGTTGCTCTTCGAGCCGGTCGTGTTAATCTCGCGACCCATCTCTTGAGCGATGAAACCGAGCTTTTTGCCAACTCCGTGCCCAGTTTCCTTCATCGTTTCGCGGAAATACTTCAGGTGGTTTGCAAGGCGCTGCTTTTCCTCGCTGATGTCCAGTTTTTCGATATAGTAGATTAGCTCCTGCTCAAGACGGTTCTTGTCGTAGTCGAGCTCTGGAATTTGTTCCAGACCTTTGACGATTTGTTCACGTATTTTGGGAACGCGCGCCTTCTCGTACGGCTCAATACTCTTCAGCAAAGCCTCGATATTATCGACCTTTTCGTTGAATTTCTTTTCCAGAGCAGCACCTTCCTGCGTACGGAATCCTATCAAGTGCTGCACGGCTTCGTCAATAGCTTTTTTGGCGGCAGCCCATTCCTCATCGCTCAGAACCTCTACGTCAGTCTTCGTTGTAACATCCGGCATACGCAGCAGAGTGTAGAACCAATCCTGTGGCTCAGGGATTCCCGTCTTGGCTGCAATGTCCTTAATCTGATGATAGTAGTTCTCTACCAGCGACGCATTGATAGGAGTAGCGTCGACACCAGAGTCCTTCTCAATCCATATTGCGAAGTCAACCTTACCACGGATAAGCGCCTTAGCCAGCATGCGGCGTATCTCCATCTCCTTTTCGCGGTAGAGCGGAGCGATGCGTGTAGACAGGTCGAGAGCCTTGCTGTTCAGCGATTTAATTTCAACATTGATTTTCTTTTCATTGTAGACTACGACAGCCTTGCCATAGCCCGTCATTGACAATACCATAATTGATTTAGCGTTAAATTTTTGCAAAAGTACAAAAAAGAGGGGAAAAAGCCGTACTTTTGCATTCTTATTTAGAACATATTAAATATTAATGTCCTGCATTTTAAATATCGATACCAGCACCAACGTCTGCTCCGTAGCCGTGAGCAACGACGCTGAGTGCATCTTCAACAAAGAGGACCACAGCGGTCCTAACCACGCCGTCAAGCTCGGCGTATTCGTCGACGAGGCTTTGTCGTTCATCGACAACCACGCCATTCCTTTGGATTACGTAGCCGTCAGCAGCGGTCCGGGTTCTTACACCGGTCTGCGCATCGGCGTCTCCATGGCAAAAGGCATTTGCTACGGCCGTGATGTCAAGCTTATTGGCATTCCTACCCTCGAAGCCCTTTGCGTACCTGTACTCCTTCATCACGAGGAGATAGAGCCTGACGCCCTCATCGTTCCGATGCTCGACGCCCGCCGCATGGAAGTGTATGCCGAAGTCTTCGACCGTGCGTTGAAGCCTGTCCGCGACATCCACTCCGATATCGTCGACGAGAATACCTACAAGGAATACCTTGACAAAGGACCCGTCTACTTCTTCGGCAACGGCGCAGCAAAGTGCATGTCTGCCATCAACCACCCCAATGCCCACCTCATAGAAGGCGTCGAGCCGTTGGCAAAGAACATGTTCCCGCTTGCCGAAAAGCGCATCGCCCAGGAGAAGTTCGAGGACGTGGCATACTTTGTTCCATTCTACCTCAAGGACTTCGTAGCCAAGAAGCCGAAGCCCCTGCTTTAACATCAACCCCATCTATCACCCAAACGAAAAAATGAACATACAAGGATTAGATTACAACACACAGCGGAAGAAACTCGTTCTTCCCGAATACGGCCGCGAAGTTCAGAGCATGGTCGACTACTGTGTTACCATTGCCGACAGAAGCGAGCGCCAGCGTTGTGCCGAGGCCATCGTTGCCACCATGGAGCGCATGACGGTCAAAGGCCACAGCAACGCCGAGCAGAAGCAGAAGCTTTGGGACCATCTCGCTATCATGTCCGACTTCAAGCTCGATATCGACTATCCCGTTGACGTATCCCACGCCCACAAGATAGCCGAGAAACCGAAGCCAATGACATACCCTATGACCCGCATTCCCGTCCGCCACTACGGCAAGATGATGTTCCGCCTCTTCGACAAGCTTAAGACGATGCCTGCCGGAAAGGACCGTGATATCCTCGCCGGCTACACAGCCAACCAGATGAAGCGCGACCTCGTCCAGTGGAGCCACGGCAGCAGCGACGACGAGAAAGTTGCATCCGACCTTGCCCGTTTCACTGACGGCAAAATCCAACTCGACCTCGATAAATTCAAGTTTGAGAGGGTAAACCTGCACGAAATAAAGGAAAACCGGAAGAAAAAGAAATAGTCTATGGAATCATTCATTATCGAAGGCGGCCACAGACTGAAAGGCACCATTACGCCGCAGGGTGCCAAGAACGAGGCCCTCGAAGTCATTTGCGCCACATTGCTGACGACGGAGGAAGTGACGATACACAACATTCCTAACATCCTCGATGTCAACAACCTCATAGGATTGCTGAAGGAAATGGGCGTCAAGGTAAAGCAGATAGAACCAAACGGTTTCTCTTTCCAATCCGACGAGATACGCCTCGACTATCTCAACAGCGACAAGTTCATCAATAAGTGCGCCCAGCTTCGTGGCAGTGTCCTGATGATAGGACCGCTACTTGGCAGGTTCCACAAGGCAACCGTTACCAAGCCCGGTGGCGACAAGATAGGACGCCGTCGTCTCGACACCCACTTCCTCGGCTTCAAGAAACTCGGTGCGAAATTCATCCATGAAGAGAACCGCGACACTTTCGCCATCCGTGCGGACAAACTCAAGGGCACATACATGCTGCTCGATGAGGCCTCCGTTACCGGAACAGCCAACATCATCATGGCTGCCGTTCTCGCCGAGGGTACCACAACTATATATAATGCTGCCTGCGAGCCGTACATCCAACAGCTCTGCCGCATGCTCAACGCCATGGGCGCCCACATCAGCGGCATCGCCAGCAACCTCCTGACAGTCGAAGGCGTCAGCAGTCTGCATGGCACCGACCACACCATCCTTCCGGATATGATTGAAGTCGGTTCCTTCATCGGCATCGGAGCAATGGTCGGCGACGGCATACGTATAAAAGATGTGTCGCTCCAGAACCTCGGCATCATCCCCGACGCTTTCCGCCGCCTTGGCATAAAGATAAAGACCGAAGGCGACGACATCATCGTTCCGCGTCAGAACCATTACGCCATTGAGACGTTCATCGACGGTACGATAATGACGATAAGCGATGCACCGTGGCCAGGCCTGACGCCGGACCTTATCAGCGTGTTGCTCGTCGTGGCAACGCAGGCACAGGGCAGTGTCCTCTTCCATCAGAAGATGTTCGAAAGCCGCTTGTTCTTCGTCGACAAGCTCATCGACATGGGAGCACAGATAATTCTCTGCGACCCTCACCGTGCCGTTGTCGTCGGCAACGACCACAAGCACAAGCTTCGTGCCGGTCGCATGTCGAGTCCTGACATCCGTGCCGGTATCGCCCTCCTCATCGCCGCCCTCAGTGCTAAGGGCACAAGCCGCATCGACAACATTGCTCAGATTGACCGTGGTTACGAGAATATCGAGAACCGCCTCAATGCACTCGGGGCAAATATTATAAGGGTGAACTGATGACCTCTCCCGGTGCATATGTGATAGGACGCATCGGCAAGCCCCACGGCGTGAAGGGTGAAGTGACGATGCAGTTCACTGACGACATCTTCGACCGCAGCGACGCCGATTACGTGTTCCTCGACATCGACGGCATACTCGTTCCATTCTTCTTCGAGAGCTACCGCTTCAAGAACGACACGACGGCACTGGTGAAGTTCTGCGACATCGACGATGCCGACCGTGCTGCGGAACTGACGGGTTGCGACGTTTACTTTCCCCGTGACTACTCCGACGACGACAAGATAACTGCGGCGGAGATTATCGGCTATAGCGTCGTCAATTCTGCCAATGGTCATAACGTAGGCAAGATAAAATCCGTTGATGCCTCGACGATTAACATTCTTCTTACGGTCACTGACGATAATGGCGACGAACACCTCATTCCCATCAATGAGGACTTGATTGAAGACATAGACAAAAAGAACAATATAATACGAATACAAATCCCCGAAGGTCTCCTGGACCTGTAGGGTTATCGTACTTCTTTCCCTCCGTAGGGAAGTCTTGGTAACGAAATATGAAACAGATATGCATACTTGGCTCGACCGGCTCTATCGGCACGCAGGCTCTTGATGTCATCTCGCAGCACCCCGACCTCTATGAGGCATACGCGCTGACAGCCAACAACCAGTGGGAGAAACTTGCTGAGCAGGCTCGCCGTTTCCACCCTGCCGCTGTCGTCATTGCCAATGAAGAGCATTATAAAGAGCTTTCCGACGCTCTCGCCGATACCGACGTGAAAGTTTATGCCGGCAAGGACGCGCTGAACGAGATAGTTGAGGCAGAGCCTGTCGACATGGTCCTTGCCGCTTTGGTGGGCTTCGCCGGTCTAACTCCGACGATACATGCTATAAAGGCTCACAAGAAGATATGCCTTGCCAACAAGGAGACTCTCGTGGTAGCTGGTGAACTGATATGCAAACTGGCTGTCGGGAACCACGCTCCGATACTCCCCGTCGACTCTGAGCACTCTGCTATATTCCAGAGTCTCGTAGGCGAGGACGACAACGAAATCGAAAAGATACTGCTTACATGTTCCGGCGGTCCGTTCCGCACGTTCACCCACGAGCAACTGAAGCATGTCACCGCTGCCGACGCTCTCCGTCATCCTACGTGGACGATGGGCGCAAAGATAACCATCGACTCGGCATCACTCATGAACAAAGGCTTCGAGGTCATGGAGGCGAAATGGCTCTTCGGCGTCCCTGCCGACCGCATACAGGTGCTCATCCATCCGCAGAGCATCCTCCACAGCGCCGTGCAGTTTGCCGACGGGGCGGTGAAAGGACAACTCGGCGTCCCTGACATGCGCCTTCCGATACAGTATGCGTTCTCATTCCCGAAGCGCATCCACCTCAACAGCGAGCGCCTCGACCTTTTCCGTAAGCCATTGGAGTTCTTCGAGCCGGACGTCGAGAAGTTCAAGTGTCTCGCCCTCGCTTACGAAGCTATCCACAAGGGTGGCAACATGCCGTGCATCGTCAATGCCGCCAACGAGGTCGTCAACCTGGCGTTCCGCCGCGGCGAATGCTCATTCCTCGATATGGGCGACATCATCGAGCGTACTATGCAGCGCGCCACCTTCGATGCCACTCCCGACTACGACATCTATATGAAGACTGATGCGGAGGCAAGGAAAATAGCAAGGGAGATGCTACAATAGGGGACCTTGAGATATAGATAAGCTGAGATAAAAATACAAACAAGCAACAAAGTAAACAGACTCCTGCCACAAGACATTTAACCTTCTCCCCTCCTTCGGAGGGGCTGGGGGAGGTCGTAGGGAGTTCTTTTTCTTATTCTTATGGAAACATTTCTGATACGACTACTGCAATTTCTGATGTCAATATCACTGCTCGTGCTCTTGCATGAAGGCGGTCACGTATTCTTTGCCAAACTCTTTGGCGTGCGCGTCGAGAAGTTCTTTGTATTCTTCGATGTCAGCATAGGCAAATGGTCCGGTAAGCTATTCTCGTGGAAACCGAAGAACTCCGATACGGAGTACGGTGTCGGTTGGCTACCTCTGGGTGGTTACTGCAAAATCGCCGGAATGATTGACGAGAGCATGGACACGGAACAGATGAAGCAAGACCCGCAGCCGTGGGAGTTTCGCACGAAGCCGGCATGGCAGCGACTGCTGATAATGATAGGCGGTGTGACGGTCAACTTCCTGTTGGCTCTGTTCATCTACTCCATGATAATGTTCCACTGGGGCGAGTCTTATGTCAAGGTCTCCGATATGACAATGGGCATGGAGTTCAACGAGCAGGCTAAGAGCCTCGGCTTCCACGACCACGACATCATGCTCGGCACCGACAAGGGCGATTTCAAGGAATTCCTCAATGTCAACGGCGACTTTTTCCGTCAGATTGCCAAGGCTAAGCGCGTCGATGTCCTCCGCAACGGCAAGAAGGTGAGCATCAACATGCCTGGCGATATGGACATGCTGGCAATGATAAAGAACCGTCCTTTATTCTGTGTCCCTTACGTACCGTCGACTGTCGACAGTGTGATGGCTGGCAGTCCTGCCCAGAAGGCGGGCATGCGTGCTGACGACCGCATCCTAAGCATAGCCGGAAAGAAGATTGAGACGTGGAGCGACTTCGACAACGAGCTTGCCGCCCGCACAAAGAGCCTCGAATCAGCGAATACGCATGCCGACTCGATGAAGATACGCACAATGGCCGTTGTCGTCAATCATAAGGGCTCTGCCGCTGCCGATACTATGAACATGGTTCTCACACCGGATATGAAGCTCGGAGTGTACTATAGCTCTTACGAGAAGTACTATAAGCCGACGCATATCGAGTATGGTTTCTTCGCCAGTTTCCCTGCCGGCATAGAGTATGGTTGGAACATCCTTCGCGGTTATGTCAGCAACTTCCAGTACCTCTTCTCCGCCGACGGCGCCAAGAGCCTTGGTGGCTTCGGAGCCATTGGTAGTCTGTTCCCACCGTTCTGGGACTGGCATGCCTTCTGGATGATGACGGCATTCCTGAGCATCATTCTCGCCTTCATGAACATCCTGCCTATACCGGCGCTCGATGGTGGTCACGTCCTCTTCCTCCTCTACGAGATGATAACGCGCCGCAAGCCGAGCGAGAAGTTCCTTATCTATGCCGAATACGTCGGCATCGGCCTTCTCCTCCTCTTGCTCATCGTCGCCAACCTCAACGACATCCTCCGCTGGCTTGGGTATATGTAAGGGGCCTAACCAAGCCTTCCAGAATGGGAAGGATGTTTGATATGTCTTGTGGCTGTTAGTGCCGTCACCCCATCCACTGCAGGGACGGCCCTTGTGGCTGTCCGCTCGGTCGTCAGACCGAATGATACATGTGCATTATATTATTTGCCCCTTCGTGGCAATCGGGCACCCACAAGGGGCGCCCCTGCGGTGGATGT
>OMVI01000064.1 GCA_900314455.1 uncultured Prevotella sp. | reverse complement strand
TGAACCAAAGAACTATTAATAACGGGCAACAATCATGAAAAAGTTAAGTATATTACCGGCAGTGGCAATGGCACTCGTGATGCTTGCCTCCTGCTCCGACGATGACGACAACAACTACCTGCAGCCTCGCCACTTCGACGATACGACCGCACCGACCGTTGTCTCTGTCACCCCTGCCGACGGAACGACTGAGCTCGACACCATCGAGAGCATCACCGTCACCTACGACAAGCCTATCATTCGCACGCCGAACACGACAATCCGCGTCTATACGACCGACTCTACTTACGAGTACCTCAACGATACAATCGCGCAGGTCGTCAACGGCAACCAGCTTGTCATTCCTATCAACACAAAGCCGAACACCAACTATAAGGTCGAAATCCTGAAACCATCGGTACGCGACTCATCGTACAACTTCGCTGCCGACTTCGTAACGACGTTCTCGACACGCCTTTACAACCTGTTCGACTCAACTAAGTTCGACATCTCTCCGGTTCCTGTCAACGAGAATGCTACCGAGCCAGCGAAGAAGCTCTACAGCTATCTGCTCTCGCAGTTTGGCAAGGCAACGCTCTCAGGTGCTATGGCTGAAGTCAACCACAACACTCAGAACGCCGACTACATCAACTCTCTGACGGGTAAGTATCCGGCTATCAACACGTTCGACTTCGTTCACTTCCATCAGAGTGCACCGCTTAATCCGTCTAGCTGGGTTGACTACACCGACAACTCTATCGAGGAGAACTGGGCCAACAATGGCGGAATAGTATCATATATGTGGCACTGGTGCGTGCCAAACAGCCAGGCTGACGAGAAGAAGTACTCTACTTATAAGTTCTACGTCAACCAGGACGACGCAAGTCAGAACACTAACTTCCGCACAACGTTCGCCGTTCTGCCGTCACGCTGGGAGTACAAGCACCTGACACGCGACATGGACATCATCGCCGACTACCTCCTCGCCCTGCAGGCAAAGGGTATTCCGGTACTGTGGCGTCCGCTTCACGAGGCTGCCGGCAACGTTCCTAACGGCGGTAAGGCATGGTTCTGGTGGGGCAACGCTGGTCCATCTGTCTACAAGCGCATTTGGCAGCGTATGTACACCTACTTCAAGCAGAAGGGTGTCAACAACCTTATCTGGGTTTGGACCTCAACCGGCAACGACGCCGACTGGTACCCAGGCGATGCTTACGTCGACATCGTGGCTTACGACTACTATGAGAACGACGCATCGAAGTACCACGCTTCTGGTGTCGACCACTTCACGGAGCTCCGCGATATGACCGAAGGCAAGAAGATGATAACATGTGCTGAGTGCGGTGCAATACCGTCTTATCAGAATATGTTCTCCGACGGAGCCATCTGGAGCTGGACAATGCCGTGGTATGGCAACTTCACCACCGACGGCGTTTACAACAGCCAACTCTTCCTCAACGAGCAGATGAACAGCAAGTACATCATCACCCGTGACGAGGTGCCTAGCTTCAAGTAAGAAAATGGCATGCCCAAGCCCTCCCCAAGGGAGGGATGTTTAGACACCAAGAGGGTGTTGGGGCTTGATTAAAGAAGCATAATATAATCCCCACCAAGCACATTGTTGTTTGGTGGGGATTTTTTGTTTATCAGCTGTTATTCATATATGAAAAACCTTGAAAATAATATACACTAATCGAAACCTGTTCTTTCAGCTTCAAAAACCTCATCTTTCGCGTTGCAATACCTTACCTTTTGCGCGCTAAAACCTTATCTTTTGCAACCCCAAACCTATGCTTTTCCGCAGCCACTGACAGTCAATGGGTTGCAAAGGGGGAAACAAAATAAAGACAAAAGAAAAAAAACAACAAAAAAACTAACCAGGCTTTGTTTTTGGCAACTTAAACACACTATTCAGCAAGAAAGTATTATGAAACGGAAAAAAATAGCAGTATCTTTGTGGACGAAAACCAATGAACCAAAATCAGCATAATGAAGCGTTTAGTTATACTTATGATAGTCCTGGCGATGCTTGTGCCCGTTTCGGCACAGATAATGGGCAACAGCATCGTCGTTTCAGTTACCCCAGACCACACCGATTGGAATTATAAGGTCGGCGAAACCGCCACCTTCACCATTAATGTACGTAAGTCAGGAACACTCCTCAGTGGTGTCACCGCAGACATTGAGGCAGGTCCCGTCATGTATCCTGATACAAAGAAAACCATCACCTTGAAGGATGGCACGGCAAAGTGGACCGGTAAGCTCACCAAGCCTGGCTTCTACCGCATCATTGCCACTGTCAAGGTCAAAGGCAAAGACTACCGCGGACTCTGCACCGCAGCATTCTCGCCCGAACAACTACAACCCTACTGCCAGGAGCCGAAGGACTTCGACGAATTCTGGAATAAAGCCCTCACCGACGCACGCTATAACGATTTGAACCCTACAAAGCGCCTGCTGCCCGAGCGTTGCACCAAGGATGCCAACGTCTATGAGGTCAGCTACGTCAACGATAAGTGGAACTCACGCATGTTCGGCATACTGTCCGTTCCCGTGAAGCCCGGCAAGTATCCCGCTCTGCTTCGCGTTCCGGGTGCCGGCGTCCGCCCTTACGGTGGCGACACATACACCGCGCCCGGTAAGTGCATCGTCCTCGAGATTGGAGTCCACGGCATACCGGTCACGATGGAGCAGAAAGTGTATGACGATTTGGCCAACGGAGCCCTCGACGGCTACTGGAATGCCAACGTCGCTGAGCCCAACCGCAACTACTATAAGCGTGTCGTCACCGGTGCAGTGCGTGGTGTCGACTTCATAGCGTCACTGCCCGAGTGGAACGGAACGACCATCGGCGTGACCGGCTCTAGTCAGGGTGGATTCCTCTCGCTTGCTGTTGCCGCCCTCGACAAGCGCATCACGTTCCTCGGTGTCGTCCACGATGCCATGTGCGACTATGAGGCTGAGCTCCACAAAGTAGCAGGTGGCTGGCCCCATACCATCTATTGGGACATGAAGGGTGGGGTAGACAAGACCCTCATCGACTTGAAGGTGAAGGGCGGCCGCTACTACGACGGTGTCAACTTTGCCCGTCGTGTCACCCAACCGGGATGGTACAGCTTCGGCTACAACGACGAAGTCGTCCCTCCGACATCATCGTACTCTACATATAATATAATAAAGGCTCCCAAAACTCTCTCCGTCTACCAGATGACCGGTCACTACTGGTATCAGGAACAGTGGGACGAGTGGCTGGAGTTCACCAGAAAGCAGCTTGGGGTGGAGTAGCCCCGTTTTATCTTAGCCTATGGGCGCTTATAATCGCTCATAAGCTTTGATAACCTTCCGCCCCCTAAAATCTCACACCATCATGAAGCCACGAACTCTCCTTGCAGCCCTCTTGCTGCTCACTACCATAACCGCCACTGCGCAGACTCCTGCGCAACAGCTTGCCATTCGCCTTCAGCGCATCCAGCAGAAAGGCATCATGTTCGGTCATCAGGACGACCCCTTCTATGGACTTACATGGGAATACCAGAAAGGACGCTCAGATACCCGCGACCTCACGGGCGACTATCCCGCCGTCATGGGTTTCGACCTTGGTGGCATAGAGAAAGGCGACAGCAAAGACTTGGACAGTGTTCCGTTCCGCCTTATCCACGATGAGGCTTTGGCGCACGCACGCCGTGGCGGCATCGTCACCTTCAGTTGGCACCCGCGCAACCCTCTGACGGGCGGCAACGCATGGGACGTCAAAGACACAACCGTCGTTCGCAGCATTCTCCCCGGTGGTTCACAGAACGCTAAGTTCCAAACTTGGATGAAGCGCGTCGCCGACTTCCTCGTCACTCTCACCGACAAGCACGGCAACAAAATACCAATCATCTTCCGTCCGTGGCACGAGATGAACGGCTCATGGTTCTGGTGGGGACAGAAGATTTGTACTGATGAGGAGTACAAGGCATTGTGGAACATGTTGCAGGACTACCTCACGAGCCGCGGACTCGACAACCTGCTCTACTGCTATTCGCCAAACCTCGACGGCAGCTGGACAACGGAGCGCTACCTGAAGCGCTATCCCGGTGACGCCCGCGTTGACATCATAGGCGAGGATGCCTATCAATGGGGAACCGAAGCCGACTTCATCAAGCTGACCAATGCCGACCTTACGTTCGTCCGCGAGTTTGCCAAGGAACACAATAAGTTGTATGTTCTGTCGGAATGTGGCTATAAGAACAATCCCGACTCTACATGGTGGACGCGCGTCCTCATGCCTATCCTCCGTGAGTACCATGTCCTCTATTTCCTTCCGTGGCGCAACTACAAGGAGGAATACTTCGGTCCGTCACGCGATGAGCACAGCGCTGCCAACTTCCTCGAACTGTACAAGCAAAAAGATATGTTGTTCTTGAAAGACATTAAGAAAGTTAAATAAAAAGCCTCCGGCAATCCCACAGCGGACCCCCCCTGACCCCACCGAGGGAGGGAAGAGGATTAAATGACTTGTGGAAGTATTCAACCACAAAACTAATACAGTCTCCCCTCCTTCGGAGGGGTCGGGGGAGGTCCCAGGGGTATGTAGAGGTTCGTTTTCGTTTTATTGTAATTATGTCAGATTTCAAAGAGAAAGTAAAGGCTCTGAGGGCACACCACGAGGAGCTGCTAAGCCGTAAGAACGTCCCCGAAGAATGGGGCAACGGCATCTATACACGCTATAAGAATCCTATTATCACAGCCGAGCACACCCCGCTGGAGTGGCGCTACGACTTCAACGAGCACGACAACCCCTACCTCGAGCAGCGTATCATGATGAACGCTACGCTCAACAGCGGTGCCATTAAGTTCAATGGCAAGTACGTCCTCGTTGTTCGTGTCGAGGGAGCCGACCGCAAGAGCTTCTTCGCCGTTGCCGAGAGCCCTAACGGAATCGATAACTTCCGCTTCTGGCCGGAGCCCATCACGATGCCCGAGGATACAATTCCCGCTACGAACATCTACGACATGCGCCTAACACGGCATGAGGACGGTTGGATATACGGTGTGTTCTGCGCTGAGCGCCACGACGATAGTCAGCCCGGCGACCTCTCTGCCGCTACTGCAACGGCTGCCATTGCTCGTACCCACGACTTAATCCACTGGGATAGACTGCCCGACTTGAAGACGAAGAGTCAGCAGCGCAACGTTGTCTTGCACCCAGAGTTTGTCGACGGGAAGTATGCTTTCTACACCCGTCCGCAGGATGGCTTCATCGATACAGGCTCAGGCGGCGGCATCGGATGGGCACTCGTCGACGACATCACTCATGCTGAGATAAAGGAGGAGAAGATTATCAACGCACGCCACTACCACACCATCATGGAGGTGAAGAACGGCGAGGGACCGCACCCTATTAAGACTCCGCAGGGCTGGCTGCACCTAGCCCACGGTGTACGCGCTTGTGCGAGCGGTCTGCGTTACGTATTATATATGTATATGACGGCACTCGACGACCCGACGCGCCTTATCGCTCAACCGGGCGGTTACTTCCTCGTTCCGCAGGGCGGCGAGTACATCGGCGACGTCATGAATGTTGTCTTCGCCAATGGCTGGATTGCTGATGAGGACGGCAGGGTCTTCATCTACTATGCTTCGTCGGACACTCGCATGCACGTCGCTACATCTACCGTCGACCGCCTCGTCGACTACTGCATGCACACTCCGCAGGACGGCTATGCCACAGGCAAGAGTGTGGAGACAATAATGAAACTCATTAAGAAGAATAAACAGAAATAATCATCAGCCTCCAACCATCATCCCCAAATGGAATGACCTCTCCAAGCCTCCCCCCAGGGGGAGGATGTCTGATTACTCAAAGCCTCTTTGCGCCGGCAGTTTTTCATTGACACAAGACATATTGAACATCCCTCCCTTGGGGATGGCTTGGGTACGCCACTGCTATCGGGATGACTTGAGTAGGGACTTAATATTTTACAAGATGGCAACTTTAAAAGAGAAAATTGGTTACGCGCTTGGTGACGCTGCGGCGGGCGGTATCACCTGGAAGATAATGTCAATAGCGTTCCCGCTGTTCTTCACAAACATCTTCGGACTGACATTCGCCGATGCTGCCACGCTAATGCTCGTGGCACGTCTCTTCGACGTTGTCACCGACCCGATAATGGGCTCCCTTGCCGACAGAATGCAGTCGCGGTGGGGAACCTATCGGCCGTTCATCATCTTCGGAGCACTGCCCTTCGGTCTCATCTTCGCATTGCTGTTGCAGACTCCGGACCTCGGTATGACTGGCAAGCGAGTATATGCCTACACGCTGTACCTGCTCATGATGGCTGTCTACACTGCTGTCAACGTGCCTTACGGCTCACTGCTCGGCGTCATGACCGACGACGACAACGAGAAGAACCAGTTCTCTTCGTTCCGCATGGTTGGCGCTTACGCTATGGGATTCATAACTCTGTTCTCGTTCCCGTACCTTCAGAAGCTTGTCGGAGGCACACCGCAGCATCAGTATTCCATGGTTGGTATCATCCTGGGTATCGTCGCCGCCGTGCTTACGCTGCTTTGCGGACTTCTCACTAAGGAGCGCCTGAAGCCGAAACGCGCCGAGAAGTACTCAGGAAAGCAGTTCGTCGACCTCGTCAAGAACGTGCCATGGCTCTACCTGACGGGCGTCAGCATCTGCACAAACTTCTTCAACGGATTCCGCTACGCTGCTGCCGGCTACATGTTTACGTACTGTCTGGGTGGCGACATCACTATCGGTAAACTTATCATCAACTATACTGTATTCATGACTTTTGGTGAATTGACTTGCATGATATTCGGTGGAATATCGCCATGGTTCACCAAGAAGATAGGCTCAAAGAAGAAAGCGTTCATGGCAGCAGCAGTTATCTGCCTCGTATTCTCAATCCTGTTCTTCTTCATACCTATGAAGGCATCGTGGATTTGGGTCATGGTCGCTGTCGTAATCTTCACATCTATGGGTATCGGAATCTACTCTCCGCTGCTTTGGTCAATGTATTCTGACGTTGCCGACTACGCCACTGAGAAGAACGGAACTTCGTCGACGGGTCTTATCTTCTCATCCGGTACGATGGCGCAGAAGCTCGGTACCGCTATTTCGGGTGCCCTCGTAGCCCTCTTCATGGGACTCGCAGGTGCCAGCATGACAACCGACAAGCTGGGTAACTCGGTCGTTGACCCTAATTCGATTACCTCGTCGGTGCTTGATATGATATGGTCGCTCTTCTCTCTGTTCCCTGCTGCCATCGTCGTTATCATGCTGTTCCTGCTCTACAAATATCCGATTAAGAAGTAAAACACACATTACACCACGAAGGAACCACCCACCCCAACCCCTCCCGGACGGGAGGGGCTTAGACAGTCTTGTGGGTTTTCAACTTGGGGGTGTGTCCATTGACATTCATCCCTTTAGGTGGGGCTTAGGTAGTTTTTTAACAACAAATCATTTTAAACATTCCTCTCTTTCGGTAGGCCTTTATCAACAAATCTTTTCAAAACATCCCTCCCATTCGGGAGGGCTTGGGTAGGCTTTTACACGGAGGGGCTTGGGGAGGTCTTATATGGAAGAATTGAAGAAGCAATTTCGCAATTGCCTGGAGAATAACATACTGAAGTACTGGCTCACAAAGGTCACCGACAACGAGAACGGTGGCTATTACGGTCGTGTGGACGGCCACGATGTGGTGCATCCCGACGCTGAGAAGGGAGCGATACTCAATGCTCGCATACTGTGGGCGTTCGCTGCCGCATACCGTGTTCTGAAGAAACCGGAGTACCTGAAGGCTGCCGTTCGTGCCCGCGACTATATTTTCAAGCACTTCATCGACAAGGACTACGGCGGCGTTTACTGGAGTGTCGACAGCAAGGGAAATCCTCTCGACGACAAAAAGCAGACTTACGCCATCGGGTTCACTATCTACGGAATGAGCGAACTGGCACGTGCCAGCGGCGACCGCTTTGCATTGGATTGCGCCATCAATCTGTTCCACGACATCGAGCGTCATGCTTACGACGGTGTCAACAACGGTTACATTGAGGCTTTGACGCGCGACTGGCAGCCCATTGCCGACATGCGGCTCAGCGACAAGGACGAGAATGGTTCTCGGACGATGAACACCCATCTGCACATCATCGAGCCGTACACGAACCTTCTGCGTGTCCTTCAGGGCGACCATCCCGCCAATCTGATATTGACAGGTGAAGAAAAGGTTGACCTCCGCGACGAGGTGGAGCGCGCAACACGCAAACTTCTCGTCATATTTACTGATAAAATACTGAACAAGGAGACGTATCATCTCGATTTGTTCTTCGACGATAAATGGCAGGGAAAGCGCAACATACAGTCGTTCGGACACGATATCGAGGCTAGCTGGCTGCTCCATGAGACTGCACTTGTCCTTGGCGACAAGGCTACTCTCGACCGTATCGAACCACTGGTGCGTCTCATTGCTGCCGCTGCCGACGAAGGCTTGCAGGATGACGGCAGTACCATCTACGAGAAATGGCTCGACACCGGCAAGGAGGACAGGCAGCGCCAGTGGTGGGTAATGTGCGAGAGCGTCATCGGACATGCCAACCTCTATGAGCATTTCGGTAGTGCGAAGGCACTCGGCAAGTGCATCCGTGCATGGGAGTACATACAGAAGTATCTCATCGACGAAGAGCATGGCGAATGGTATTGGGCGCGTCTCGACGACGGAACCATCGACCTCGACGACGACAAGGCTGGCTTCTGGAAGTGCCCTTACCACAATAGCCGCATGTGTCTGGAGATAATGGAGAGAAAGATATAATAATAGAGACCTCCCCCCGACCCCTCCCAAGGAGGGGAGAAGTACAAATGACTTGTGGCAGTATCAGCAGTCTGATGTTTGCCGAATGCTTGGCTGAATGGGATTTCATTAGGTCATCGAGGGTGTTATCATAAAATATTTTTGCCTAAATTTCTTTTTTTTAAAGGGAAATTGTAACTTTGCAAGTTGGAAAATCCCTTAAAAGGAAAAACACTATGGCAGACCGTGTATTGCATGAGATAACACCGCTGATGGGCAAAGATGCCTTGTACATCGCTGACAGAAAGAAGAAGGAATTTGCTTATCCAATCCACAACCATGAGGTCTACGAGCTTAACTTCGTTGAACACGCATCAGGAGTACGCCGAATCGTAGGCGATTCCTCTGAGGTAATTGGTGATTACGACCTAGTGTTAATCACCTCTCCGGACCTTGAACACGTGTGGGAACAGAACGAATGCAAGTCGAAGGACATACGCGAGATAACCATACAGTTCCAGTTCGGACTCGACGAAGACGAAGTTCTGTTCACCAAGACACCGTTCCTGAGTATCCACCAGATGCTGAAAGAGGCACAGAAGGGACTCGCCTTCCCACTGACCGCTATCATGAAGGTGTACAATCTGATAACGACAATCAGTGAGATAGAGGACCGTTTCGAAGCCCTCATGATGTTCCTGCGCATCCTCCACATTCTGTCGAAGGAGGACGGGGCACGCGCTTTAGCCACAAGTGCTTACGCTAAGGTGAAGATTGAGGACGACAGCCGCCGTGTTCTCAAGGTCAAGAACTACATTAACGAGAACTATATGTACGAGTTGAAGCTCGAAACGCTTGCCGATATCGCCAACATGAGTCAGAGTGCATTCAGCCGTTTCTTCAAGCTTCACACCGGGCGGACGCTCTCCGAGTATATCATCGAAACCCGGCTGGGTTTCGCCACTCGCATGCTGCTCGACACTCAGGAAAGTATTGCGAACATATCGTTCAAGTGCGGATACAACAACCTCAGCAACTTCAACCGCATCTTCAAGCGGAAGAAAGGCTGTTCGCCGTCGGAGTTCCGAGAGAAATATAGGAAGACAAAGATAATAGTATAGATAACCCACCCCGCCGAAGTCCTAACCAAGCCTTCCCCAAGGGAAGGATGTTGGATACCGGATGCCTGCTTGAGTCGTCTGCTTAGGCTTACATTTAATAAGGTAATTAGACATTCTCCCCCTGGGGGAGGCTTGGTGAGGAATAAATGGGGGTCCTTAATTATGATGTTAAAGTTCAAACCGCTGCTGAAGCAGACCATCTGGGGAGGCAGCAAGATTATTCCGTTCAAGCATTTAAACAGTAACCTTGAGCAAGTAGGGGAGAGTTGGGAAATCTCCGGTGTGAAAGACAACGAGACCGTCATAGATGGCGGCGAGTACGACGGTATGAAACTCAACGACTTAGTCGCCAAGTTGAAGGATAAGCTCGTTGGTGCCGACAACCACAAGCGCTTCGGCAACGTGTTCCCACTTCTCATTAAGTTCATCGACGCACAAAAGCAGCTGTCCATTCAGGTGCACCCCAACGACGAGACGGCACACCGTCTCGGTTATCCATCGGGCAAGACAGAGATGTGGTACATCATGCCTTCCGACCCCGACGCCAAGCTTCGCAGCGGTCTTAAGAAAAAGATAACGCCCGAGGAGTACAAGGAGATGGTTGCCAACGATACCATCACCGACGCCATAGCCGAATATCCCGTCAAGGAAGGCGATTGTTTCTTCCTGCCGGCAGGCCGCATCCACAGCATCGGAGCCGGTTGTTTCCTTGCTGAGATACAACAGACGAGCGACGTGACCTTCCGCATCTACGACTTCAAGCGCAAGGATAAGAACGGCAACTACCGTCAGCTGCACGTCAAGCAGGCAGCCGAGAGCATCGACTACACCGTTCATGACGACTATCGCCAGCACTATGTTCACAATATCAACAAGCCGTCGACGCTCGTTGAGTGCCCGTTCTTCACCACAACGCTCTATGATTTGACTGAGCCGATGGACCTCGACTACAGCGAGTTGGACTCGTTCGTAATCCTAATCGGTGTCGGTGGAAAGGGTACAATCACTGATGCAGAGGGCAACACGACATCCCTCAATGCCGGTGAGACCATCCTCATTCCCGCAACCGATACGACTTTCCGCGTCGAAGGCACAGTGAAGTTCCTTGAGTCGTACGTATAAGTGATAGGTTAATGACCTTTCCAAGCCTCCCCCACGGGGTGAATGTTTAATTTCCGAATGCCTCCTTGCGCCAACAAAGAAAGTTGTCACAAGTCGCCTTAAAAAGGCGATATAGTCGGAACGTACATCTTAATCAACATCGGATTATACGGATGAAACGGATATAATCGGTCTTTCAGACCGAGCGGGCAGCAACAAGGGCCGCCCCTGCAGTTGTTGTTAACGTAATAATCAACAGTAATTACATTGTATAGAAATAAATCCGCTTCATCCGTTTCATCCGTTGTTCAATAAAAAAACAGCCACTTTTTTCTCTTGTTTCATCCGTTGTTTGCATTAAGGAAAAGCACTATTACAATTTGTTCGGCTTCATTTTTTTGATTAAAATTTTATAACGTGATGCACTGACTAAAAACTTTTTATTACCTTTGCAACTGATTTGTTTCGAAATAACATCATCTTAATAAGATATAATGAAAAAGTTTAAGTTAGTGGACTGCATCGTCGGATGGGTTGTTTTTGCAATAGCCGCATTCGTCTACTGCTCTACCATTGAGCCGACAGCCTCCTTCTGGGACTGTCCAGAGTTCATCACTACTGCTTATAAGCTTGAAATCGGTCACCCACCTGGGGCACCGTTCTTCGCGCTTACGGCAAATCTCTTCACACAATTTGTTCACGACCCGACGCTTGTCGCCAAGATGGTAAACACCATGAGCGCGCTTCTGAGTGCCACGTGTATCATGTTCCTATTCTGGACCATCAGCCATCTGACCCGCAAGCTCATCGTTCGCGACGGCGACGCACCAACCCTCTCGAAGGCAATTGCCATCGAAGGCTCCGGTCTTGTTGGCGCCCTCATCTACTGTTTCAGTGATACCTTCTGGTTCTCAGCAGTAGAAGGCGAGGTCTACGCTTACTCATCAGCTTTCACCGCCGTTGTCTTCTGGCTCATATTGAAGTGGGAAGACCATGCCGACGACCCTCACAGCGACCGCTGGCTCGTACTTATAACATACATGACGGGACTTTCCATTGGTGTGCACCTGCTCAACCTGCTGTGCATACCTGCTATTGTCCTCGTCTTCTATTATAAGAAATGTCCCGATGCCAACCTCAAAGGCTCCATCCTTGCTCTGCTCGTATCCTTCGTTTTGGTTGCGGCAGTGCTCTACGGAGTCGTTCCTGGCATCATCACCGTGGGCGGTTGGTTTGAGCTTTTCTTCACCAATACACTCGGACTGCCGTTCAACACCGGTACGATAGTTTACCTTATCGTCCTCGTTGCCAGCGTTTTGTGGGCTATCTACGAAACTTATACCAACAAGAGCCTTAAGCGTGAGAACATCGCATTCCTCCTTGCCGTTGCCCTTTTGGGTATTCCGTTCTACGGCTACGGCATCAAGGCGTTTATCACTGGTGTCATCGTACTCGCAATACTGTGGTTCGTTCTGATGAAAGCGAAGAACGTCTTTACCTCGAGAGTCAAGAACACGGCACTGCTCTGTATGCTTATGCTGATGATTGGCTACTCGTCTTACGCCCTCATCATAATCCGTTCGACGGCAAATCCGCCAATGGACCAGAACTCACCTGAGGACATCTTCACCCTCGGCAACTACCTCTCGCGTGACCAGTACGGCGATCGTCCGCTCTTCTACGGACAGGCTTATTCCTCACAGCTGAAGTACGAGCCCGTCGGCGACGGCATGCAGGCACCTGTTCAGGACGAAGGCGCACCAATATACGAAAAGAAGGAGAAGGCAAGCGCAGGCGAACCCGACTCTTACTTCATTGCAAACCGCAAGTCGACATACGAGTATGAGCAGAACATGTTCTTCCCTCGCATGTACGACGCAGCCCATGCACAGCAGTACGAGTCATGGCTCGGCGGCGTAAAGGGACGTGATGTCGACGGTGTGACAATCCCGACACAGGGCGAGAACCTCCGCTTCTTCGTCTCTTATCAGTGCAACTTCATGTACTGGCGCTACTTCATGTGGAACTTCTGCGGCCGTCAGAACGACATACAAGGTAACGGCGAGCTGGAGCACGGCAACTGGATTACCGGCATTCCGTTCATCGACAACGCCATGTATGGCGACCAGAGCAAACTGCCTGACCAGCTGAAGAAGTACGACGCACAGACGAACCCGAGCGGAAACAAGGGCCACAACGTCTACTACGCTCTGCCTCTGTTGCTCGGTCTGATAGGTCTCTTCTGGCAGGCATTCCGCGGTAAGCGCGGCATCCAGCAGTTCTGGGTTGTCTGCTTCCTTTTCCTGATGACCGGACTCGCAATCGTCTTCTATCTGAACCAGACCCCAAGCCAGCCACGTGAGCGTGACTACGCATACGCCGGCTCGTTCTACGCCTTCGCAATATGGTGCGGACTCGGCGTAGCAGCAATCATTGACTGGCTCAAGAAGATAAAGATACAACCCGTTGCGGCTGCCGCCGTTGTCTCAATCCTTGCCCTCTTCGTACCTATACAGATGGGTAGTCAGAACTGGGACGACCACGACCGTTCGATGCGCTACACTTGCCGCGACTTCGGACGCAACTACCTTATGAGTCTCCAGCCTAAGAGCGACGCCATCATCTTCACCAACGGCGATAACGATACCTTCCCGCTTTGGTACAATCAGGAGGTAGAAGGACAGGGAACCGACTTCCGTGTCTGCAACCTCAGCTACCTCAGCACCGACTGGTACATCGACCAGATGATGCGTCCGGCTTACGAGTCGACACCGGCTCCTATAACCTGGAAGCGACTGGAGTACGTCACCGGAACCAACGAGTACGTGCGTGTAGACCCGAGTCTGAAAGACCAGGTCGAGGACTTGTACAAGAACTATCCTCAGCAGGCTAAGCAGATATTCGGCGACAAGCCGTTCGAGCTGAAGAACGTACTCAAGTACTGGGTGCGCAACGACTTCACTCCGCAGCAGAAGACCCTTATCGGTCAGGTCCTCGGATATACGTCTGACAGTCAGATTCACGACAACTTGAACGTCATACCTACAGATACCCTCTTCCTTACCGTCGACAAGAATGCCGTCATGAAGAGCGGAATGCAGGTCAACAAGGACTCTATACCTGACGAGATGGTTATCTCGCTTGCCGGTAAGAATGCCCTCATCAAGTCGAATCTGATGATGCTCGAAATGCTGTCGAACGCCAACTGGACGCGTCCGCTGTACATTGCATCAACTGTTGGCAATGATGCTTACGCCGGACTGGGCGACAATCTCCTGCAGGAAGGACTTGCCTACCGTATTGTTCCTTACAAGACGGACAAGAACTTCAACATGGATGCCGACAAGACATACGATGCTGTGATGAACCGCTTCCGCTTTGGCGGACTGTCGAGGCCGGGCCTTTACATCGACCAGACTGTCATGCGACTCACCTATACCCACCGTCGTCTCATGGCAACGCTTGCCATCAACCTCGCTGCAAAGAACGAGAAGGACAAGGCTGTCAAGGTTCTGCAGAAGATGGAGAAGGAGATACCTTACTACAACATCCCTATCGATGTCATGGGAGGCTCCCTCGAGACTGCGCAGGCTTGGTATCTCGTAGGCAACAAGCAGAAGGCTGAATACGTTGTCAACCAGTTGTGGAAGAACGCCGTACAGTATGCCGAGTACTATCTGCAACTCGACGAGCGTGGCTTCAACATGAGTGCAGACGACTGCGCTATGCAGATACGCTACGTAATGCCGAAGTTGCTCGAGCTCACACAGACCTACGACCCGGCTTGGTGCAAGGCTCATCAGGCTTCGTTCCAGAACTTTGCTGAACGCTACTCTGTCAAGACGGGTGGCGATGTGCAGTAAGTACAACTAGAGAAAGGTTTTTATTTGAAACGAAATCATTAGCAATCATATAGAAAATGTCCCTAGGCGCGGAGGCAAAACCTGCTGAGCTTAGGGACATTTTTGATTTGTTTGTAAATTGGTAGGAAAGTAAATGATAATAGAACAACCAGCAAAGTGGCTTCGGTGGTTATATCCACACGCACTATGGAGGATGGACAAGCACGAGCACGCAGTCTACCTGACGTTCGACGATGGTCCTATTCCCGAGAGCACCCCGTTCATTCTCGACACCTTGAAGCAGTTCGGCATCAAGGCGACGTTCTTTTTGGTGGGCGACAACGTGCGCAAGTACCATCCGCTCTATGAGCGCATCGTTGCCGAGGGTCATCAGGTCGGCAACCATACCTACCATCATCTGGGCTCACTGAAGCATTGGGCTATAACGTACAGCATTGATGTGCAGGACGCCAACGACCTCATTCATACTCATCTCTTCCGTCCGCCGCACGGTTGGATGCGCCATGCCGTCTATTGGTGGATGAAGCGACGCTACCGCATCGTCATGTGGGACCTCGTCACCCGCGATTATTCGAAGTGGATAACGGCGGAGGATGTCGTCAATAACGTGAAGCGGTATGCCCGCAACGGCTCCATCATCACCTTCCACGACTCCCTTAAGAGCATCGACAAGCTCCATACCGCCCTCCCCGAAAGCCTATGCTGGCTCAAGGAACAGGGCTACGAGTTCAAGGTGATACCATAGAAAGCAAGGATTATAACCCCTCCAAGACACCCTCTGTTGCTCACCAAGCCTCCCCCCTTGAGGGAGGCTTGGTGAGGAAAAAACCTTACACCCCTCTGCATCTATCCTTTCGTCGTCTAAAACCTGACCTTTCGCGTTGCAATACCTTAGCTTTCGCCGCCTCAAACCTAACCTTTTGCAAGCCCATACCTGCCCTTTTGCCTAGCCATTGATAATCAACAACATACAAGCACGAAATCAAAGAAAAACCAAAACGAAAAATATCAACAAAAATATCCTCCGTTCCAATCCACCCACAACGGACGCCCCTGCAGAGGATTCATAGCTGTATGCCCCCTTCTGTTGCCTTTTTACTTTTTTACCCTTTTACCTTTCCCACGTAAGGATTTACTTGCACATATTTATTCTCTTTTGTTAAATGTTTCAGATTAGAACCTTTTAATCTTAAGAATTATTGTATTTTTATTTGTTTTTATTGCGGAATTGAATAATAATTCCTACCTTTGCAACAAATATACACGTAATGACAGTTAAAAGTTTGATATTCGCAGCGTTTGCATTGGTATCAGTAACGGCTGCAAACGGTGTCCCTGCCAAGCGGGTGTGGCGCACCGTCCAGCAACCGGACGGTACCGAGATTAAGGTGATGCTTGTGGGCGACGAACGTCTTCACTATTTTGTTACCGAAGACAATGTACCTCTTATAGAGCAAAACGGCGCATACTACTATGCCAACGGACGCGGCTACGGTATGCAGGCAACAGCTACGCTTGCCCATTCCTCAGCCAACCGCTCGCAGAGTGAACTTCAGGCGGCTCAGGCAGCTAAGGCTGAAATCAGCAATCCGTCTGCCGTGAAGCGCAATATCCTTTTTGCTCCGATGAAGAAAGCACCCTCGACGGGTTACACTTCCGACCGCCGCGACATCACGGGAAAGCACAAAAGTATCGTCATCCTTGCCGAGTTCACCGACAAGAAGTTCCTTTCGGAACACGACAGCGCCTTCTACAATGCTGAGGTCAACACCCCGGGCTACACCAATTCGTATGGCGCAATCGGTTCAATCCACGACTACTTCCTCGACCAATCGGCCGGGAAGCTCGACCTGACCTTCGATGTCGTCGGTCCTGTGGAGATGTCCTACGGCTATTCCCACTATGGACACAACGACAGCAACGGAAGTGACGTCGGCTTCTGGGAGTTCGCTGCCGAGGCATTGCAGAAGGCTTACGCTCAGTATCCCAACCTCAACTGGAAGGATTACGACTGGGATGGCGACGGCGAGGTCGAGAACCTGTACATCATTTATGCCGGATACGGTGAGGCAACGAGTTCAAACACGAGCACGATATGGCCCGCACAGTCGAGCTTCGACGCTTACAACCAGTATTATGGCTCAACTTACAACCTCAACTTCGACGGTGTGAAGATTAATACCTTTGCCTGTGGCAATGAGGAGTCTGACGGAAGCATCAACTATCCGACAACTGCTGACACGCCGGCGGGCATCGGTACTATGACGCACGAGTTCTCCCACTGTCTCGGTTTCCCCGATTTATACGACACAAGTGGCTCAAACTACGGTATGGACTTCTGGTCTGTGATGGACTACGGACCTTACGCCGGACCTAACAACAACGGTTGGGTGCCGGTGGGATACACCGCTTACGAGAAGTGGGCTGCCGGATGGATTGACTACAGCGAGTTGCAGTCGAACGATACCATAACTGGCTTGCGCTCAACGTATAACGGCGGTGGCGCATACGCTGTCGTCAACGATGCGCTGCCTATCGTCAGTGGCGACAAGGCTGAGTATTTCGTACTCGAGAACCGCACGAAGAACCGTTGGGACACGTATCTTCCGGCTCAGGGACTTGAAGTCCTGCATGTAAACTACGTCAAGAGCATCTGGGACAACAACGCCGTCAACACTACGTACAACAGCAATCGCAAGCAGAATGTCACTATCGTTGCAGCCGACAACTCGTACCTTGGCGTCAACTCTTCGTATATGAGAGACAACAATAACGACTTGTATCCGTTCAACACACTTGACAGTATAACTCCGAACTCTACTCCGAAGCTCACCTTCTATACAGCGCAGCGAAACGGGCAGACGACGTACCAGAAGCCTATATATAATATAATGTGGAACCGCGCCGACTCAACGGTGTCGTTCATCTTCGACCCCGACAAGAGCCTCGTTACTCCGGAGCCGGTCATCGGTGGCGAACAGTACTTCGCCGACAGTACCGTGGTTACCATTACGGCAGATTCGGACAGCGTGAAGTGGTCGACCGACAGTCTCACATGGGCCGACTACACCGAGCCTTTCACACTTCGCGACTCCACGACGGTGTATGCCTACGCATGGCGGACGGGTGCCCACAACTCCAATGTCGTCTCCAAGCAATTCATCAAGCAAGTGAAGCTGCCCGCACCGGTCATCAGTGGCGACACGGCATTTACCACGGCGTTCACTGCTGTGACGATAACGGCGGAGCAGGGACAGGCACGATATGCTACGGCTTCTCGCGGAAAGACTTCGTGGAGAACTTACTCCGGTCCGTTCGCAGTCAACAAGACCGACACTGTCTATGCCTTTGCGACGTCGACAGACAGAGGTTATCTCAACTCAGACACCGTGAGCCTCGTGTTCACGAAGGTTGAGCCGAAGGACACCGATACTACAACGACAGCAATCAAAGCAATTCCTGCCGAATCTGTTCGTCGTCCTGTCGAAATCTATACCATCTCCGGCAACCGCGTCACCCAGTCGTTCGACAGTCTGCCTAAGGGCATCTACATCTTCCGCGACGACAAAGGCAACACGTGGAAAGCAACGAAGGAAAGGTAAAAAATAAAATGGTAAAAAAGTAAAAAAGCAAAAAGGTAAAAAGAACTGCCACAAATCATTTTAAACATCCCTCCCATTCGGGAGGGCTTGGGTAGGCTTCTTAATTTTAAATAAACATAAATCCTCATCATGGCGCACAATTACAGAAAGTTAAAGAGGACGATGCTCCTCGTCTTCTTTGCCTGCTTCGCCGTAGCAACACAAGCACAAAGCATTACAGTTGGTAACTACAACACAACCACAAGCGTAGAACCCTTCTGCCCGGCTTACAGTCAGTCGGAAGGTTTCTTACTCTACACGGCGTCACAGCTGTCCGAGCTGCCGTCCGGAGCTGCCGTCACGGGTCTCACCTTCAAAGGCCTCGCCTTCGACCCGCTTATGACTCCGGCTCTCGTCTATGCCTCCAACACCGACGAGACACAGCTCAAGGACAGCATTGAGCAGCCCGATACGGCTTCGATGGTCCACTGCTTCGACGGTATCGCAACCTTCAACCAAGTTGGTTATGCCGGTGTTGGCGACAGTGCATGGGCTGAAACAAAGGTCATCTATGGCGAAGGCGACGTCGTAACGTTCGACTTCACAACTCCAATTATCTGGGACGGTCATTCGAACCTCAAGTTCTACTTCCGTCTACAGAACCCGTTGCTTTGCTGGACGGCATGCTATCTCGAAGCCGATAAGAACATCACGCACCAGGCTATTGCCCGCTATGACGACTATCGCTCCGATGTTGCCGAATACAAGTCAGGCCCTCAGCCCCTCGCCGTGCTGAAGTACAAGGACCCGACTGCAATTTCAAGCGTCACGGCAAGCAAGACTGCCACCACGAACGCTCCTGCCTACAACCTCGCCGGACAGCGTGTCAGCAGCAGCTACCGCGGCATCGTCATCGAGAACGGCAAGAAGTACCTCCGCCGCTGACGCCAGTACCCACCCGTTCGGTATGCTTCAGCGCCGCTGAAACCCCCAACATCCCTCCCGTTCGGTATGCTTCAGCGCCGCTGAAGCCTCTCATCCACGATAATTTCAAACCACAAACATAACATGAGAAAACTTACAACACTCTTGCTCCTTGCAGCTGCTGTGACCGCCACTGCGCCCGCTCAGGCACAGAGGCTCATTACTCTGCCAAGCGAAGCACCTCAGAACGTCCACCGGCAACACGCCGACAAGTCGCTCTGGGAAAAACAACACGCGCAGAACACTCCTCAGGTACGCCGTGCTAACAGTCTGCCGACAGTTGCCGACACCACCTTCACGGTTCCTTACATGGAATACTTCGACAATGAAAGCGACCTGACAAAGTACTACACCATCATCGATGCCAACAACGATGGCAACACTTGGGCTTACACTCCTAGCAATGCTGACCACAACCGTAACTCGGTTCGCTGTCACTATGACCCCAAAAATGATGCAAACGACTGGCTCATTACGCCTAACATACACCTGTTGCCGGGCCGTACATACAAGCTTGCCTATCGTGCCGGCAGCAGCAACAGTTTCCCTGAGCGACTCGAGACTTGGTTCGGACAGGGTAAGACCGTCGCATCGATGACCCAGAACCTCCAGCCTGCATTCGAAATAAAGACGCAGGCTATGAATGAATACACCTCGACTGTGACTGTTCCTACCGAGGGAGATTACAACTTCGGTTTCCACAGTGTGTCAGTGAAGGACCAGCTGAATCTATATCTCGACTCTATTGTCGTGACAATGGATGCCC
This sequence comes from uncultured Prevotella sp., assembly GCA_900314455.1. GTDB lineage: Bacteria > Bacteroidota > Bacteroidia > Bacteroidales > Bacteroidaceae > Prevotella. The sequence goes on along the minus strand of OMVI01000064.1, from coordinate 7,517 downwards.
TGAACTCTGCTCCTGACAGTTCGACTAACGTCAAAGTCATACCAGGTGCTAATGGAGCGCTGACTGCAACCATCCAGTTCAATGCGCCGACAGTCAATATCGACGGCTCGGCAGTTTCCCAAATCGACTCTATCGTAGTACTTAACGGAAACCGTGAGGTCGGCATTGTGACCGACGCAATACCCGGTCAGCAATACAATGTCTCTGACAATGCAGCATCAAACGGCTACCAGACATACAGGGTCGTTGCCTACACAGGCAGCAACCAGGGACGTCAGGCAAACGCAACGAGCTATATAGGCATTGACACTCCGCGTCCTCCACAGAACGTTCGTATGAACGACAAGCTCACTACCGTTGGCATTCAGTGGGACGATGTCTCAACGACTGGTGTTCACGGTGGCTATGTCGACCCGCAGAAGGTTGTTTACCATGTCTACAACGTCGACGACAGTGGCTTCTTAGGCTCTGAAATCGACTCTACTACGACAAATTCTATATCAATAGACTACAGTAACAACAACACCGACCAGGGCGACCAGTCATTCCACGAGTATGCCGTCGTTGCCAAGAACGCAGCTGGACAGAGCCAGGAGAAAATGGAAGAGGGCTACGGACACGTCTTCTTCGTTACCGGAGAGCCTTACACGCTGCCGTTTACCCAGTCGTGGCCTGACGGACACATCATTCCGACAACGCAGATGTGGTGGGTAAATTACACCGGTGACTCCGAATGGGTCAACGTAAAGGACAATAACGCATACGACGGCGACAACGGTCTGCTCCGCTATCGTGACCGTCCGGGTGAGTACAGTGCAATGGGAAGCGGCAAGGTAAGCCTTAAGAATGCCAAGAACCCACAGCTCGTATATCGTTACAAGATTGAGCCGGGAAGCGGTATCACACTGAAGGTACAGGCTCTGAAGCCGGACGGCACCAAGGTAGACCTCGAAGTCATCAACGCTTCGACAAATGCTAACGACACTGCATGGCACGTCAGCAAGGTGAAACTCGACCAGTTCACTAACGAACGCTATGTTGAGTTCATCTGGGAAGCAGGCTGCCCGATTACCGCAAAGGCCGGTCTGGTTTACGTCGACCAGGTTGAAGCTGTCGATGTACAGGCTGAGGACCTCGCAGTGAGCGTTTCCGCTCCTACCGGTGTTAAGAAAGGACAGAGCATTACGGCTAATGCCCTGGTCACAAACCGTGGCGACAAGACCGCCAAGAACTATAGCATCGCTATCACCGCCAATGGTGCTGAGGTGCTGAACACTACCGTCAACGACTCGCTGGCATCATACGCCGACACGACATTTACGGTTACAATTCCGACAACATCTCTGAATGCAGCGGGAAGCATCGTCGTCAAGGCTACTGTTACATACAATGGCGACATCGACGAAAGCAATAATACGGCTTCGGCAACAGTCAATCTCACTCAGGTTTCATACACTGCTCCGCTCAGCGCTGACGAACAGAACGGCACTGTCACATGGACGGCTCCGGGCAACGGCGTCGCTGATGTTACTGAAGACTTCGAAAGCTATCCGACATGGTCGACTTCGTTCGGCGACTGGACTGTCGTCGACAACAACGGAGGTCTCGGCGGAACTCTCGCATCTCAGCTCTCTTATCCTATTGAGAGCACTGCATTCGGCTTCGCAATCTTCGATTTCAGTAAGATTAACGCTCAGCTGCCTCTCGTCTACTCATCGATGAAGGCTCATAGTGGCAACCAGTCGGCAACGGCAATATACAACCTGAACTACAAACAGCAGGATAACTGGCTCATTTCGCCGCACCTCTCGGGCAACGCACAGGACATTACGTTCTGGGTAAACAACTTCGCGTACTACGACGAGAGTGCCCAGCAGACCTACGACCAGCGTGAGCAGTACGATGTACTCTACTCAACGACAGGTACAGACATAGCCGACTTCACCGCAATCGGCAACACCCGCACGGCTGCCGGTGGTATCTGGACAAGCGTTACAGTATCTCTGCCAGCCGGAAGCAGATATTTCGCAATACACCAGAAGACTCCTAACTCTCAGGCTCTGCACTTCAGCGTCGACGATGTTAAGTATCAGAAAGGCAATCCGAAAGTTATCGGCTACAACATCTACCGCGACGGCGAGCTCATCGGCACTGTAGGCGCTGACGACCTCACGTACACTGATGGCGCAGCAGGTGGCAACCACGAGTACTCAGTTACCGCAATATACGAGGGCAACGAGGAAAGTCTGCCACGAAAGGCCGGTACCTCCGGCATCGCTGGTGTCCACTTCGACAACGCCGTCAATGCTAACGCTCCAATGTACAACGTTGCCGGTCAGCGTGTTGGCAGCAACTACCGTGGCATTGTCATTCAGAACGGCAAGAAGTTCATTAATAAATAGAATACCTACCCAAAGAGGTAATACCCCACCAAGCCTCCCCCACGGGGGAGGTCGTTAAAATACCAAATGCCTGCTTTCGCATAATAGCTATGCGTTGGCAGGCATTTTTGTTGTTAAAATCCGCAAAGATATTGTGGAACAGTAGTATTATGTAATCAAACATCCTCGCCCGTGGGGGGAGGCTTGGAGGGGTCTTACTTGCTTGGGGAGGGTTTGGGTAGGCTTTGACGGGGCTTGGGCAGGCTTTATTACGCCCTTCCCTTTGGTGCTGTATCAAGCAGGACGGTGCGGTCGCCGAGCCTTGCAACGAAGTAAGGATCCTCGTCCCGAAGCGAGATATCGTCATACTTGAACGGCGCAACGACAGTGTCCTTGCCGTCGGCGAGTATCAGTCCCATCTTGCCATCTTTCTGAGCGATGACCGGCATCTTGCGGAAGTCGTCGACATAGACGTATGGCGTGCGCAGGAACTCGTAGCTCGGACTGACGAGAACCTTGCCCTCGTGGTCCTTGATGCCGTAGAGTCCGTTCTCCTCGAATATCTCGTGGAAGCGGAAGTAGGAGTCGCGGATAGCCTTCAGGTAGTAGCCCCACTTGTGGCGGTTATTAATCATCTCCATCATATACGCAAACGTGTCGCAGTAGTTTGCCATGGCGCGCACCAGGACCATCTTCATGTCGAGTCCGTCAAGGCTGTGTCGGTTCAAATCAATGTAGGCTGCGATGGCGCGTTCCTTGTCCGGCACGCTCATGTTCTTAAGACTCTCCTCAAACTTCAGCATGGTATTGTGCGAGCCCGACATACCTTTAATGTAGCGGTGTATCTGCCGGCATATCTCGTCGCAGACGAACTTGCGTATCTGTTGTTCCTCTATAGGGTCGGCATATTGTGCCTCAAAGTTCTCTTGTGTAATCATAGTTAGTATCCTCCGATTTATATTAACATTGCCAAAGTTACGGTTTTTTCACGACATACGGAAGAAAAAGAATAAAAAAACATCGCCATATCAGAAATCTTAGTAGCCAGAAGGGAATCGTGTTATTCGCCGGCACCTGTGGTGCATCGTGTCGTAAAATCGTTTGTTCGTGTTTTTCGTGCAAGAAGGAATAACCTCGAAGAGGTTTAATTTTCAATGCCTTAGAAACAAAAACTGCCGGTCTTGCAGATGCAGGACCGGCAGTTTGTATTTAGAGGAATGAGATTTCTATTAAGCCTCTCTCTGCAGCTTTGTGTAGCCGTACTTGGCAACAGGGCCGAGCTCTTCCTCGATGCGGATGAGCTGGTTGTACTTAGCCATACGGTCGGTGCGGCTCATAGAACCTGTCTTAATCTGGCCAGAGTTCGTAGCGACAGCGATGTCGGCGATAGTAGTGTCCTCAGTCTCGCCTGAACGGTGAGAAGTTACGGTGTTGTAGCCGTGACGGTGAGCCATCTCGATAGCCTCGAGAGTCTCGGTGAGTGAACCAATCTGGTTGACCTTGATAAGGATAGCGTTAGCAACGCCCATCTTGATACCCTTCTCCAGGAACTTCGTGTTAGTTACGAACAGGTCGTCACCAACGAGCTGGATTCTGTCGCCCAGAGCCTTTGTAAGTTTCTGCCAGCCTTCCCAGTCGTTCTCGTCGAGACCATCCTCGATAGATGCGATAGGATACTTAGCGCAGAGCTCCTCGAGGTACTTAATCTGACCCTCGTCGTCGACTTCCTTGCCGTTAGGATCCTTAGGCATACCATTGTTGAGCTGCTTGTAGTTGTAGAACCACTTGCCGTCCTTCTGGTAAGCGAACTCAGAAGAAGCGCAGTCCATAGCGATGGTGACATCCTTACCCGGCTCGTAGCCAGCGTCCTTGATGGCCTGGCAGATGCTCTCCAGAGCGTCGTCGATACCGTCGAGCTCAGGAGCGTAACCACCCTCGTCGCCGACAGCTGTCGACAGACCGCGCTTCTTCAGCAGCTTGCCAAGAGCGTGGAAGACCTCAGCACCGCAGCGGATAGCCTCTTTCTCAGTAGTGAAGTTGCGCGGCTGGATCATGAACTCCTGGAATGCGATAGGAGCTGAAGAGTGAGCACCACCGTTGATGATGTTCATCATTGGGATAGGCAGAGTGTAAGTGTTTGCACCGCCGATGTAGCGATACAGAGGAATATTCAGAGCCTTAGCTGCTGTGTGAGCAACTGCGAGTGAAACGCCGAGGATGGCGTTTGCGCCGAGCTTGCTCTTAGTAGGAGTGCCGTCGAGCTCAATCATCTTGTAGTCGATGGCGCGCTGCTCCAGTACGTTCCAGCCCTTGAGAGCCGGAGCAATGATTTCGTTCACGTTCTTGACAGCCTTCAGAACACCCTTGCCACCGAAGCGGTTCTTGTCGCCGTCACGAAGCTCGAGAGCCTCGTTCTCACCGGTGCTGGCACCTGATGGTACGCTTGCACGACCCTTAACGCCGTTGTCGAGTGTTACTTCTACTTCAACTGTCGGATTGCCACGTGAGTCAAGAATCTCGCGAGCATGAACTTTCTCAATCTGCATAACTAATTCTATTTTTAAATGTTGGTTTATATATAATATAATGTATAGTCGACTTTTGGGGACATTTGGAACTTCCCTCCAAAGTTTCTGCAAAAATAATGCCTAAACTCCAAACTGACAAATTTTCAGCCGTTTAATTTCCCCGTGTTTACATCTTTTAGTAGTTAATCGGCGTATGTGAACTCAAAATTAAATGATTATCCGCTGGGGACTGCCATTGTAGCTGTTCGGGGGAGCTGATGTAGAGGCTGGGGGATATAGACTTGGATAGATGGGATAGATATTATAGATGATGGGATGAAATGTTTACAATTTCCCGGATCTGTTCTTTCGCTTCGCAAAAGGTAAGTTCTTGCGGTGCCAAACCTAAGCTTTCACAGCCTAAAACCTAAGGTTTCGCAAGCCGAAAGCTTAGGTTTTGTAGGGACGCTGACGGTCAATGGGTTGCAAAGGGGGAAACGGCAAAAGAGGAAAAGAAAAATATTTACAGCCTGCCAAACCCTCCAAAAAGGGAGGGCTTGGGCAGGCTGTTCCCTTGGGGAGGGTGTGGGTAGGCAGTTACTTTCGTGGGAAGGTTTTGGTAGTCTTCTACTTTTGACCTGCATCAACTGCCTTGATGTAGTTCAAGATTTTGATAATATAGATAAAATAAAGCGGGTTTTGCTTGCTGTGTACGCACACAATGCCTACCTTTGCACTCGCAAACGGGAAAGAGGTTAAAATCTGAAAGGTTTTGAAACCATAATCCTAAAGGCATAGAAAGAGGGCAAGCAAGTACGCCCTGGTATAAAAAGAGTATTAATAACAAGAATGTTGAATCGGACCGAGTGATGGTTCGGAAAATTTTTAGAAAGGATTTTAAAATTATGATGACTTCAGTTATTGTATTGGCAGTTGTAGCAGCAGTAATAGCTAACGCAGTTCACGTGAACAACAAGCTTCAGGCTTAAGCAACGCCGGATTTCCTTCTTCACCGAAGGAATCGCTTTTGGAATTTCTAGTTAACGCATTAATATAGTTTGCAGGCGGAGTGACCACAACGGTTTCTCCGCCTGTTTTTTTTAGGTTATTTATTGTCCCTTCTGCCTTTGCCAACTCTCCGCCTGCCGGCGAACTGCGACTTGAGCTTTTTGTATTCAGAATACTGATTGTCAGAGAGTATCGCACGCAACTCATTGTCATATTCCTGCTTGCGGGCTTCAAATTGTCCGCGGTGCCTTTTGCAGTTTGCTGTGTCCTTGCCGCAGCAAGTTGCATTGCCTTCAGGAGCTTGGAAGGCATCTTTTGGCGGTCTTGCGGGTCCTTCTAATATGTCGGAATACTTTGTGTTGAGTGCCTTCACCTTCTCCTCCTGCTCTGTCGTGAGCGAGAGTTTAGCCTTCATGATTGTGTTGAGGCTGTCGACAGAGAGGCGCGGACCGTGGTGATGGTGGCGTGGGGTAGGGGATTGCTCTACCTGCTGGGTAGCTCCCGTTATTCCGTCGGGTACTTGTGCCGCTATTGCCAGTGGCGAAAGCAGCATTGCTACGAGTGCCATTGCTTTGAAACAATTCTTCTTCATAATCTTTTCCTTTCTTGTTAAATGTTACAATTCGTAGTCCATTCTCGAATTGTCTGGCGCAAAATTACGAATAAGTTTTGTTTCTTCCTCGGTTTTTGATTTGTTTTTCCCTTTCTTTTCAACGAACTCCCCTTTGCTTTCAGCAAAAGGCTTATGAAGGGTTTACTGGTTTGTAGTTTCTTCCTGCTTAATAAATCTTTCTACAAACTCTTTGGGTGTGTAAATTGGAATTTGTTTTTTATGGTCTCCCTTGAAATATCATAAGCATCTATACCACCCTGCAAGACCGCTTCCATTAGATTGTTGGAACAAAAAAAGAGGGCACCACCCGGATGCCCTCTCTTAGTATAGAGATGTTGTTATATTACTTCTTTACGATAGAAACCTTGCAGTCGCCGTTCTCATGATGGATGGTGAGGACAATCTTGTAGGTTCCAGCCTGAGCGATGTTGAGGTTCTTGCCGTCGTGCTCAGTGAGGTTGTTGAAGTCGGTGTTGCTCGACTTGCCACCCCAAGCGATAGCCCAGTCGTGGTTTGCACGGAACTTCAAGTCACCTGTCGAAAGAGTACCTGTCCACTCCCAGTTGCCCGTTGCAGAGTTGTAAGTCATATCCTTGTCGTTTGTCCATCCGTTGACAGCATCACCAACAATAGAGATACTGCTAATCTTCGTCAGACTGTAAGTGAGGTTGAGCGTGTTGACATCGATGCGATAGAAACCTGCACCCGGGTCTGGAAAGTTAGGACCGCCGTTGATATCAGCAATCTTGCCTTCGCCGTTGTACTCCCAGTCGTTTTCCCAGTTGTCAGCGTTTGGCTTGAACTTGAACTCGCCGTTGAGGTAGTAGTAGCCGAGGTAGTTGCCATCGTAGTTGGCTCCATAGAGAGCGTGGGTCGTTGCCCATCCACTCTCGTTACCAATCTCATAGATGAACTCGGTGAAGTTCAAAGCTACGTAGCTCCAAGTCTGGTTGAGCAGGTCGAAGGTGACACGATAGAACTTGGCGCCGTCGACATTCTTGATGACGA
>OMVI01000037.1 GCA_900314455.1 uncultured Prevotella sp. | reverse complement strand
TCTATCATCGTTGATGGTAAGGAGATCAAGATCTCTGCTGAGAAGGACGCTGCTAACTGCCCATGGGCTGCTAACAAGGTAGACGTAGTTCTCGAGTGCACAGGTTTCTACACATCAAAGGAGAAGGCTTCTGCTCACCTTGCAGCAGGTGCTAAGAAGGTAGTTATCTCTGCTCCAGCTGGTAACGATCTTCCTACAATCGTTTACAACGTAAACCACAAGACTTTGACAACTAACGATAACGTTATCTCTGCTGCATCTTGCACAACAAACTGCTTGGCTCCTATGGCTGCAGCTTTGAACGCTTATGCTCCAATCCAGAGTGGTATCATGTCAACAATCCACGCTTACACAGGTGACCAGATGATTCTTGACGGTCCTCAGCGTAAGGGCGATCTTCGTCGTTCACGTGCAGGTGCTTGCAACATCGTTCCTAACTCAACTGGTGCTGCTAAGGCTATCGGTCTCGTTATCCCTGAGCTCAACGGTAAGTTGATCGGTTCTGCACAGCGCGTTCCAACTCCAACAGGTTCTACAACTATCCTCATCGCTGTTGTTAAGGGTAAGGACGTAACTGTTGAGGGTATCAACGCTGCTATGAAGGCTGCTGCTACTGAGTCTTTCGGTTACAACGAGGATCAGATCGTTTCTTCTGATATCATCGGTATGCGTTTCGGTTCACTCTTCGACGCTACTCAGACTATGGTATCTAAGATCGATGACGATACATACCAGGTTCAGGTTGTTTCTTGGTACGACAATGAGAACTCTTATACTTCTCAGATGGTTCGTACTATCAAGTACTTCGCTGAGCTGAAGTAATACTGATACGTATTAAAATCAATATAGCCGGTTCGTGCCACGTGCATGGACCGGCTTTTTCTTTGCTTTCAAGTCCGTAGAGAGTCTGTTAGAGAGTCCTTCTGTAGAATTATGCTGCAATAGACCTATCTAATCTATTGTCAATATATTTCAAGCGATGATTTGCTAGAAAATGTCTTTGCAACTCATTGATTATCAATATTCTCGCCAAAGGACAACTTTGAACTTGCAAACCCTCATCTTTTAGGCTTCAATAGTTGACCTTTTACAATGCTAAACCTCACCTTTTGCAAGCCAAAAGCTTAGCTGCTGTTTTTGTGTAAAGATTATTCTATTGTAACACGGATGCTTATGTTCAACTAAGCCGAGGCTTTTCTACGCGGTTACATAGCAATCTGCATTTTATGTAAAGACACTACTGCTGTTTGCAAAAAGAGTGGGGAAGTATATAAAAAGAATATGAATATCCGCCTTCTTCTAATTAGTTACAATGAATTCCACAGCTTGGGCGCCCCTTGTGAGTGCCCGGTCAGTCTGCAAGACCGACAATAAGAGCTATACATTCGCCTTAACAAGGCGAACGGGCGTCCACAAGGGGCGCCCCTGCGATGGTTGGCATAACCGCTTGGATGTAAGCTGATATTTATAAAAAAGAAAACCCGTAAGCCTGATTATAAAGCTTTACGGGTTTATTAGTTGCGGAGGCAGGACTCGAACGTGCGACCTCCAGGTTATGAGCCTGGCGAGCTACCAACTGCTCCACTCCGCGATGTCTTTCGTTTTGCGAGTGCAAAGGTACTGCTTTATTTTGACATAGCCAATAGTTTCTAGTATTATAGTCTTGAATTTAACATAAATTTAAGAACCGCACATTATATGCACATATAAAAAATGTGTGCAATTATTCGTTAAAAAGTTTGTCAGTGTAAAATAAAAGATATAATTTTGCACACGAGAAACTAAATGTGCAAAGAGGGAGGTTGTATATGTCAATATCCAAGACAAGACAGAAGTTGGTCGATGTAGCACGCCAGCTGTTTGCAAAGAACGGTATAGCTAATACGACTATGAATGATATTGCAAAAGCCAGCGGCAAGGGACGGCGTACCCTTTATACCTATTTCAATAGTAAGGAAGATGTTTATTATGCCGTCATTGAAGGCGAGTTAGAGCGCTTGAGCGATAAACTCGACGATGTAGCGGCAAAGAAAATCAAGCCACAGGATAAGATTATTGAGCTTATATATACTCATCTGAGCATGATTAAGGAAACTGTCATGAGGAATGGAAACCTCCGTGCCGAGTTCTTCCGCAACATCTGGATGGTTGAAAAAGTCAGGAAAAACTTCGATGACGATGAAATCGAGCTGTTCCGCAAGGTCTACTCGGATGGAAAAGCTGACGGTGAGTTCGACATTGAGGACGTCGACCTCGTTGCAGATATAACCCACTACTGTATAAAAGGTCTGGAAGTACCGTTCATCTATGGCAGACTCGGTCACGGAATGACAGAGGAGGCCAGTAAGCCGATGGTTGCCAAGGTCGTTTATGGTGCACTGGGAAAGAGCAATCTGAAGTAGTCTGCTTTAGCATTGATTATTTTGAGAAAGTAAGTTCTAGAGTTAAATAAGTTTAAAAGCAGACATGCTGAAGGTATATTACTTCTAAATCTGATAGATTTTATCTACATTTGCAAGCAAAAGTATACGTATATGGCAAAGAGAATATTTACTTTATCAATGGTTATGGCTTTAATGCTGGGTGCCCCGGGTGCTCTTCATGCTACTGCAAGCATTGAAATCATAGAGCAGACGCTGCAGAATATCGACATTTCTGTAGCAGGCTCCGTCATCCATGTCACGGGTGCAGCAGGTCAGAATCTTTATGTTTACAATATCACCGGCGTTCGCGTCAAGAGCATACGTGTCGACAGCAACGACAAGCGCTATGACCTTAACTTGCCAAAGGGTTGTTATATCGTAAAAGTAGGTAAAGTCGTAAGAAAGATTTCTATCCGTTAAAAACTTTATTCCTCTTTGGAAGAAACAGAGATACTTCGCCTCCTGTCCGACAAGCGGACAAGGGAAAGAGGGTTTGATGAAATTGTTGACCAGTACAGCGAGAAGTTGTACTGGAAGATACGTAGTATGGTGTTTTCTCACGAAGATACCAATGACATTCTCCAGAATACTTTTATAAAAGCTTGGAAAAACATTGATAGCTTTGAAGGAAAGTCAAAGCTATCGACATGGATATACCGTATAGCTATCAATGAGACGCTTGACTTCCTTCGTCATAAGAAGTCTGTTGCGGCAATCAATACTGATGGCGACATGAGCGTTGCCAACCGGCTTATGGGCGATGAGTATTTCGACGGCGACAGAGCCCAGGCTATTTTGCAGGAGGCAGTCTCCTTGCTGCCAGAGGTGCAAAGAGCCGTGTTCACGATGCGCTATTACGACGAGATGAAGTATTCCGAAATGAGCAAGGTGCTCGGCACTTCGGAGGGCGCCTTGAAGGCAAGCTATCACATTGCAGTACAGAAGATAACGAAATATGTTAAGAGTCATGACGACTTCGTCTAAACTTTTAGCTTTTGTTTACGTCTAATAATAAAAAGAAATCATGAATACAGACGAAAGTTATCTTCATAACAGATTCGGCAACGACAGACCCTTTAAGGTTCCATCGGGCTATTTTGATGACTTTAAAGGCAGAATGAAGTCGATGGCTGCCGCTTCTGCCGCTTCCGAAGCACAGGAATCCGAACTTAAAGTGTTGCCATTGAAACGCAGCAACCATAACAACCAGTGGATACGTTGGGCTGCCGCAGCTGCTATTCTAGCCCTTGTCGTCTTCTCAGTTGTCGCAATTGTCGGTATTAAGCCCGACGGAGCACAACTGGCAGATGAGAAACCGGCGGTTGAAAAACAGGGTGACAGTGTCGTAAATACATCTGACGCCAATGCTGTCCGGCAGAAAACTAGTAATGCTAACACGCAATTGGCAATGGTTTCGCCTTCCGAAACTCCTGTCAAAAAGAAAAAGGCAGTGACACGGGCAGAAAGAAAGGCCGCAACACCGGCTGTCTCTGATTCTGTTGCGGTTGCCCCTAAGTACTACTCTGCACCTGTTTCAGTATCAGTCTCATCCGTTTCGCCTTCCGCAATACATGATGAGAGCAGCGATATAGAAAAGGCTGCTGACTATATGATGATGGACAATGATGCCCTTTATTTATTATTATCAGAATATGAATAAAATCTTCACTATACGAATTTGTGCTTTAATTGTCGGGCTCGCGTTTGGCGTCATAGCCGCAAACGCCCAGCAGCATAAGTTTACGCCAGAACGTTTCCAGCAGGAATTCCAGCAGTTCGTTATTTCCACAACGTCGCTATCGGAGCAGGATTCCGCCAGTTTCTTTTCTCTGAACGACCAGTTGCAGAACGAAAAGAGGGAGTTGCGCGACCAGATACAGCAGTTGTCAAAGGAGATCCCGGCAGATGACGCACAGTCGCGGAAGCTTATAGAGGAGTCAGACAGTCTTGAAATAAAGATAAAAGAGCTCGAACGGGATTATCATCAGAAGATGATGGAGTCCATATCGCCATTAAAACTCTTTCAAATCATGAACGCCCAATCGCTGTTCGTTAGACAGGAACTTCGCAAGGCAGCTAATAGAAGATAAAGAAAAAAGATGAAAAAGAAACTTTCGTGCATCATTGCACTCTTGATGATGCTATCCGTTTCAGCGGTGGCTGTTGCCCAAAAGACTCCGAAACGCCAGTTCAGGGCAGCCTGGATACAATGCGTCAACGGTCAGTTCCAGGGACTTTCAAAGGAGGAAATGCAGCAGAACCTGACTTATCAGCTTAATGAACTTCAAAAGGACGGGGCTAATGCCATAATCTTTCAGGTACGTCCGGAATGCGATGCACTGTATCGTAGCAACATAGAGCCGTGGAGCAAGTTTCTCACCGGCACTCAGGGCAAGGACCCGGGATGGGACCCTCTGGCATGGATGGTTGCCGAATGTCATAAGAGGAATATGGAAATCCATGCATGGATAAATCCGTTCCGGGCCAAGACGAAGGGCACGATGTCGCTTGCAGTTAATAATATTGCCGTCACTCATCCAGAAAGAATCTTCCAATATGACGGATTGTATATTCTGAATCCAGCATTATCTGTAAACCGGGAATATATATGTAAGGTGGCTGATGATATTGTCCGCAGGTATGACGTTGATGGACTGCATATCGACGACTACTTCTATCCGTATCCGGTGGCAGGCGTTGAAATCCCCGACAAGCAGTATTGGCAGCAGTCGGGCACCAGTCTGAATATCGGCGATTGGCGTCGCGAGAATGTCGACAAGTTCATTGAGCAGCTTTCTGACTCCATTCATAAGGTCAAACCGTGGATAAAGTTCGGTGTTTCGCCTTTCGGTATCTACCGCAACAGTTCTTCAAGCTCTATTGGCAGCAATACCCGTGGATTGCAAAACTATGACGACCTTTATGCTGATGTTATCAAATGGGTTAATAAAGGTTGGATAGACTACTGTGCGCCTCAGCTTTATTGGCAAATAGGACACAAGACTGCCGATTACGCCACATTGATTCGCTGGTGGAATAAATATGCAGGAAACCGCCCATTATATATAGGTGAGGATGTTGAACGTTGCATAAAGTATGCCGATGTCAACAATCCCAATACCAATCAGGTAGCAGCCAAACATAAGTTGCACACCGAATGCAATAATGTTGACGGAACGGTGCTATGGTATTCGCGTACTGCCGTCGACAACTATGACAAGTTCGGTATCTTCCTCCGTAATTATTACTGGAAGTATCCTGCATTGCAGCCATTGATGCCGTTCATTGACGGAAAGGCTCCAAATAAGCCTCGGAAGCTGAAGGCGAAGTCGACCGACAAGGGAGTATTCTTGTCTTGGCGCAAGCCAAAGGGTGATACGTGGAATGACGAGGCAGTAAAGTATGTCGTCTACCAGTTCCGCAAGGATGAGCCGGTTGACATTGATGATGCGTCACATATAATTTCCATTACTGACGGTGAGGCAATCCTCGTCAACAAACCATCGCAAAAGGGTAAGTATGTGTACCTCGTTACAGCCCTCGACCGTATGAGCAATGAGAGCGAGACGGTGTCCAAGAAACTGAAAGTAAAGTAGTAAGTCGCTGTTACAGTCTCTTTTGTCTTTCAAGACATTATGTTGCATTAATTGAACACAAAATAAAAGTAAAAAAAGACTTTTTATTTTGTGAATTGAACTAATTGCATTATCTTTGTAGGCAACTTAAAGTATTAATTAAAAACACACTTTTATATTATGGAAAATAACGCAGAACTCATCGCGCAGTGTGAGAAAAAGGCAAAACAATGGTTGTCACCTTCTTTTGACGAAAAGACACGTAGAGAAGTTCAGGCCATGCTCGACAATCCTGACAAGACAAACCTCATAGAGTCGTTCTATAAGGACCTTGAATTCGGAACAGGTGGATTGCGTGGCATCATGGGCGCAGGCTCAAACCGCATGAACATCTACACCGTCGGTATGGCAACTCAGGGATTTGCCAACTATCTGAAGAAGAACTTCAAGGACAGGGACAGCATTAGCGTTGTCGTTTGTCACGACTGCCGCAATAATAGTCGTCTGTATGCCGAGACGGTTGCCAATATCTTCTCAGCCAACGGTATCAAGGCTTATCTCTTCGACGATTTGCGTCCGACACCGGAGTGCTCTTACGCTATCAGATACCTCAAGGCTCAGGGTGGTGTGAACATCACGGCAAGCCATAACCCACGTGAGTACAATGGCTATAAGGCTTACTGGGAGGATGGCGCTCAGGTTCTGACTCCTCACGACAAGGGTATCATCGACGAGGTCAACAAGTGCAAGATTGAAGATGTTAAGTTCAAGGGTAATAAGGACTTAATTCAGATTATCGGCGAGGATATCGACGAGCCGTATCTCCGTCAGGTTCGCACTATCTCAATCGACCCGGATGTCATCAAGAGACAGCACGACCTCAAGATTGTCTACACTCCGCTGCATGGAGCCGGCCGTGTAATCATTCCTCGCTCATTGGCTTACTGGGGCTTCGACAATGTATATTGCGTTCCTGAGCAGATGATTAAGGATGGTAATTTCCCAACCGTCGACCGCCCGAACCCGGAGTTTGCAGAGGCTCTAACACTCGGTCTGAACCTCGCTAAGAAGATTGATGCCGACATATTGATGGCCAGTGACCCTGATGCTGACCGTATCGGAATGGCTTGTAAGAACGACAAGGGCGAGTGGGTTCTTATCAATGGTAACCAGACCTGCCTTATCTTCTTGTGGTACATCATCACCAACCGTGAGGCAACGGGCAAGATGAAGCCAACGGACTTTATCGTCAAGACTATCGTTACGACAGAGGTTATCAAGAAGATTGCTGACAAGCACCATATTGAAATGCGTGATGTCTACACTGGCTTTAAATGGATTGCTCGCGAGATTCGCCTTTCTGAGGGCAAGCAGCAGTACATCGGCGGTGGTGAGGAAAGCTATGGCTTCCTTGCTGAGGACTTCGTCCGCGATAAGGATTCTGTCAGTGCATGCTCGCTTCTTGCTGAAATCTGCGCTTATGCAAAGGATAAAGGCAAGACTCTGTATGACATTCTGATGGACATCTATCTTGAGTATGGCTTCTCGAAGGAGTTCACAGTCAACGTTGAGAGACCTGGAAAGACCGGTGCTGACGAGATTCAGCAGATGATGAAGGACTTCCGTGCTAATCCTCCTAAGGAGCTTGGTGGCAGTAAGATTGTTCTTTGGAAGGACTACCAGACTCTCGAGGCTACCGACGCACAAGGTAACAAGACTAAGTTGAATATGCCTGAGACCAGCAACGTGCTTCAGTGGTTCTGTGACGATGACACTAAGGTCAGCGTTCGTCCTTCTGGTACTGAGCCTAAGATTAAGTTCTATATCGAGGTTAAGGACACAATGAAGACTGCTGCCGACTATGTCGCATGCGACGAGCGTGGCAAAGAGAAGATTGAAGCTATCAAGAAGAGTCTTCATCTGGCATAACAGATAATGGATAAAGGCTTCGCATGTGTATAATGCAGAAGTCCTGAACAACAGAGGGTGTATCATAAAACGCTATTATGATACACCCTCATTATTTTTACATCTGAAAGACTACTTCAGTTTGGTACTGCGTTTAACTGGGAAAATTTGAAAACTGTTTCGTTAGGAACAAAAAGAGTTTGCTTTATAACTTTGTCGCTATGTGAATTATTCCGATCTTTGCATCTGTCTTTTTAAGGTGAATAGTATAAGAAAGGAGTCCACTTTAAAAAGTAGGAAATTTAGAGTATAGTTGGCATTTCCATTGAATTTCCAGCCCTGAGCACTCCATCGTTGTAAATTCTCGAAGTCTCCGAAAAATCTCACAAATCAGAAGGATATACGACAAAAGAAGTTCGCTCTTTGCAAATACGGACTTTTTAAAGTGGACTCATATCTCATATTGTGTTATATTATTTTTTGTGCAGAATTATAAAAAATAGGGAAAAACCTACTACGGTTTAGGGAATTTCCGTATCTTTGCATTGAAAGTTTAAGTATTTTTGCACCGTAAAAGAACGTAAAAAGATAAAAACAACACATAAAGAGGAGAAAGATATGAAAAGGATTATTCTTCTTACAGCATTGGCAGGCCTGCTCCCGTTAGGGATGATGGCTCAGGACGACGTCTACTTCACGCCTTCCAAGGATAACAAAACCAATGTACAGAAAAATCAGAGTTATTCCGACGAAACTCCAACCTACTATAGTGGCAGCAACCGCAACGTCGATGAGTACAACAGACGTGGCAAACTGAGCAGCTACTATCAGAAGATTGGTGCCGATTCCCTTGGGAATGACATCATAGAGTTCCATGCCGGCAACGGACAATATCCAGACTCTGTGACCCGCGACACCATTTATCCGGGCTCACAGCAGTACTATTACAATGACGATGACGACTTTGCATACAGCCGTCGTATGAGTCGCTTCGACGATTACTATGGCTGGTATGCCCCGTACTTCTACGGATGGGCCGGCTACGGTCCTTACTGGGGAACGCGTTGGGGTTGGTACGACCCCTGGCTGTACGACAATCTCTTCTGGGGATACGGCGGATGGTACGGCTGGTACGACCCTTGGTATTACGGTTACGGCTGGGGCCGCCCATACTGGGGTTGGGACTGGGGTCCCGGCTATGCATGGGGACACAGCGGAACACGTGGTCACGGATTTGACGGACGCCACGGTGGCTATGGCCCAGGTCCTGAGGGAGGTCGTCCAGGTGGATATAACGGTGGCGGAAGGACATTCGGTCACTTCGGCAATAGCAGCAGAACCGTAGGCAACACCCGTGGAACTGTAGGCAATGGTGGCTTCGGCAACAGTACTGTTCAGAGCCGTGGCGGATTCCGTGGCTCACAGCCTTACAACCCGAACGGCAACGGCTTCGGTTCACGTTCATATACTCCGCGCACTACAACGATGCCTAGCAGCAGTCCACGCAGCTTCGGCGCAGGCAGCCATTCATTCGGTGGCGGTTCGTTCGGAGGTGGTAGCCGTGGCTTCGGCGGCGGTGGCGGCGGTCACTTCGGTGGAGGTGGCGGTGGTCACTTTGGCGGACACCGTTAAGCCTAGCCAGACTTTAAGATTCAATGATGTAACAACAGTATATTCCGTTTTACAGAATTAAACTCAGAAAAACAATTAATAAAATGAAAGCTAAATATTTATTGATTGCAGCCGCACTAATTAGTGTTCCGGCAGCTGCACAAGAAACTTACGAAAATGCAAAGCTGACAGGCACCGACCTGAACGGAACAGCACGCTACGTTGGTATGGGTGGAGCCATGGAAGCTCTCGGAGCAGACCTTTCTACAATAAGTTCGAACCCGGCAGGTATAGGACTTTTCCGTCACAGCACTATTAATGTCAGCGGCGGACTGGTAATGCAGGGAAGCGTTCCGGGCTATGCTCAGGGCGACAAGACTAACACAAGTTTCGACCAGGCAGGTTTCGTCTATGCCATGAAAGGTCGTAACAACTCGTTCCTTAACCTTGCATTCAACTACCATAAGAGCAAGAATTTTGATTTTATACTTGGCGCAACGAACCAGCTCAGCAATGCTTCAAGCAACAAACTGACCTACCAAAAGTGGCGTAACGGTGTGTTCAACGATGGTGACGGTGCATACTCACAGGTCGACCATCTGAACTACAACTACTTCAAAATGGCTAAGGACTCAGCCAACTACCCAGCTTCCGACTACATGTTGAGCCGTGAGCACAGCGGATACATCGGCAATTACGACTTCAATATCAGTGGAAACATCCACGACTGTGTATATCTTGGCATTACATTCGGCGTCAAGGACGTCCACTACACACACGATGGCTGGTACGATGAGACTCTAAACGGCAATCTTATCCAGTATAACGACCACCGTCACATCACCGGTTCTGGTTTCGATGTTACCGCCGGTGTCATCGTCCGCCCAATAGAGAGTTCTCCATTCCGCTTCGGTCTCTATGTTAAGACTCCTACATGGTATGACCTTACAACTGAGAACTACACTACAATCGGTGACGGAAAGACACAGTATGCGGTCAACGACCGTGTTCCTAACGAGTCTTACGACTACAAGTTCACGACACCTTGGAAGTTCGGTGTTTCTCTTGGACATACCGTTGGCAACTATCTCGCACTCGGAGCAACATACGAATACGAGGACTGGTCTAATATAAAAACCCGCATCAACGATGGCGTTTACTACGATTGGGACCCGTACTATGGTTATGACAGCTATGAGTCAAGTCATAAGGACCATGCTATGAACAACCATACGTCCGAAACTTTGAAGGGCGTTAGCACTCTGAAGCTAGGTGCCGAGTACAAACCTATCAAGGATTTTGCTATCCGCGTGGGTTACAACTATGTCAGCCCGGCATTTGAAAAGGACGGAGTCAAAGGCTTCTACAAGAACGGTCAGCCTGTTTACTCTAACGGTACTTACTATTCAAGTACATCGGACTACACCAACTGGAAGAGCACCAACCGCTTCACATGTGGTCTTGGCTACACGCTCCAGAACTGGAACTTCGACCTTGCTTACCAGTACAGTGCTCAGAAGGGCGACTTCTATCCATTCGTAACCTACACAGAGGACACAGCGACTCCAAGTCCTGAAGACAACATCGCTCCTAAGTCCGAAGTCAAGAACAACCGCAGTCAGCTGATTCTGACTGTCGGCTACCACTTCTAAACTTCCGAAGCGAACAGCAAACCATATCTTGGGCAAAGGCTATACATTATTTATAATGTGAGCCTCTGCCCATTTTTTGTGTCTCAATGTTAAGCCGCCATAAACGAAAAGAGGTTGGCGCAGGATGCTGCCAACCTCGAGGGATGATTTAGAAATTACTAAATCGACTAAAAAACTGTGGCAAATATACGGGTTATTGATAACATCACCAAATTACATTAGGTTAAATTTATGTTTTTAACATTGTGTACGCACACGGCGTCTTTCATCTACACGAATACACGAATTACACGATTTTCACGCCATACGATAATTCCGAAACCCGCACCTGTGGTGCATCGTGTCATGAAATCATGCCATTCGTGCAATAAAGATGCCCAACAATTACGACACGGAGTATTTGAAGGATGCTTGCGCACGTGTTTAGCACAGTGATTAAACATCCCTCTCATTCGGGAGGGCTTGGGTAGGCTTTGTCAACATATTTCGTCTCTGTTTTCCAAAGAAAATCTTCTCGTAACACATTGACAGTCAAAGCCCTCGCAATAGGGTAACTTTGAACTTGCGAAAGGTCAACTTCCGGGCTGCAAAACCTAAGGTTTTACATCGCAATAGGTAAGGTTTTGCGAGCTAAAAGCTTAGCATTCGTTTTTGTGTAAAGTATTTTCTATAAAGTCAGCATTGCCCCTACCCCACTCCACAGACGTTGTCCCATAAATTCATTGCAGGAAAAAAGAAAATCAATAAAAAAACATAAAAACAGCGACATATATAAAATAATGTTGTAACTTTGTAAGCACTAGAAAATAACCAGAAACAAACAACTAAAATGATCAAGAGATTTAAAAGCCTGCTTATCATGTTAGTGGCTATTCCTATGTGCGCTTTGGCGCAAGAGAATTGGAACCCTGCATTATACAAGCAAATCGAGGACAGCGTCAACGAGCCGACCTTCAAGGATAAGGTCTACAACGTGACGAAGTACGGAGCATCTACAAAGGCTGATGCAGCCAAAAACCAGAAGGCAATTAACAAAGCTATTGAGGAGTGTTCGAAGAAAGGCGGCGGTAAGGTTGTCGTCCCGGCAGGAACATACAACACTGGTGCCATTCGCCTGAAGAGCAACGTCAATCTCGAAATACAGAAGGACGCCAAACTTCAGTTCGTATTCGACAAATCACTGTATCCTATCGTCAAGACACGCTGGGAGGGTATGGACTGTATGAACCTCAGCCCATGCATATACGCATACGGCGAGAAGAACATTGCCATTACCGGCGAAGGAACTATCGACGGCGGTGGTTCGAACCAGACATGGTGGAAATGGTGCGGCAAGGACAAATTCGGATGGACTCCCGATTTGGCTGAAAGCCAGAAGATAGGACGCCCGTTGCTGTTCAAGTACTCTGAGGCCGGACTTCCTATTGAGAAGCGTAACATGAAGGACAAAGGCATGCGTCCGCAGCTCATCAACATATATAACTGCGAGAACATAGCCATAAAGAACGTCACTCTGTTGCGTTCGCCGTTTTGGGTTATCCACCCGTTGCTGAGCAAGAATATCCTCGTGAAGGACGTAAAGATTTGGAACGAAGGTCCTAACGGCGACGGCTGCGACCCTGAAAGCTGTGAGAATGTTATCATAGAGGGCTGTACCTTCCACACCGGCGACGACTGTATCGCCATCAAGAGCGGACGTAACAAGGACGGACTGAAATGGAACATTCCTAGCCAGAATATCATTATCCGCAACTGTAAGATGGAAGACGGACACGGTGGTGTTGTCATTGGCTCTGAGATTTCAGGTGGCGTGAAGAACGTCTTCGCAGAGAACTGCGAGATGGACTCGCCTAACCTCGACCGTGTACTTCGCATTAAGACCAACACATGCCGTGGTGGCGTGACGGAGAACATTTATGTAAGGAACATCACTGTAGGCCAGTGCAAGGAAGCAGTTATGCGTATCAATCTCGCATACGAGCCTAACGAGCAGGCTGAGCGTGGTCATATCCCTACTGTCAGGAACGTTTACATGAGTAACGTAACCTGCAAGAAGAGCAAGTATGGCATTCTCATCAATGGACTTGACGATGCTGACGAAATCTATAACATACATGTTGACAACTGTAAGTTTGACGGCGTGACATCACAGGCTGTAAAGCGCACGGGCAAGAGCCATGATTTGTACTTCAACAACCTGGTTGTAAACGGTTCAACTGTACTCCTTGAGAAGCCATACAAGAATTATTCAGAATGGATGACACACTCAGAGATGACACGTGTGCCACATTCTTACATGCTCGACTTTGCCAAGAAGCCACGCTGGAGCTATACTGTCGGAACAGAACTGGAGCCGATGCTCGATACTTATCGTGCATACAAGGACGAGTCGATACTGTCTTATGTTAAGGAATATCCTGACAAGATGATTGACAAAGACGGCAAGATGACAGGCTATAAGTATGAGGACTTCAACCTGGACAACTGCCGCCCGGGACACTTCCTTATCAATCTCTACGACCTTTACCCACAGGAGAGCATCAAGAAGGGCATGAAGACCATCTTCAAGCAGCTCGAAAACCAGCCTCGCACAAAGGAAGGCGTGTTCTGGCACAAAGCTATCTACGCCAATCAGGTATGGCTCGACGGTATCTTCATGGGACTTCCGTTCTACACCAAGGCTGCCCCGATGTTCAAGGGATACAAGAAGGCCCACAAGTATTGGGACGATGCGGTCGACCAGATTGTAAAGACAGACAAGCGCACGTATGACGAGGCAACGGGACTGTGGAAACATGCTTGGGACGAAACACACCAGCAGTTCTGGGCAGACCCACAAACGGGAAAGAGTCAGCACTCTTGGGCTCGCGCAATGGGTTGGTACTCAATGGCTATGATTGAGGTTCTCGATGCACTTCCAGACAACTATGAGCGTCGCGGTGAGGTCATCAACCTCTTCCAGAAGGCTATGAAGGCTATCGTAAAGTGCCAGGACGAGAAGACTGGTTTGTGGTATGATGTCCTCGATGTCAAAGACCCGAAGAACTATCTCGAAGCAACGGCAAGCAGCATGTTCTCTTATTGCCTGCTGAAAGGTTACCGCCTTGGCTACCTCGACGCAAGTTTCAAGGACGCAGGTGTGAAAGGATACAACGGTATCATAAAGAATTTCATTAAGGTAAATCCTGACAAGACAATCTCACTGACACGTTGCTGCGAGGTCAGCGGCCTCGGTCCGGGCTACAATCCTCCTTACGTTCCTGAGGACAAGGTCAACAAGCGCCGTGACGGAAGCTTCGAATACTACATGAGCGAGCCTATTCGCGACAACGACGGAAAGGGCGTTGGTCCGTTCATCTGGGCTAGCATCGAGATGGAACAGCAAGGTCTGCCGGTAGCAGAGAAGTAATTTTATTCAGTCATATACAAAAAAGAGCACTCGCCAGGGTGCTCCTTTTTCATTAGATACTACTCATATTTAAATTTTTAACACGCAAATATTACTATTTATTAAATAATAATTGTAACTTTGTGGCGTTCTACATAAAAACTGACAAGACTAAAATCAAAGAATAAAACAATGAGAAAAATTCTATCAACAATTGCCTGCGCAGCAATGTGCGCTTGTGCAATGGCTCAGGCTCCGGCATTTCCGGGCGCCGAAGGTAACGGACGTTTCGTTACCGGAGGTCGTGGCGGCAAGGTCGTCCATGTAACTAACCTCAACGATTCGGGCGAAGGCTCGCTGCGCCAAGCAGTTAAAGGTGATGACAAAAAGATTGTCGTGTTCGATGTTGCCGGTGTTATTGCACTTCAAAGTGACCTCAAGATTGGCGCAAACACAACAATCGAAGGACAGACAGCACCAAGTCCTGGCATCACTGTAAGATATTATACCGTACGACCGGATGCCAACAATGTCATCATTCGTTTCATGCGCTTCCGTCGTGGACAGGAGAAAGACGTCAACGATGGTGCAGACTGCATCTGGACACGTGGTCAGACTGGAATGATTATCGACCACTGCTCTATCAGCTGGGCTATTGACGAACTCGCTTCTTTCTATGACAACAACAACTTCACCATGCAGTGGTGTATGATTGGTGAGGCTCTTTGCAACGCCGGCCACGGCAAGGGAGCTCACTCTTACGGAGGTATCTGGGGCGGCAAGCTCGCTTCTTTCCACCACAACTTCCTCGGCTTCATGGAGAACCGTGTGCCTCGTTTCTGTGGTGCCCGCTATAATTGGACAGGGTACAGATATAACAAGGATTATTCAAAGTATAATTGGGAGAATGCCGTACAAGCAGAGAATGTCGATTTCCGTAACTGCGTGACCTACAACTGGGGTAGCGGCGGTTGCTATGGTGGTCCTGGTGGCGGCTATATCAACATCGTCAACAACTACTATAAGGCAGGCCCTGGTTCAAGCAACCGTACACGTGTCACCGAAGCCGATGTTGCAAACAACGGCAACTCTAAGGACAACAAGACATATTGGGGACTTGGCAGCCGTTATTACATCAATGGCAACTATGTAGATGCTGCTCCTGAAGGTCAGAAAGAGAACTTTGATTGGAAGGGCGTAAACGTCAGTGGAACATACTACACAGAAAACGGGCTTCTTTGCTTTGAGGATTCTGACCACTACTATGGAAAGAATGCACCTTATATCTCACATACCGAGATGGTACGGACGCCTATAGGAAGAGACGGACGTAAGGTTATCTACGACACGACCTACGTTTCTTTCGACGTACTTCCTTTCAAGCTCGACGCTCCTGTGGCACCAGCCGGCGATGTGACGACCCACTCTGCTAAAGTTGCCTACGATAAAGTGCTCAACTATGCAGGCGCAAGTCTCTATCGCGATGAGGTAGATGCACGTTATGTAAAGGATACACGCGACAGCACAACAACCTATAATGGTTCTAATGGTGCCAGCCACGCAGGTATCATCGACCTCGTTTCCGATTGCAATGGTTACACAGAGAACACTCCGGGCTGGGGTCTCACGAAGTCGACAAAGGTTGACAGCGATGGTGACGGTATGCCGGACGACTGGGAAACTGCAAACGGACTGAACCCGAATGACCCAAGCGACGCTTCTACCTACACCCTCGACGCAAGAGGCTGGTACACCAACATCGAGGTCTACTGCAACGAACTCGTCGAGAATATTATGAAGAGTGAGAATGCCAACGCAGAAACAGCTGTTGACGAATACTATCCTGTAATCGCAACAACGGGTATCCCTAGCATTCAAACTGCAAAGGCAATCAATGCCAACGCACCTATTTACAATGTTGCCGGACAGCAGGTCGACAAGAATTATAAGGGTATTGTGATTCAGAATGGCAAAAAGTTCATACAGAAATAATATGTAGCTCTCTCTACATTATTATATAATAAAGGAGATAAATGGAATTTTCACTTTCCATTTATCTCCTTTTTCTTTATCTATTTCGGTTGTTATAGGGCGGATTCGGGAAGTTTTCCGCCGAGATGCTTATAAGTATTCCATATCAAACGTAGGTATGCTGTCTCGCTTTGGGATAAATCGCGGGTGAAAATGAAGCGTCCTTTGATTTTCATCTCTTTAATATCGCCACTCGCAAGTGCCTCTATCATATCCTGATTGGATTCCGTCAGTTCTTCATCGGTCCACTCCCACTCTACCTGACTGTCCCCGAGCAGTTCGCTTTGACGGATAAACTCGACCGGAGTGTACGTATAATTCTTTCCATTACCTACGAAAGTGGCGTTGGTTGCCATTAAGACGCCGGTGCCACAATACTGTATCACGAGGCGGAACTCTGTCGGACGGTTGTCGTTGTCTATCTTAAAGTAAGCATAAACACGGTTGTCGTTCATGTAGGCAGGCTTGTTTTTCGGGACGACAGTACGCAAGTTTGATTTCTTTTCCTCCTTTTTTATAGAAATGGAGTCCTTCAATGAAAGCAGAAAAGAATCGCGCTCCACAGTTGAGAGTGTATCTGGTCTGGCTTCCACTTCCATCTTTGAGGCATCAACACGCACACTGTCCTCCGGATATTTGCTACTGCTGCTGTTTCCGCAAGACACAATGAGACTTGCAAAGACGATATATGGTAATATTGTTTTCTTCATTTGCGGGCAAAGTTA
>OMVI01000081.1 GCA_900314455.1 uncultured Prevotella sp. | reverse complement strand
AAAGCAACATATGATGCCGAAACAGAGCATCCCAGCCCGAACGTGTCAGGTGCTTTTGAAGTCTATGAAGGGCAGTATGCTCTAATGTACGGGCCGTACAAGAAGTCGACCAACGACTTCGGCTACTTTTTCTTCGGCGACATAGGCTACCGTCACGTTGCCAACAGCGGTTTTGTATTCCGCGTCGGTCTCAGTCCTTCGTGGAATTTCGCTGACAAGCACGCCGTAAGCCGCAGTTTCGATGACGAATTCCATGACTTCTCCTTGGGAGGATATATAGCCTTCGGATGGGTTTTCTGACATCCGAAGGCTTGAAAGAGACTATCGCTTAATCATTTTCTTGCCATTGATGATGACAATTCCCCTATACGAATTGCCTACACGTTGGCCTTGAAGATTATAGATATTATTGTCAACCGGATGACGACGGGCATTATCATTAACATTGGTGATGCCCGTTGTCGATGTATAATTGTACTTCGGGTCTACGAAATTCAGTCGCTGAGAAATCCAATTCTTTATGTAGGAGAGCTCGCTTTCCCAGTCAATCTGATGTCCCTTGATGTCGGTATCACCGCTCCACTTCGCCTGCTCACGGTTTGCCGCACCGCTGAAACACAGTTCCTCGTAGGCATTCTGGAACCTGTCGCAGAGCGACTGATAGCTGAACGTCGTCGAACGGAGGGCTGCATAGCGGTCGTTCATAGTCTTCGTGTACTCGTCGCCAAAGACTTCCGACATCCGTTTGTCAATATTGGTGACATAACCGATTTCGTGTGTCGGCGCAACCATTTGCGGTACGTCATCGTCGGCTACGACATTGTTGAGGAAAGTACCAAATGTAGCATCCAAATCCCACGGCGACAGCACGAACTTCGTGTAGCCTTTCTTGGCATAGTCGTAAACGCTCCAGTAGCAGTTCTTGCCCACATTGTCGGGCGCATTTAGCAGTTGAATGAACAGGACCCAATCCTCGAAGACGGGCAAATCCATCTTCTGAGCTATGTTCTCCTTGAAATCAGCATCGGAGGAAGTTGCAACGAAGTCGATGAAGTCCTTCAACGGCTTGAAATCGGTGGTGTCCGCGTCGTCGCCAGGTTCCGGATACTTGACTTCCCAACCAGACCACGTGTCCTTTTTGTTGGAGTATTTGTCCTTGATAGACTCGTAGAAGGTCGTGCCTTCATAGTCGGACGCCTTGTAGAGAAGCCCGTGGTTGCCCTTCTTATACTTCTTCAGAGCAAGCTGTTTGCGGTCGAGGGGCTCCATGAGGTCGTACATTCCGCGGTATTCGTTGTTGATAAAGAGCTCTATCTCCTTGGTATGGCAACCGTTTACGGCACCAGACTCCTTCGAGAAGTAGTACGGCTTGGTCGAGAAATCGAGCCACATCTCGTGGCAGACCTTATTACGTACACGGAAGACATCGACCTGTCCGGCATCGAGAATCCATCCGTTGTCCTCACGCATGCCAAGGAGCGAGAGGTTCCGGTTCGTCCCTCCCGAGTCGGTAATATTGAAACGGTAGTTGCGTTTGTGACGGTCGGCACGGTTGGTCGTACCTCCGCGGGTCTTAATCTGGCAGTAGACGCGGGTGTTATTTAGCGAACCGTCAGGCGCATCCATATATATGTCGGCAGAACTATAATCCTTTGAGATGTCCGAAGACTTCACGACCTTGAACACCGGCAGACATGTGAACCTGATGGTGCGGGTCACCTGCTTTCCGCCGGCTGTTGCCGTGAGTTGGTATGTCCTGTCTGCCGAAGCGTCACCGAAGTTGAACGTACTGCCGACAGCTTTGCCGTCGATTTTCAAATCTTGCCATCCGCCGTCAGAGGTAGCACTGACAGAAGCGGTCAAGTTGCTCAGCGAAGACTCGGAAGTCACATAGAGGAATGACTGCGTGGCTTCATCATAGAATGGTTGGTGTCCGCCCACGACGACTTGTGCCTGCATGCTGATAGCGAAAGACACGGCGAACACTGCGCACAAATGTTGTTTCATGTTGTGTTGAATTAGTAGATTACTCTTGCAAAAGTAATTATTCCAATTCAAAACGACAACGACAAGATTGGATTTTATTCATCTCGTAATCATATTTTAACACTTCGTCCAATGGAAATGACAATATCTCCTCTGTCAATGATGAATTTACCGTCTGACAGTATTTTAATATGCGACAACGGGGAAGTCATTGTGGTGTGCGACGAAGGTCCGTATGACAAGACCAGCGAGCAGGGTTCCAATGTCCATGAGTGGGTTTCGGTGTTCCAGTATTCCAAGTCGGAGCGGTGGACAGTGAGGCTGACAGCCTTCTTCTCCTTAGGCTTGAAGGAGCAACGCTTGAAAGCCACGAGCTTCTTTATAGGACGAACGACCTTCGAATCGTGGAAAGAAGCATACACCTGGACGACCTCATCGCCGGCAATCTTGCTCTCGTTAGTGACTGGAATTGTAACCATCAAGTCGCCATCACTGCCGGCACCCACCTTCATCTTACCGTACTTGAACTTCGAATAGCTCAATCCGTAACCGAAGGGATACAGGACCGGGCGACTGTTATACATATATGTACGACCGTGAGTTATGTCATAGTCCATCATCGGAGGCAAATCGGCAACCGACTTGGGCCACGTCTGCGTCAGCCGCCCTGCCGGATTGTAACGTCCCGAAAGCACATCGACGATGCCATGGCCCTGCTCCTGGGAGCCGTGTGTGGCATGGATGATGGCTGGAAGATGCTCCTGCGAGAAATTGATGGTGTACGGGAACGAGCTGAGAAGTACCAGAACGGTGTTCGTATTGCGCTGCCACACCTGCCGAATCCATTGTTCATCGGGCAGATTGAGGCTGTCCCTGTCCTTGCCCTCACGTCCGTAGTCGGAGCGGAGCACAGCCGCCCATTTGTCGGTACCGCCAACCGGTTCGTTGCCGGCTATGCAAATGACGACATCGGCACCATCGACGGCATGCAACTGACGGCTGTCAAGGGTCATATTCCCTACCCTTTCCGTTCTCACAGTCAGCCCAGGAGTACTCTCAGCAAGCTCCCTGAAGGCATCGGCAATTGTCACACCGTAAGCCATTGTGCCACCATACCAGTCCTGATGGATGCTGTCGGCAAAGTTCTGAGTTGAGTCGCAGACGAGCAGGATGTCGTGGACCCTATTGAAATCGAGTGGCAGAAGGTGTGCCTTCTCATCATTCTTCAGCAACACAACCGACTCGTCCATGGCACGGCGCGCCAACGCCCGAACGCTGTCTGTTGTCCAAGGCTCAGCCACCGTTGTGTCTTTTCCAATCGACGCATACGGGTTCTGTGTGTCGTCACCATCAAGGAGACCAAGGCGTACCGCAACGTTAAGGTCGTAGCGTATGGCTTTGTCTATATCGTTGACTGACAGTAAACTATCTTTCAGAGCCTGTTTGATTGCGTCCTTGTAGTCGTCAAGAAACTGACCGGTTGTTGCCTTGACGACAGCGGCAGCAGCTTCGGGAAGCGTCTTGTAGGCATGATGCGCACTGACAAGAAGCCTAAGAGCTCCGCCATCGGTACAGATGATGCCGTCGTTGCCCCACTCCCTGCGCGTTATACTGTCGAGAACGGGATTGATGCACATTGGTGTTCCGTTCCATGCGTTGTACGATGCCATGAACGCACGGCTGCCGCCCTCGGTTATTCCCTTGTAGAACGGGAAGCTGTAGTACTCCCGGAACAACCGCTCGGAGAAGTTGCTCGACGAGCTTTCGCGCCCGTTCTCATTGCTGTTGGCGAGGAAGTGCTTCATGAGCGATGCCGTTTTCCAATACCGCGGGTTGTCGCCCTGCAAACCGTGAATCATCGCGCAAGCCATCGTTGCTGTAAGATATGCATCTTCGCCGAAGCTTTCCTCCGTGCGTCCCCACCGTGGGTCACGAGCCAAATCGGCGTTCGGGGCACGCATGACGAGACAGTGTTCCACGCGCGACTTCGGACTTTGGGCATACCAACGAGCATCAGTGGCTTCGGCGTCGCCTATAAGCCGGATGAGCTCCGGGTCCCAAGTCTCGCCCATTCCATACTCTTGCTGAAAACAGGTAGAAGGGAATGGCTGGTGGACGGTTGTCCCGTCGGCAAGCCTATAGATTAGTCCCCACTTGCCGGGGCCACCCAGCGTTAGTCCGTGAAGGCCTTCATAATGGCCGCAGCGGGGTATACCAAGCCGTGGAACACCAAGATTGGACGACAGAAGGCTGATTTTCTCATCCAATGTCAGTTGCGACAACACCATCTCAACTCTTGTTTTGTTGTCCAGGGATGTATTGTTGAAATGGAATTTTTGCGCATTCAGTGTTGTTGAAAGCAGCAGAAACAGAATAGTCATTATATTTTTCATGGTCTCAAAGGAATATTAAATAGCATTATAATCGCGTCCGCAATGGTAGCAATGCAGGCGTCCGGGGCCGTCGAAGGTGACGTTGGCACTGCCGCAATAGGGGCATGAGCGCATTGCGGGCTCTCCGTCGTCGAGTT
>OMVI01000032.1 GCA_900314455.1 uncultured Prevotella sp. | reverse complement strand
TACCTTGCTTCTTGAACTCCATTGTAGCGATAGAGCTCTGCAGGTCGCCCTTGTAAGCGATGGCCTTAACGGTAGCAGTCTCCGAGAGTGTAAACGGAGCAGTGTACTGAATGCCCTCACGGTCGTCAGGATCCTGGCCGTTGGTGGTGTAGTAGACGGTAGCGCCGTCCTCAGCAGCGATAGTCACCATGGTAGTCTCGGCGAATGGAGTCTCACCACTGATGGTAGGAGCAGCGAGCGATGGCGTTACAGTACCGCCGATGGTAACCTCAATCTTTGTGGCACGTACCTGAGAGCCGCTTGCTGTGAGCTGGAAGGATGCATCGTTGCCCTCCCATGTACCTTCATTACCGTCTTCCTGATAAGTGTAGGTTCCGGCAGTAGCATCGGTGAAGTTTCCGGGACCGTACTGTGCAGTACCATTCGCAGTGCAAGTGAATACCACCTTTGTGATGTTGCCTGCCGTAGAAGAAATCTGGGCGAAGCTACCTTTACCGAAACGGTACTGTTTGCCGCTACCAAATGCACCCTTGTTGCAAACAACGACAACACCCTCCTTGCTGAGAGTGTCGTACTGCTCACCGCTTGATGGAGCTTGGTCGTACTTTCCCTTGTCTGTTTTGGCATCGAAGGTCACAGTGGTCTGAGCAAAGGTAATCGTGCTAACGAGTGCCAGTGCAGCAGCCATTGTCAAACGTAAAAATTTGTTCATAGATAATCGTTTAAATAATTAATAATGTTAGTTATTCTGTTTGGTCTGTTATAATCTGTTACATTCAAAAGGGTCTGTTATTCATTGAAATACAACTACTTGACCTATTCGTGCACAAAGATAGCTATTTTATTTCAAAGTAACAAGCTTTTCATCATTAAAAAAAGATTAAAGAATGACAATCACTTACATTTGCCTTTTCAAGGCAACCGGGCGCCCACAAAGGACGCTCCTGCATTGGACATCAACCAAATCTTCCTACGTATCCACAAGTCTATTAATCTTCTCCCCTCCTTCGGAGGGGTTGGGGGAGGTCTTTGAAGAGCTAGGGAAGGTCTTAGAGGGGCCAGAGGAGACCAAAAAAGGCTCCTCCGATTTGTATCGAAGAAGCCTTCTTATATAATATAAATAATGTGTACTAGTTCTGAGCACCGCCGGCAAGGTCAAGCAACTCATTGGTAATTGCTGCCTGACGTGACTTGTTGTACTCCAAGTTGAGGTTTCGGAGCAACTCGTCGGCGTTGTCTGTGGCTGTTTGCATGGCTACCATACGGGCAGCATGCTCACTGGCTGCGCTGTCAAGAAGGGCGGTATAGACCATCAGGTGAAGTTCTTTAGGAACAAGTTCACGAAGAATGGTCTCCATATCAGGCTCTACAATGAAGTCGTCTTTGAACGGCTTTACCTCCTCGTTGCCACTGTTCTGACTATCACGACCGTGCTTGCGCTTGTATTCCTGCGCCTTCGCGGTAGCAACATCCGACGAAAGGTCACGTTCCTTGTCCTCGTTGAGTTGGTCTTCGAGGTCAAGAGGAAGGAAGACCTTGCGTGTCAGAATCTGTGAACCGGCGCTCTTGAAGTGATGATAGATAAGCTCTACCTTGTCAACTTCGCCATGCAACCATTTCGTGCCGACATCAATGGCTATCTGCCGGCAACCTTCAGAATTAGGCTTGTCTGCCAGTTCGAGGAAATTGCCTGCGCTGTGGAGCTTCATTTTGTCGACCTTCTCTGCAACTTTACGACCCACAGGGTAGATGAGAAAGTCGTCATCGGTGAGACCTTTGGACTTGTATTCATCTATTACCTGAGTCATCCGCTTGATGACATTGTTGTTGAAACCGCCGCACAGAGATGAGTTCGACGTGAAAACAACTAATGCCACCTTGTGGACTTCGCGCGAATGGTCGAACGGTGTGTCGGCATCCGGCGTTGCAGCAAGGAACGACTTTAGTATGTGCTCCAGACAGTTCTGGTACGGCAGCATATTGCCGATGGCAGTCTGTGCGTGGTGCAATTTGCTCGACGCAACCATCTTCATGGCACTCGTAATCTTACGGGTACTGTTGACGGAAGCTATTCGATTCTTTATTTCTTTCAGTGACGGCATAGTAAGCTATTATTTTTGCTTGAATTGTCCGGCTATATTTGCCATGACGTCTTCTATCACCTTTGTATCCTCGTCAAGAAGCTTGCCGGCTGCAAGATTGTCGATAACATCTTTGTGGGCAGAACGCATTGACTCGAGGAACTGGTCCTGACATTCACGAACCTTGTCGACTGGTACGTCGCGCATCAGACCATGAACGCCGCAATACAGAATTGCTATTTGCTCGCCTACAGGCATAGGGCTGTACTGCGGCTGGATAAGCAACTGGTTGTTCTTACGACCACGGTCGATAGTCATTGCTGTGACGGCATCCATATCACTTGAGAACTGTGAGAAGGACTCAAGCTCACGATACTGTGCCATATCAATCTTCAACGTACCGGCAACCTTCTTCATACTCTTTATCTGAGCTGAACCACCGACACGCGATACTGAGATACCGACGTTGATGGCAGGACGGAAGCCCTGGTTGAAGAGGTCGGTTTCAAGGTATATCTGACCATCGGTGATGGAGATAACGTTTGTCGGAATGTAAGCGGAAACGTCGCCGGCCTGTGTCTCAATGATAGGAAGGGCTGTCAGAGAGCCACCGCCCTTGACGTGACCTTTCATCGAATCAGGCAGGTCATTCATCTGTTCGGCTACTTCCTGCTGGTCGTTGATACGTGCGGCACGCTCCAACAGACGGCTGTGGAGGTAGAACACGTCACCAGGATATGCCTCACGACCTGACGGACGACGAAGAATCAGTGATACTTCACGATATGCGACAGCCTGCTTCGACAGGTCGTCGTAAACGACGAGTGCCGAAAGACCACGGTCGCGGAAGTATTCACCGATGGCGGCGCCTGCAAACGGTGCGTAATACTGCATGGCAGCCGGGTCAGCAGCTGTAGCACTGACGACGATGGTGTATGGCATTGCGCCATGGTCCTTCAGCGTCTGGACGAGAGAAGCTACGGTTGAAGCTTTCTGTCCGATGGCTACATATATACAATATACCGGCTTTCCTGCCTCGTAAAGGCTCTTCTGGTTGATGATAGTATCAACTGCAATAGCTGTCTTACCGGTCTGTCGGTCACCGATGATAAGCTCACGCTGTCCGCGTCCGATAGGTATCATCGAGTCGACTGCCTTCAGTCCGGTCTGCAAAGGCTCCTTCACCGGCTGGCGGTAGATAACTCCAGGTGCCTTGCGGTCAAGCGGCATTTCGAAGGAACCTGTAAGGTCGATATCGCCCTTACCATCGATAGGACGTCCCAGCGGGTCGACGACACGTCCGAGGAAGTTGTCGTTGACGTTGATGGAGGCGATATGGTGAGTGCGTTTAACCTTCATGCCTTCCTTGATGCCAGCTGTCGGACCAAGGAGGACACAACCGACGTTGTCTTCCTCCAGGTTCATGACGATAGCGATGGTGCCGTTCTCGAACTCAAGCAACTCACTGGCCTCAACGTTACGCAGTCCGTAGATACGTGCAACACCATCACTGACGGTGAGGACGGTACCTACTTCGTCGAACTGCTCTTCCGAGTTGATGCCCTCGAGTTCCTTTTGCAGGACTTCCGACACTTCGCTTGGTTTAATTTTATCTGACATTTCGAATTATTTTTTAAGTTGTGTGAGGATTTTGTTAAGCTTCGTCTTAACACTTGCATCCATTCTGTAGGTATCGTATTCGAGGATAAATCCACCAATGATGTTGGGGTCTACCTCTGTATTAAACTCTACAGTACCATGAGTTTTGCCCTCAACCATCTTGCGCATCTTGTCTTCAGTGGCCTGAGCGACAGGTGCAGCAGTAGTCAGAGAGCCTCGGATAACGTTCTTCTGCTGTCTATATAGTGTGATGTAAGAGGCCGCCATGAATTGCAGTGTCTTCTCCCTGTCTTCTTTAAGGACAAGAGCTATGAACTTCTGGGTAAGCTCACAGATGCCGTCGCCACATGCCGTGGCAAGCAGTTTTTCCTTCTTGTCCTTGGAAAGCATAGGGTTGTCTATCGTAAAGCGCAATTCAGGTACCTCGATGTAGCTCCTTGAGAGAGTCTGCATCTCCTTATAGACCTGATCCTCGAGCTTTAGCTCATCGGCACTTTTGAGAAGCGCGCGAGCGTAGCGAACCGATATTACACCTAAATCCATAAACTGTTATTTAACGTTTTTATCAGTATCAGTAGAAGAAACCTCATCCAGCAATCGGTCGATTAGCTCGTTCTGCTCCTTGTCGCCGGACAACTTCTGCCTCAAAATCTTCTCGGCAATCTGCACAGAGAGCTCGGCTACCTGGTTGCGGATATCGCGAATGGCAGCCTGCTTCTCTGTTTGTATCTCGGCTTTAGCGTCGGAGATAATGCGCGCGCTTTCGTCACGTGCCTTCCCCTCTGCCTTTTCAACGATGGCATCACGAGTAGCGGAAGCTTCCTTGAGTATTTCCGACTGCTTCTCGCGAGCCTGTTGGAGCAGCAACTCACCCTCTTTTTGGATATTGGCGAGCTTGTCGTTGGCTTCCTCAGCCTTGTGGAGGCTCTCGTCGATGTACGCCTTACGGTCGTTAACCATCTTGACGATGACCGGGAATCCCCACTTCCATAGAATGAGGAATACCACCACGAAGACGAGTGTCATCCAAAACAACAAACCGCTATCAGGAATCAATAAATCCATATGCTGGTGTTTGCTTGGTTATACTTTTTACTTACTTGACTATTACATTACGATTGCCAGGATGGCAATGATGACTGCGAAGAATGCAACACCCTCAACAAGGGCAGCTGCGATAATCATTGATGAGCGGAGATCACTCATTTTCTCCGGCTGACGAGCCATAGCGTCCATGGCTTGACCACCGATACGGCCAATACCGATACCTGCACCAATAGCTGCTAAACCTGCGCCTACTGCAGCGCCTAACTTTGCAAGAGCAACATCTGCTAATAATAATGATAACATAGTTCTAAAGTTTTAATTGTTTATTTAATATTTTGTTTATTTGTTCTCTATTTTTTGTGGGAGGACAGACGGGATAGACTTTGATAGATTCTACAGACTTGCGAGACTTAAGAACTCATAATCTCAAAGACTAATTATCTCAAGGACTACCGACCTATGCCTTCTCTGGATGTACGTGTGCAAGATTGATGAACACGGCGCTAAGCATTGTGAACACCAAAGCCTGAATGTAGCTGACCAGGACCTCAAGCAGCATCATGAATACGCTCATCGCCACGCTGACAACTGTCATGCCGGAACCGGCAAGGATGTTGACAAGTGCACTGTCGGCGATACCGAACATAATGAAGATGATTGCCGCGAAGCTGAGTGCTATTGCGTGTCCTGCCATCATGTTGGCGAAAAGTCGGATGATAAGAGCCAATGGTTTGGTGAATATTCCGAACAGTTCGATGAACGGCATCAGTGGCACAGGCACCTTCAACCACATTGGAACGTCAGGCCAGAAAATGTCTTTCCAGTAAGCCTTCGTACCCGTTATATTGGTTATAAGGAACGTGCAGCATCCGAGGAAGAACGTGCAGGCAATGTTACCTGTCAGGTTTCCGCCTCCAGGCGGGAACGGAACGATACCCATAATGTTGGCAAGGAAGATGAAGAAGAAACACGTCAGCAGCCACGGAGCATACTTTGGTGCCTCCTTACCCATACAAGCCTTAATGACATCGTTGTAAACCGACATGATAAACATGTGCATCAAGCCCGTGAAACCTTTCGGAGCTGGGTCGTTCACCTTGTGTTTCTTGCACCAGCGAGCCGGTACGAGAACGCAGATGAGCAACAGAATGGCATCAATAAACAGTACACAGACGGTCTTCGTGATAGATATATCGAGCGGTTTAACCTCCTGCCCGTTTACCTTCTCAACGATTTTGTTCGGGTACTGCTTAGCGTCACCACTCTTAATCAACAAGTTTTTCAACTCGAGATTGTCACCGACATAAGGGCGGTCGCCATTTGCATCAACCTCTTCTGAGAAGTTTCCGCTACTGAAGACGTGCCAACCCGTGCTCGTCTTGATAATAACGGGCAGATGGAAAATGACTCCCTTCGTGACGTGCCAGTCGTACGAATCCTTGATATGACCCCACAAAATATTCTTCACGTCAACCGACTGCTTGTGAGAGAAGTCGTGAGCCCCTGCCGGAACTGCGACAACGAGCAGCAGAACCATGAAGAACAATTGCCTGATATATTTCATATCCGTTATTTTACTTAATTCGTTAAACAGATGAACAGAAGCTTTGGCTTGGAATTTCAAAACGAACCTATCACCCAATCATCATATCATCCGTTACTTGATATTATACTTTTTCTCGATCTTTGTGAAGTAAATGCAGTCCAACGCAAGCATTACGAGGTAGAACCCCGCAAACATTACCGTGAACCCGATGAGCGATTGCTTGTCGCCACGCATCAGGAGCATTGCCACGACGACCACCACAAGGGCGGCGAACATCCGCAGTGCTGAAGCGGCGATGTAGAACTTGCCAAGGCTTTTAGGCGAACGGCGAGCCACAGACTTCCACGACTGTATGTAGGCGATGCCCGATACGAGCGAGAAGAGTGCGCTTACCGTGAGCGCCGAGACGAGTTTCGTCTCCTGGAAGTACTGCATTACGAGAAGGATGATGACCGTTAGGCCAAAGATAATCCAAAGGCTTATCTTATAGTACAGCTTGGCTATGCGGCTTATCAGTTCCATTTCCCGTTGCATCTACAATTCCACACAGAGCGAGACGACATTCTTCTGGACTTCAACAAATCCGCCATGAATGTCGAACTGTTTCTTTCCTTCAGCAGCATCGTCGTACTCCACTTTCCCTTCGGAGAGCGAAGAGACTATCGGGGCGTGGTCGTTGAGAATCTCGAAGCTACCGAGAGTTCCCGGAACGAGAACGCTCTTGACCTCGCCCTGATAGACGATTTTCTCTGGTGATACTATTTTCAACTTAAGCATTGTCTGAGTTTTATTAGTTAAGTGAGTCTTACATCAACTCAATACTCTGCTTATCCCTTAGCTGCATCAAGGAGTTTCTTACCCTTGGCGATAGCGTCGTCAATTGTACCAACGTTGAGGAATGCCTGCTCAGGCAGGTCGTCAACCTCACCATCGAGTATAGCATTGAAGCCCTTGATGGTCTCCTCGATTGGTACCATGACACCCTTGGTGCCTGTGAACTGCTCTGCGACGGCGAAC
This sequence comes from uncultured Prevotella sp., assembly GCA_900314455.1. Taxonomy (GTDB): domain Bacteria; phylum Bacteroidota; class Bacteroidia; order Bacteroidales; family Bacteroidaceae; genus Prevotella. The sequence goes on along the minus strand of OMVI01000032.1, from coordinate 8,132 downwards.
GGCTGGCTCAGGAATCGCTGCACACGGCGTGCGCGGTTGACGACCAACTTGTCCTCATCAGACAATTCATCCATACCAAGGATGGCGATGATATCCTGCAATTCGTTGTAATGCTGTAAAGTCTCCTTCACGCGCTGAGCGCAGTCGTAGTGTTCCTTACCTACGATAAGCGGGTCAAGGATACGCGACGTACTTGCCAACGGGTCGACAGCCGGGTAAATACCAAGCTCGGTAATCTTACGGTTGAGCACCGTGGTAGCGTCAAGGTGTGTAAATGTCGTTGCAGGTGCAGGGTCGGTAAGGTCATCGGCAGGTACATAGACAGCCTGTACTGACGTAATAGAACCCTTCTTGGTAGATGTGATACGCTCCTGCATTGCTCCCATCTCACTGGCAAGCGTCGGCTGATAACCAACGGCTGACGGCATACGGCCCAGCAGAGCCGAAACCTCAGAACCAGCCTGTGTGAAACGGAAGATATTGTCGATGAAGAACATGATGTCCGACGGCTCTCCGTTAGGTCCACCGTGGTCACGGAACTCCTCAGCGACGGTCAGTCCTGACAGAGCAACTGAAGCACGTGCCCCAGGTGGCTCATTCATCTGACCATAGACAAGCGTTGCCTGGCTCTTCTTAAGTTCCTCCGGGTCGACGAGTGAGAGGTCCCACTTGCCTTCATCCATAGCCTTCTTGAACTTCTCGCCATAGCGGATAACGCCTGAATCGAGCATATCGCGGATAAGGTCGTTACCCTCACGAGTACGCTCTCCTACTCCTGCGAATACAGAATAACCGTTGTGGCCTTTTGCGATGTTGTTGATGAGCTCCATAATGAGCACCGTCTTACCAACACCGGCACCACCGAACAGTCCAATTTTACCACCTTTCATGTACGGCTCGAGAAGGTCGATGACCTTGATACCCGTTGCAAGCATTTCCTTATGTGTGGAAAGCTCGTCGAACTTAGGAGGTTCACGGTGAATAGGATACGAGCCCTTCATATCCAAAGCCTTCATACCGTCGATAGGCTGACCGATGACGTTCATCATACGGCCCTTGATTTGGTCGCCGGACGGCATCTGGATAGGAGACCCTGTCGGAATAACCTCGAGTCCGCGCTGAAGTCCGTCGGTATTATCCATAGCCACGCAGCGTACGGTATCTTCGCCGATGTGCTGCTGGGTCTCGATAATAAGGTCGTCCTTACCGGGCCTTTTTATTCGCAGAGCCTCATAAATCTTTGGCAACACTTTCTCTGGGTCCTGTCCCTGGGTATCGAAGTAAACGTCGATAACCGGGCCGATAATCTGAGAAATATGCCCATTAATCTGTGACATAAGCTGATATTGTTTTTTATTTTAGTTTTTAATATTTCTGTTCGATTTAGCAGAAGCACGGGCAAAATTACCAAATTATTTTAATAATGTAATATGTCCGTGCTTCCTTTTAGCATTATTTAAAACGCGATAAACCCCGTTGAGTTTTCGCGTGTTTACCGTTTCAAATTATATGCTCAATTCGTCAAGAACCTTGATAAGCTTGCGGTCGAACGGCTTGTCGCTGCGGATAGCGTCCGAGAAAGGTACATAGACGACCTCGTTGTTGCGAACACCGACCATGATGTTGCGCTGTCCCTGCATGATAGCATCGATAGCGCCGCAGCCGGTACGGCTTGCGAGGATGCGGTCACGTGCCGATGGGCTACCACCGCGCTGCAAGTGTCCGAGGATAGACACACGAACGTCGTATCCCGGGAACTCTTTCTTCACACGGTCGGCATAGTACAAAGCACCGCACTTAGGACTTTCGGAGACAATGACTATACAGCTCTTCTTCGACTTACGGATACCACGCTCCATGAAGTTTGACAACTGGTCGACATCGGTAGAGTCCTCAGGAATGATGGCTGCCTCTGCACCTGTGGCAATAGCACTATTCTGAGCCAGGAAACCTGCATCACGTCCCATCACCTCGACAAAGAAGATACGCTCATGGCTCTGCGCCGTGTCACGAATACGGTCGACACACTCAACGATAGTGTTCAGCGTAGTGTCGTATCCGATAGTATTGTCGGTGCCGAAGAGGTCGTTGTCGATTGTACCAGGCAGTCCGATGCAGCTGATGTCATACTCCTGAGCGAAAATCATGGCACCCGTGAGAGAACCGTTACCGCCGATGATGACCAGAGCATCAATACCCTCAGCCTTAATATTCTTATAAGCCTTCTCACGGCCTTCCTTCGTTTCGAACTCCTTTGAGCGTGCGGTCTTCAGTATCGTACCACCTCTGTTGATGATACCACTGACATTCTCTGTGGTGAACGGGCGTATCTCGTCGTTGATGAGACCGTCGTAGCCACGGTAGATACCCTTGATGTTGAAACCGTTGTAGATGCCTGCACGTGTCACGGCACGAATAGCCGCGTTCATTCCAGGTGCGTCGCCTCCAGATGTCAATACTCCTATTGTCTTAATCTTTCCCATAATGTTTAGTTGATTTTATGAGTTGTTATTATTAGTTATTATCAAATTAATGTATATTCGACTGCAAGAACCGCAAGTCCGGCAAGTCCGCAGACCATCGTTTTCCAACCTATCTTCCTGAAGAACCAGCCTACGTGCATGTGCTCCGTCTTCAGCAGCACCACGCCCGCCATCGAACCGACACCGAGGACGTTACCTCCGGCAACCACGCAGTAGGCGATTGCCTTCCAGTAGATTCCGTTCTGCGCCAGTCCCGTTGCAATGCCGTCGGCTGTCTGCTGAACATCGTAGAGCGAGAAGAACGACGCTGCCGTAGCGAAGTTATCGAGAACGCTGCTCACCACACCGGCTATGACGCCCATAATCCATACATTATGTATATAGGACGAGCACCAGGCTGCGAACCACCTCATTGCTCCCGTCTCGCTGACGACACCCAGCAACAGCATGATACCTACGATGAAGAGCATCATCTGTATGACACTGTACTGCATCACACGCGGTACACGGTTCTCAATGACCTTGTCAACATTGTTCAATTTGCGGTTTACAATCTCGTTGACAATCCATAGCACCGACAGCACGCACAACGCGCCGAGGAACGGACTGAGCTTCGTGATGTTGTGGAAAGTAGGAATGAACCACAGTCCGCCTATTCCCACGAAGAGCATCAACAGCCGCTGCCACACGTTCAGACGAGTATCATCGCCACGGTACGGCATCGCTGTCCATCCCGTATCTACCCTTTCCGGAAGCATCCGACCAATCCACCACACCGGAACGAGCCACGCCACGAGGCACGGCAACGCCAGTGAAACCGAGAAGTTGGTAGCCGTCACGGCGCTCTTATTCCATATCAGCAAGTTCGTCGGGTCACCGATAACCGTCAGCGCACCGCCAACGTTAGCCGAAATGATAATCACCGAGCCGAGTATCATTCTCTGCCGGCGGTTCTGTATAATGCCGTGCATCATCATGAGCATCATGATTGTCGTCGTCAGGTTGTCGAGATTAGCCGACACCACGAACGTTATCACGGCAAGCATCCACAGCATCTTCCGGCTGTTGCGTGTCCGGAGCAATTGTTTCAGGAAGTCAAAGCACCCGTTGTTGTCGAGAACCTGCACTATCGTCATCGTGGCAAGGAGATACAGAACTATCTCGGCAGCGCGGCCGACGTACTTGAGGAACACATTGGCAGCTATGAACTGCTTTACGGCAACACTTGTAGCGGTGGCGCCACTGAGGAACGTCGAGTACTCAGACTGATGCTGGCTCATGACAAAGTCGGCGCCGTAGCAAATGTACAGTACCCACCCTAAGGTTCCCGCGAACACCGCCACGGCAGCCTTATTAACGTTTGTGAGGCTCCCCGTCGCAATTAGCAGGAAGCAAATCAGCGCTATAGCTACTATTATCAGTGCCATTACACAATGTGTAAAATCGTCACAAATTTACAATTTTTTTTCCAACAACCAAGAAGTTAAATAGTTTTTTATACACGTTTAACGGCATTTTAAATTCCTAAAAGCCATATTGCTAACTCGACTTTACAATATTTTCGTCTTTTTCTTTGCTGTATTGTTTTTTTCCACTAACTTTGTCGTATGAAACTAACCGTCATAATCCCCGTCTACCAAGTGGCGACGACACTGCGGCGCTGCGTAGAGAGTGTCGTGGCACAAGATGTTGACGACAGCGAGATACTACTCGTTGACGACGGGTCGACCGATGGTTCCGCGGCTCTTTGTGACCAACTTGCCGATGAATACGCCAATATTAGCGTAGTCCACAAGGCAAACGGGGGACTGTCGGATGCCCGCAACGCCGGACTTAACATAGCACGGGGCGAGTATGTGACGTTTGTCGACTCCGATGACTTCATTGCCAAGGGGACGTACAAAGGCTTACTGGAAGCGCTCGATGGTAAAAAAAACGCCGGTTTCATCGAGTTTCCAATTATAAAAGACTACGGTGGACCTGCTCCCAAGCCGTTAATTCTGACTGACGAAATATACAACGACAGTGACGATTACTGGCTTCGCGGACATGCCTACGCCCATACCTACGCCTGCAACAAAATCTTCCGCCGCTCACTGTTCGGCAAAGTGCGCTTTCCAGTAGGCAAAGTATTCGAGGATGCCTACACGCTTCCGCTCCTAATGGCGCAATGCGACGAGATAATGACTGCCTCGACGGGAATGTACTACTACTGCTTCAACGGCAAGGGAATTACGCAGACCGCAACGGGACGACAGCTCGAGGACTTGCTCGAAGCTCATCTGAAATATATTGACAGTGGAAATAAAATCGACGGAGCCTTCTACGCTCATGTCCTGAACATACAACTCGACGTCTACGAACTAACTGGCAAGGAGCCAAAGTTGCCCGTCATGCCGTTCAAAGACAACTACAAACTGAAACTGCTACACTTAATTGGGTTAAAGAAGTTATGCAAAATAAACAAACTTATACACAGAATGACAAAGCGTTACCATTGATAACGTTCATCGTTCCATGCTACAACCTGCCTGTCAAGCTTATAAAGGAATGCCTCGACAGTATTTTCGCCTTGTCGCTGAGTGACGACGATCGCGAGATAATACTCGTCGACGATGGCTCCGATATAAGTCCTCTTAACGAATTACTGAATTACCGTGACAAAATAATATATATCCGACAGAAGAACAAAGGTCTGTCGGGAGCACGCAACACAGCACTGGCACTGGCATCGGGACAGTATGTGCAGTTCGTCGACGGTGATGACACACTCGTCACGACGGCTTACGAGCACTGCCTCGACCTCGTCCGCTACAAAGACGCGGACATCGTGCTCTTCAACCTTACCACAAAGCAGCGGAAGGACGATATTGATGCCGGACTCGACTTTGAGGGACCGGTGAGCGGAACGGAATATATGCGCCACAACAACCTTCGTGCCGGCGCCTGGGGCTACATCTTCCGGCGCAGCATTCTGGGCTCGCTGCGCTTCCATCAGGGTATCCTTCATGAGGACGAGGAGTTCACTCCACAGCTGATGCTTCGTGCCGAGAATGTCTATGAGACTAAGTCGGCGGCGTATTACTACCGTCAGCGGCGCGGCTCCATTACCCATGAGAAGGGCAGACGCTGGACGTTGAAGCGTCTCAACGACACCGTAAAGGTACTGTCGGTGCTCCGCGACAGGGCTGATGTCATGCCTTACAGCGACCGGACGGCACTGCAACGCCGCATCGACCAGCTCACTATGGATTATCTCTACAATGTTATAACGCTCACGCATAGCAGCCATTATCTCGAGCGGGTCGTGAAACGCCTCCACGAGAAGGGTCTCTTCCCATTGCCAGAGAAGGATTACACGCGGAAATACAAGTACTTCCGACGTTTGGTTAATTCAAAGGTGGGACGCAAAATACTGCTTACAGTATTAAGAAAGTAATACAGAGGAAGCCTACCCAAGCCCTCCCGAATGGGAGGGATGTCTAAAATGACTTGTGGATAAATAGGGAATCACGGTGGGAAAAGGATATTTATCAGAATGGTCACGAAAGTCTCCACTGAAGGGGCGTTCCTTGTGGGCGCCCGGTCGGTCTGTAAGACCGAATAAAAAATTATAACCTTCGCCTTTTCAAGGCGACCGGGCGCCCACGAGGGACGCCCCTGCAGAGGATGGCAGAGCAAGCTGAACTGTGGAGATCATTCGATTCTAAAAAGTAAACATGAGAATAACAAGCAACAATGTGTTCAAACATCCCCTCCATTCGGAGGGGCTTGGGGAGGCCATAGCATGAAGATTTTATTCATCGGTGAATACAGCAACGTGCACGCAACACTCGCAAAGGGGTTGCGAAAGCTTGGTCATGAGGTCACAGTCGTCAGCGACGGTGACTCGTGGAAGAATTATCCACGCGACATAGATGTTTCGAGGAAAGATGGAAAACTAGCAGGTATTAATCTGTATCTTAAAATTTTAACTCTACTACCAAAGCTTATAGGTTACGATATAGTACAACTCATCAACCCAATGTTCTTCGAGGTGAAGGCAGAGAGGCTTTTCCCTATTTACCACTATTTGAAAAAGCATAACCGTCACGTCGTCCTCGGAGCTTTCGGCATGGACTACTACTGGGTCAAAACGTGCACATACGACAAGCCACTGCGGTACAGCGACTTCAATATCGGCGACCGCGTACGAACCGACGAAGCTGCCGTCATTGAGCAGCGCGACTGGCTTGGCACTCCGAAAGAACGCCTCAACAAGGAGATAGCAGCCTCCTGCGACGCCATTGTCACCGGTCTTTACGAGTATGACGTCTGCTATCGTCCCGTCTTTCCCAACAAAACCACCTTCATTCCCTACCCGATCAAACTGCCGGAAAGTACCGACTCTATCCACAAGACTATTCAACATTCCCTCCATTCGGAGGAGCCTGGGGAGGCCATAAGGCCTTCTGGTCAGGCTCTCAAGCTTTTCATCGGCATCAGCAAGAACCGTTCCGCATATAAAGGCACTGACATCATGCTTGAGGCTGCCAAGGCTGTGAAGGCGAAATACCCCGATAGACTTGAACTGCGCATAGCCGAGGGCGTACCATTCGACGAATACACGAAGATGCTAAACGGTTCTGACGCCATCATGGACCAACTGTACAGTTATACTCCGGCTATGAACGCTTTGCTCGCCATGTCGAAAGGCATCATCGTCATTGGCGGCGGTGAGCCCGAGAACTATGAGATAATCCACGAGAAGGAGCTGCGTCCAATTGTCAATGTACAACCGACGTACAATAGTGTTTATCAAGAACTTGAACATCTTATCCTCAACCCTTACTTAACACCTGGACTAAAGGCTGACAGCATCGAGTATATCCGCCGCCATCATGATTATATCAAGGTCGCAAAGCAGTACGCCGAGCTTTATTCTAATCTGCAATAAAGTACGCCAAAACGCCGTTGCGCAACCCAGCAATCAAATTTTAAGATAATCCAACATCCCTATTTTACTTTCAACTGAGCTCATCATCGCATGCTGGGGAACGCTTCTTCCACTGCTTGGGACCATTTACTCCACTGCTCGGGAACATTTACTCCACTGCAGGGGCGTCCCTTGTGGATGGCAAAATAGTTTGGAGGTTTGTCTAAAATTATTTTTAGGTAATCAAACATCCTCCCCCTTTGGGGAGGCTTGGTGAGGAACAGCCGAGTCGGAATTATCTTTACACTCTTCCCATAGCTATCCTTTTGCGTTCCCAAACCTCAACTTTCACACGCTAAAACCTCAACTTTTACAACCTAAAACCTTAACTTTTACAAGTCAAAAGCTATGCTTTTGCAAGCGTATTGACTATCAACAAGTTACAAAGACAAAAAAGAAGAAAATACAAAAGAAAAAAATTAACAATAAGCCTAACCAAGCCCTCCCGGATGGGAGGGATGTTTAACCACCATGATAAATACTTGCGCCATCAACTAGATACGACCACAAGTCACATCAAACATCTTCCCTTTCGGGAGGGCTTGGGCAGGCTTCAATCTTCCTTTGGTAATCAAACTCCCTCCCATTGGGGGAGGATGTCTAAACAGCAAAGACGTCAGCGGCTTTAATGTAATGCCACATCCACTGCAGGGGCGGCCCTTGTGGCTGCCCGC
>OMVI01000035.1 GCA_900314455.1 uncultured Prevotella sp. | reverse complement strand
CGAGTCTGTTTGATTAGAGGGGGGCTTACTTTTTGAAAGAATAAGCCCGAAGTCCAAATTTACAGGGCTTCGGGTTGGATGTTTTTGCCATTTTGAGTTTTAGCGGACAGCAATAAATTTTAACCTGTTTGCGGTTGTACTTCGTCTTAATCTTGGCAATTTCCTTTTCCTGCTTCTCTTGCAGCTTCTTCTGCTTCGCCGAGTTGTTGCCAGCCTTATCGATAAGCTTTTCATACTTCTTTTGTGTCAAGGCTACTTCATATTCCGACTGTGCTGAATAGTAGCTTGACATTCCATCCATGAACTGGCTAATAGTATTGTAAGCAGCCTGAGCCATTTTCGGAAGGTTATCCCAGAAGTTTTTATGCAGCTGCTCTTTTGCGTCAAGGTATTGCTGCTCGTTTATCAAACCATCCTGACGCATCTGCTGCAGCTGCTCTTCGGTAGCCTTCATTCCCATGACTTCACCTACTACCGAGAATATATCATCATTGCCCTCCTGTCCGTTGGTATCATCGATACCTGCTCTGCTTCTAGCCGTACTAATAATTTCCTCGTTCTCAGCCTTCTTCGTCTGTTCAGCAGCCATTTTCGCATATTTAAGTTTGATGGCCATCTTCAACTGCTCGTATTCCTCTGTCTTACCCATTTCTTTGAGTCCCAATGCATCAAGACCTTCAAGTTCTTGTTTTTCCTGCTCAGAGAAAGACATTTTGGAATATTGTTCTTTCAGCGCCTTATATTTCTTTTCCCAAGACTCGCGGCGTGCTAACTTATGCTGTAGTTCCTCTTCTTCTATCTGTTCATCTATGTCATAATATTCTTCTGAACCTTTTACTTGTAGATTTTTCTTTTTTTGAAGGAATTCAATTTCCTTCTTGTATAGTTCCTCATCAATTGCATCTTGATCCTGATACTTATCGGAATCCGGATTGTAATATTCAAGCTGGACATTGATCTTCTGTTTCTTATATTCTTGCTCCAGCTGTTTTTCATCCTCTTTTATTTGAGCCTTCTTTTGTTCGGAAAGTGCCTTTGCAAGTTCCAAGTCCATTGACTTTGATGTATCGCCATACTTTTTTCTAATTTCAATCTCTTTATTGATTGCATCGACAGCCAGCCGTTGCATTTCTTTTGTGTATTCACGATAATCAATTTCACCTTTATAATACCTTGTGAGATTTATTGCCTGAAGTGATTCGTTAAGTTTTTTGGCATCATCGATTTCCTTTTGCATCTGCTGGCTACGGTCGTTGTTGGTATCGGTATGCCCACCACGTGATGGAGAAGGGGATGATGTAGTGGTGGTTTCACCACCATTTCCACCACCATTTCTACCACCATTTCCACCATCATTTCTATTATTCCCTCCTTGTAAAGCCTTAGAAGCATCAGCCTTTACCGTTGCTTCTAGATTCTTCATTACTGCATTATTTGTATTAATAGCTGCCGTCTCCTCCTTTATTCGCTGGTTGTTGTACTTATAAAGCTCATTGAGGTCACGAACAGTATTCCAGTCTTTTATTGCAACATTTACATATTGCCATTTGCCGTTGACATTCTTCGCAATTCTCATACCGTTCCTATCCTCGGTCAGTACATCAGTATCCGGATTATATCCATACTTTGCCAACTGACTTTTTACCCATGCCTGATTATTCGTTCTTCCAGTCAGCAAGTCTTGATGCTGCATGTTATTGGCTTGAAGTTCAACCATCTTGTTGAATGCTGCCTGCGCTTTTGCAGCAACGATAAGGTTATCGCAATACTGCTTGAGAACTTGCACATTGTCATTGATGAGTTTACCTTCCTTTGAAAGTGCGCCATGGTACGAGGGAACCATTTGTTTAATCTGCTTTAAAGCGTTTTGCTTTGCAGAGTACTGAGCATTGTCATCCTTAAGGGTTCCATATAGCATTTTGAGTTTTGTAATCTCTTCTGCTGTATTATCGTTAGCTTCTTTATTAACATCGCTCATTGCTTTCTGGGTTTGTATGAATGTGTTCGTGGCATCACTCGCTTTTTGCGCTGATTCCTCACCATCCTTGAACGCAGCTACGAGAGTAACTAAAGCACCTGCTACGGTGAGTATCACTGTTGCAAGTGCTGTCCAAGGGTTAGTTGCACTGGCTATTTTATTAGCCTGCAGTGCTGCGGTGTATGCCTCAGTACCTTGAGTAGCCGCTATCCATGCCAGACGGAGTGCCAGTAATGCCGCTTTTAAGGTAGTAACAACTGTCTTATATGCTTTTACTACCGTTTCACCTATAACGATTGCGGCATAGTGTATTCTGAAAGCGATGGTACTTATATTGACAGCGATTGTCAATGCTGTGATTGAAGCGGCTAGTGCGATGAGCGTTCTCCTATGGCTAATTATGAAGTTTGTTGCCTGTGAAAGTATACGTACACTTGCGCTCGTTGTGCTGATTGCTTTTCTCGCTACCGGAAGGAGTTTCCCACCAAGTTCTATAGTTAGTTCTTGGAATTCTTTCTTTGCCTTTTCTAGTTGTGCCTGTACTGTCGTATTCTGGATATTGAACTCTTTGACGACGCTCGTTCCTGTGAAGTATGCACGATTTGCTGTTTCCTGAGCGCTTCTAATGTCATTGAGTTTGTCTGCCATGACTGAAAGCACTCCGACGGCACGAGTGCCACTCAGTCCCATACCCTCAAACATTGGTGCAAGCTCGGAGAATCCCCCCTTAGACTTCATGGCATCAAAGAACTGAAGCAATGCCTCATTCATGTCGTTCTTGACTAGGCCAGAGAATTCCTTGATGGACTTACCTGCAAGTTTCGCAAATTTGGCAGGATCTTGAGACATTTTGGTTATAAGTTGCGATATAGCTGTAGCAGATGTTTCATCCTGCTGCATACTCGAGTCAAGAACTGAACCCATTGCCATAATTTGCTGTTGGGTCATTCCTGCCTGCTTGCCAACACCGGCCAGTCTGGCTGTAAAGTCAACCAGATAACCTGCACTTGCAGCAGAATTCTGAGCCAGCTCATTGACAGCAGAACCGGTTGCAAGCATCGCACCACGTAGTCCGAGGGTCTTATCGTCGCCGAAAGCCATAGCGAGCTTACCAATCTGGTCGACGGCCCCATCACCAAGGTCATCACCGAGGGCGACAGATATTTTATCGGCGGCATCAACGAATTCTTCGACAGTCTTCTTCGATGTTATACCCAGACGTCCGGCAGCACCAGCGAAATCATTGAGTTGCTCTCTCGAAGTCCTGGTGTCCATTCCCTTAAAATCCTCGTTAAGTGCACGTACCTGCTCATCCGTCATACCTGTGTACTTACGGGTATTTGCCATAACATCTTCCATGGCAGCGTAATCATTTGTACACTTCCTTATTGTAACTGACAATCCCGTTATTGCTGCTATACCTTGAGTTATGGCTCCCCAGTTCACATTAAAAAAACCGACAATCTTACTCCAAGTGCTTTGAGTCTTTGACGATTCCTGATTGATACTCTGTATCTCAGCCTTACATTTTTTC